>JAISJR010000049.1 GCA_031261425.1 Planctomycetota bacterium
AGCGTCGGCATTTGCGAGGTCGGGGCGAACTACGAATCGGCGCGGCAGATTTTCCTCAACGCCGACCAAGCGCTCTACCAAGCCAAAGAAACCGGACGCAATCGCGTCGTGCGGTATGAGGCGGAAGGGAAGAGTTGAGAGTTTAGAGTTTAGAGTTGAGATGTGGAGTAATTTATCAAAATTGCGCTTCGCGGATTTTCAAAATAACTCCACTGCTCAACTCTCAACTCTCAACTCTCAACTCTCAACTCTAAACTTTCAACTCTCAACTTTCCCCTTACGCCGTTTTGATGCCGGTGTTGAGCATTTGCGCGATACTCGCTTTGACGGCGAGCGGGTCGAGGATGTTGCCGCCGCCGAAGAGGCGCGCCAGCAATAGGCGGGTCGATGCTCGACTGCCGGTCGACGCCCGATTGCCGGTCGCTTGCCGGCGGCTGTTCGCCTTTTTTTTCGGCGGACGCGCGGTCGCGGCGGATTGCAAGTCGATTACCGGCGGCGCGTCGGTTGCCGCCAATGCCGGCGGCGTTTTTTTTGTGCGTCCCATTTTCTCATCCTTGATTTTTCGCGAGACGACCGTTCTCGCGGTTCCCCATTGCCGGTTTTTATCGCGCTTTCCCGGCTTGCTCCGATTATCGGCGGCGACCGCGCGGGGCTTTAATACAATCGTCAATTATTGTCGAGGGAAAACGCGCCCGACATTTTTCGCGGTCAACCGCTTGAATCGGCGTGGCGGCGGTTTCTAATACGGGGCGTTTAGCGTCAACCGGAGAGGACTAACGATGAGCATTTATTTGGACAATGCCGCGACGACGGCGGTCAGAAAAGAGGTCTTGACCGCGATGTTGCCGTTTTTCAGCGAAAATTACGGCAACGCTTCCGCGAAGTATTACGAACTCGGCAAACGTTCCCGCCGCGCCGTTATGGAGGCGCGCGGGCAAGTCGCCCGCCTGCTCGGCGCGAACGACCACGCCGACGAAGATAAATTACCGGAGGTCTTTTTCACGTCCGGCGCCACCGAAAGCAATAACTGGGTCATCCAAAACGCGCCGGATTTCACCGGCAAAAAACATCTCATCACTTCGTCCATCGAACATCACGCCGTTTTGGAAACCGCCGAATTTATGGCGAAAAAACGCGGTTGCGCGTTGACGGTCGCGCCGGTGGACGGTCGCGGTTTCGTCAATCCCGCGGACATCGAAAAAGCGATTACCTCCGACACGGCGCTCATCAGCATAATGTTTGCCAACAACGAAGTCGGCACGATTGAGCCGATTGCCGCCATCGCGGCGGTCGCCAAAAAACACGGCGTGTTATTCCACACCGACGCGGTGCAGGCGGCGGGAAAAGTGCCGCTCGACGTGAAAAAATTGGGCGTGGATTTTCTGTCGATTTCGGGACATAAATTTTACGGACCGAAAGGCGTCGGCGCGTTATACATCAGTTCGGCGGTCAAAAAATTTCCGGCGTGGGCGCTCGGCGGCGGACAAGAAAAACACCGGCGCGCCGGCACTTACAACGTGCCGGGCATTGTCGGTCTGGGCAAAGCCGCCGAATTGGCGGCGGCGGAAATGGCGGCGGTGGACGCGCGCGAGCGCGAATTGGTCGAGCGGTTATGGGCGGGCTTGTCGGCAATTCCGCGTATTTATCGCAACGGCGACGCGACCGAACGGTTGCCCAATATTCTGAACGTGCGGTTCGACGGCGCGGAAGGCGAGGCGATTTTATTGCGGTTAGACCGGCAGGGAATTCAGGTCGCGTCGGGGTCGGCGTGTTCGACGGATTCGCTCGAACCGTCGCACGTGTTGTTGGCGTTAGGGGTGCCGACGGAGTCCGCGCACGGGTCAATCCGGTTCAGTTTGGGGCGCGAAACCACGGCGGCGGACATCGACCAAACAATTGCAATTACCGCGCAACAAGTGAAAATCATTCGCGATATGAGCGTAACGTGGGACGGGTGAAACGCCGTAAAAAGGAAATAAAATGACTGCGACTTTTTGTCGGTCGGCTACGTTAATTGACGACGAACCGGACGAAATGGGCGATGCGTATTTGCTTGAAATGGAGTCGCGTCGCGACGACGAATTGGTGCCGTTCGCTGAAGTTTTTGGCGATTAAGAATAAGGTCGAAAGCGATGAGTATGCATTACACTTACTTTGAGGACAACGGTTGGTTCGTCGGTTATTTCGACGATTTCCCTCAGCATTTGACGCAAGGGAAAACTTTGGCGGAATTGGAATTGATGCTCAAAGATTTATACGAGTGCCTCCACCTCGCCAAATACCACAAGCGCGAATTGGTGTTGGCGTGAAGAAAAAAGATTTAGTTCAAACGATTCAGCGGCGCGGCGCCGTGTTTCTTCGGCATGGCGGCAATCACGATGTTTATGTGCAACCGGCAACCGGACGACAATCCGCCGTGCCGCGCCATAACGAAATAAATGAAATGGTCGCCAAAAGTATCATCAAAAATTTATCGGCGGATTAGTCGAGCGTCGCGAGAAAAAAAATGCCCGAAATACCTCCGCTTAAAACCGCCGTGTTGTTGTCCGGCAACGGGACGACGTTGCAGAATCTCATCGACCGCCGCGCCGCGTTGCCGATTGATATTCAGTTGGTCGTGGCGTCGCGCGCCGATGCTTACGGCTTGGTTCGCGCGAAAAATGCCGGCATTGCGACCGCGCTGGTCGAGTCGAAAAATTTTCGGCGCGGCGCCGGCGCGCCGGATTGGTCGGCGATGGGCGCGGCGTTGGACGCCGTTTTATTGCCGCGCCGATTTGATTTGATTTGTCTCGCCGGTTTTATGTGTTTTTATCCGTTGCCGCCGGCGTTGCGCGGCAAGGTTATCAACATTCATCCGGCGTTGTTGCCGGCGTTCGGCGGGCGCGGAATGTATGGGCGGCGCGTCCACGAAGCGGTCAAAAATTCCGGCGCGACGACAAGCGGTTGCACCGTGCATTACGTTACGAACGATTACGACGCCGGTCCGATTATTTGGCAAGCGTCCTGCGCCGTCAGCCCGACCGACACCGCCGACGATATTGCCCATAAGGTTTTTCAGTTGGAATGTGAAGCGTATCCCGCCGCGATAAAAATTTTCGCGGAGAAGTTAGCGGGCGGCGCAGTTTTAGAGTTGAGAGTTTAGAGTTTAGAGTTGAGCAAAGGATGCGCTTCGCGCGTCTTGAAAAAATAACTCCACCGCTGAACTCTCAACTCTAAACTCTTAACTCTAATTTTTCCCTCGTCAAAAAAAGAGTAACCGGTAATGAGCGCATCCCATCTCAACCGTCCGAACCGGCTGTTCCTTGACGCGGCGTCAATTCAAGTGGCGGTGGTGTTGCCGTCGTTGGCAATCAAAGATTACAACGGCGCGTTTCATCAAATGTTCCGCAACGTGCGCGTCGGCGAAAATTTCTTTGCGATTTGTCGAGGACTGATTTCCGACAAAGAAGAACATCCGCTGGCGCGCGCGCGCAAAACCGAGCACGAAACGTGCGGACAAGTCGAATTCGCCGTCAACGGCGAAACCGTGCTGTTAGAAACCATCGGTTTTCCGCTGTTCGACCAGGAATCGCGACTGTCGTCGTTGCTTTGTTTGAGCGTGGAAGTGACTCCCGCCAACGCGGAAATGCCGGTCAAGAAAAACGGCGCGTTCGCGCCGTCGCCGGCGGCGCAATCGCTGACGGCGGAGATATTGCAGTTGTCGCAACTAAACGCCGAGTTACAGCGCAAAAACGAAGAATTGCGGTTATTGGCGCTCAACGACTCGCTGACCGGTCTGTTAAACCGGCGGGCGTTCAGCATCAATTATGAGCGCGAATTGCGGCGCTCCGAGCGTTATCGCCACTCGATTTCGCTGTTGTTTATCGACATCGACCACTTCCGCGATTTCAACAACACCTACGATTACGACACCGGCGACGCGGTGTTGAAAAACGTGGCGAAAATTATTTTCGAGGTCGTGCGCGACACGGATATTGTTACCCGCTACGGCGGCGAGGAATTTGTCGTCATTCTGCCGGAAACGGGGCTTAACTACGTGCATAAAGTCGCCGAACGGTTGCGCCTGCGCGTCGAAAACGGCAAAGTCGAAACGCGGCACGGCGAAATGGCGGTTACGGTGTCGATTGGCACCGCGACCACGTATTCGCCGAAAATCGACGACGAAAAATTTCTCAACACCGCCGTCGGCGCGTTGCACGAAGCCAAACAATCGGGGCGCAACCGCACGGTTTCGCGGGAAATGACAACACCCGCCGCTTAATTCTTTAAGCCGCTTAAGATTCTTAATATACTTAAAGCAGACCTGTCTAACGCAACGCCGATTCCCGCAATTTTTAATCATTCTTTTTTATACCACGAGGAGAGTTCTTATGTCGCAAATCCCTGACGCCGCCACCGGCAACACCGGCGCGGATTACGGTTTGGTCAAAAATCTGGACTACGCGCTCGCCAACGCCGACGCCGCGCGACACGACCCCAAGCCCTCGTCCGCCGTCGCCAAATCGCCCGACGAAATTTGCGCGTTGCCGGAGACCTTCGTTGACCCCGACACCGGCGAAACCGTCAAAATCGACCGGCAAATGCTCCTCAACGAGCCGTTCATCAGCGAATACTACAACGAAACCTATTGTTATCTCATTCCGCGCGAGCCGGGGAAAATCCTCGCCATTTGGGAAGTCGGCGCGGCGACCCGCCAAACGCTGACCGAAAAATTCGGCAAAGATTTCTTCGACCACAACCGGCTGATTCTGCGCGTCTATGAAGTAACCGGCGTGAATTTCGACGGTTTCAACGCCAACGGCGTTTTCGAGGTGGACGACGGTTTGAGCGACAAAAACACCTATTGGCTGAATGTCGGTCGAGGTTGCGATTACGTCGCCGAAATCGGCTATCGCGCCGCCGGCACGGAATTTTTTGAACAGGTCGCCCGCTCCAACAGTTGCTTCTCGCCCAAAGGATTCAAGGAAAATCAGGAGCGTTACAACGAATACGCGACGATTAGCGTCGATATGAACGCCGTCGATATTCCGGTCAAAGCCGAGGATTGGCGCTGGAATCAATACAAATACTGGCGCGAGCGCACCCACCCGACCCCCGAAGAAAAGGGCTACTGGGCGCTCGTGTTGCACCAGCATTTGCCGTTCGTCCGTCATCCCGAATACGACGTGCCGCTCGAAGAGCAGTGGTATATGGAGGCGGTGGTCAGCGTTTATACGCGGCTGATTAAGATGTTCTGGAATTTGTCGAACGACAAGGTTGACTTCCGCGTAACGCTGTCGCTGACGCCGAGTTTGCTGTCGATGATGACCGACGATTTGCTGAAAAAGCGCGTGGCGCGGCATATCGACGAACTTATCGCTTTGGCGACCCGCGAGCGCGACAACTCGGTCGGCAAGCCGTATCACGAGACGGTCGAGCAAATCCTCGCGCGTTTTTGGAACGCCAAAAACGTCTTCGACGCTTACGAGGGCGACCTGACGCGCGCGTATAAGGACTTTCAGGATATGGGCAAAATCGAAGTCATCACTTGTCCGGCGACGCATATGGTTTTGCCGCTGTTCAAGCACTTCGGCGAAGCGGTGCGCTCGCAAATTCAGATTGCCTGCCGCCAATATCGGCGCGTTTTCGGACGCGCCCCGCGCGGCATTTGGCTGGCGGAAAACGCCTACACGCCCGACATCGACAAATTCCTCGCCGCCGAGGGAATCAAGTGGTTTCTCGTCAACGCGAACGGCTTGGAGGAAGGCGACACGCGGAATTTTTACGGCACGGACGCGCCGGTCATCACGCCCAACGGCGTCGCGGCGTTCGGCATCGACCAGAAAACGCGCGCCGCGGTGTGGAGCCGCGAGTCCGGTTATCCGGGGCATCCGAACTATAAAGAATGGTATCGCGATTTGGGCTACGAAGCCGACTGGGATTATTTGCCGGAGTATTTCAAAACGGCGAACGTGCGCCGCAACACCGGTTTGAAGTATTACCGCATCACCGCCAAGGGCGCGGATTTGGGGGCGAAGGATTATTATCATCCCGAATGGGCGGCGGGGACGGCGCACGAGCAATCCGGGCAATTTGTCTGCCACCGCGGGGCGCAGGCGTATCACACCAACGAAGTGAATAAAAAGAAGCCGATGATTGTTTCGGCGTATGACGCCGAATTGTTCGGGCATTGGTGGGAAGAAGGACCCGAATGGATTGAGTCGGTTTTCCGCAAAATGTTGTTTGACCAGAACGAAGTGCGTCCGGTAACGCCGAGCGAGTATTTGGGCGAAAATCCGACGCAACAAAAAATGATGCCCGGCGCGAGTTCGTGGGGCAAAAAGGATTATTTCCAAACGTGGGTGGAAGAGCGCGACTATCAGCCGAATCACTGGATTTTCCGGCATTTGTATCGAATGACCAACCACGCGATTGACTGCGCGACGAAATTCCGCGACCTTGACTTGGCGACGGAAACCAACCCGCAACGGCGGGTCTTGGGACGGGCGCTCAATCAAATGGTGCGCGAATTGTTCTTGGCGATTTCGTCCGACTGGGGCTTTTTGATTTCGACCGGACAAGCGGTGCGCTATTCGGAAGTGCGGACAATTAAACACATCGACCGCACCAAAGAATTGTTGCGGCAGATTGAAGAAAACAAAATCGACTTAGGGTATCTCTGCACGTTGGAATTAGCCGACACCATCTTCAACCAAGATATGGACTTCCGCACGCTCTGCCGCGGCGAGGCGGGGAAGAGCAATTAAAAATTAAAAATTGAGAATTAAAAATTGTGGAGTTTGATTATCAAATTTGCTTCGCGCAATTTTTAATAAACTCCGACAGTCGCGCCGTAGGCGCTAAATGTCGGTAGAAAATGAATGTAAAAAATACGTAACGTCCCGTAGGGACGAAATGTTGGTTAATCGCCTTTTACGCCACGCGACCAACATATCGTCCCTAAGGGACGCGATTTTATGACGGCGGTTTTCTACCGGCATTTCGCGCCTACGGCGCGGCGGTCGGAATAATTTATAAAATCACCACCCCGTCAGGCGAGATAGCGCGTTTCGCCTGCCACCCCTCCATAGAGGGGAATTTTTTTAGTCGCGCCCCGCAGGGGCGGCGCATAACAGCCCAGCGCAACGCGAACGCGGTTGCTCTATTCAATTGCCACGCGCTTTAGCGCGTGGACAGCGTCCCTCTAAACAATGGGCTTTAGCCCAAACAATCACTCGGCTAAAGCCGGTGGAATGAGACCACATTTCTTATTTTGGGCTAAAGCCCGTTTCTTTTTTCCACGCTCACCACGCCTTAAAAGGCGTGGCAATTGAATAGAGCAATCACTCCGGCAGGTCGCGTTGAGAGTTGAAAGTTCAGAGTTTAGATGACCGCTATCTATCTAAACTTTCAACTCTGTCCTACGCCCGCCCCCGCCAAAATTTCCCGCAACGCATCGGTCGTCGCGGGGGTGGCGGGGCAGAGCGGCAGGCGCGTCGAGAAAGCGACTTTGCCGAGGAGCGACAGCGCCGTCTTGACGCAAATCGGATTGGTTTCGATGAACATCGCTTTCATCAGCGCCCAATTCTCATAGTGAATTTTTTGCGCCGTCGCGAAATCGCCCGCGCTCGCCGCCGCGCAAAGCGCTTTAATGCGCTCCGGTATGAGGTTCGCCACGACGCTCACCACGCCGCTCGCCCCCACCGCCATCATCGGCGCCGTCAGCGAGTCGTCGCCCGACAAAATTTCAATGTCCGACAGCGCGCGAATGTCGCAGACCTGTTCGACGCTTCCGCACGCTTCTTTAATCGACACGATATTACCGGTTTCCCGCCGCAACCGCGCAATCGTCGCCGGCGACATTTTGACGCCGGTGCGCCCCGGCACGTTGTAGAGCATAATCGGCATCGCGACCTCGTCGGCGATTTTCTTAAAATGCAAAAATTGTCCTTCCGGCGTCGGTTTGTTGTAATACGGCGTGATAATTAACGCGCCGTCCGCGCCGGCTTCTTTGGCGTAGCGCGTCAACATCACGGCTTCGGCGGTGTTGTTGCTACCGGTGCCGGCGATGACGCGGGCGCGTCCGGCGACGTGTTCGACGGTGAATTTGATAATCGCTTTTTGCTCGTCGTGCGACAACGTCGCGGCTTCGCCGGTGCAACCGGCGGGAACGATGCCGTCGGTGCCCGCCGCCAATTGCCAATCCAACAATTCGCGATACGCGTCGTAGTCGATGCGCGCGCCGCCGGCGGTGAACGGCGTAATTATCGCCACGTTGCTACCCGGAAAGTAGGTGTTCATCGTTTTTTCCTATTTGTTTGTTGGAAGTTAGAGCAATTACAAATTAAAAATTAAAAATTAAAAATGGTGGAGATTGATTTTTCAGGTCGCTTCGCGTCATTTTGCTAATCACTCCGCAATTTTTAATTTTTAATTTCTAATTTTTAATTGGAAATGGTCTAATCGGCATAGTGTCCCCGATTAGAAATAAAAAATCGCCGCCTGCACGAGTCCGATGACGAAGCCTAGCACACCGCCGATAATTTTGATAAAACCAAATTCTTTGCTCATCACGTCCAACAATAATTCTTCGATGCGCTCGCTGTCGAATTTTTCGACTTTGTCGCGGACGAGTTCGCTAAAATTCAAATGTTCGCGCAATTTGTCGGCGGCGGTTTCTAAAATTTCAGGAATGATGCCCGCGACTTCGGCGAGCAGTAATTCGCCGACTTTGGCGCGGACTTGCTCGTTGATAAGAATCGCCAACATCGGATTTTCGCCGACTAATTTGTCGAGGAAGCCGCCGATTTTCGCGGTAACGGCGCCGCGGAAGACCTGCTGAAATTCCGGCGTGTTGAGCGCGCGGCGCAAATCGTCGTGATTGATGAGATTTTTCTCTATCATCCGTCCGAGGTTTTCCGCGAGCGCTTTTTGCCGGCGCGGAAAAACGCCCTGCGCCTTAAACAAGCCCAAATTCACCGGTCGGCGCGGACGAAACAACATTCTTATCGCGACGCAATTCGTCCACCACGCGATAAACGCGCAAATCACCGGCGACGATAAAAGTTTCCAGTTCTCCATTAGCCAATCCATTTTCGCCGTCTCCTATTTTTTTCGGCGGATTTTACCGAAAAGTTCGCCGTTGCAAACCGCCGCCGGACGCACTACTTATGCCGTCGCGCGGACAAGGCGCCGTCTCTTAACGCAGAAATTAAGAACGCGGAATTAAGGATTTGATTTTCATACTCGCGAAGCGTCATTAAGGAACCGCCATCGCTATCACTTTCAATGAATCACCCGCGCCGCGTCGAGGGGCCACCACACCGCCAACGCCGGACCGACTAAATTTTTTTGCGGCACCGGTCCCCAATTGCGCGAGTCGTTCGACGACGGGCTGTTGTCGCCCAACGCCATATAGCCGTCCGCCGGCAAACGGTAGGACGAAGTGAGCGGCGAAACGTTGAAATAATGAATATCCCGCCCGATTGCCAACCGGCTGATTTCGCCGCCGCCGCGGACGCGAACTTGTATCGACGAGCGCTCGATTTCGCGATTTGGCGACCGGTTCAATTCGTGTCCGTCCGGCGCGACCGAAAAGACCATCTCGCCGTTGACGAACGCGCGATACTCGCCGTCGCACCGGTAAAACTCCAACGCCGCCGGCGCGTTCGGCGGCAACGCCGCGCCGACAGCGGCGTATTCTTTCCCGTTGACGATTAGTCGCACTTTGCCGCCGCCGGCATTGTCCGGCGTAAATTCCGCCGTCGCCTCGCGCCAATCGTCGGCGATGACGAGGGCTAATTGCGCGCCGGCGCCGGCAAACTTGAAAGTGATTTCTCCGCGCAAATCGGCGACCGTATGCCAATCGTCAAGGCGCGGCGACGGGTCGGCGAGTTGGCTGACCTCGCGCAAACTCGCGATTTCGCGCGGCGGATAATCGGCGCGAAAATCGTAATAGCGCACGTCGTCTTCGGTGAGATATTGTTGACAGTGGGCGCACCGGTCGGCGAATTTCGGCGTCGTTACCGTTTGCCGCCGCGTCGCGCCGCACCGCGGGCATTGATAGGTTACATATTGCCGCCGCACGTAGCGGTCGGGAACGCCGGAGAGGACGCCGAGATGCGTGCGCGGGCGAAACGTCAGCGTCAACGCGCCGTCGATTTGTAACGAATGTCCGGTCAAGCGCGCGGCGGAAAAATCGCCGTCCCCCGCGTCGCCTTTCGCGTCCCAATAATGCGCCGCTTCGGCGGGCGAGCG
Source organism: Planctomycetota bacterium (assembly GCA_031261425.1). Taxonomy (GTDB): domain Bacteria; phylum Planctomycetota; class SZUA-567; order SZUA-567; family SZUA-567; genus MS499-59. The sequence continues at coordinate 10,237 of JAISJR010000049.1, forward strand.
CAAGTCGCGAAAATCCTCGTCATACACCGGTAGCCACAGCGGGCGTTGCGTGGCGTCGTCCTTGACCTGACGGCGGGGCGTTTCGTTGCCGCGCCGCGTGAAAATATCGCCGCCGGCGATAAAGACCTCTTCGCCCGGCAAGCCGACGCACCGTTTGATAAAGTATTCGCCGCGATAAATCGCCGTGTCCTGATTGGTGTAGTCGCGGGATTCTTCGTAAGGAAATTTGAAGACGAAGACCTCCCAGCGGCGCGGCGCGCGGAAATAATAATTCACTTTGGCGCAAAAAATGCGGTCGCCGGAGTGTTCGCGCCCGTGCAACGTCGGCTCCATACTGCCGGTCGGGATGCCGTAGATGTCGGCGACAAAAAATTTAATGCCGACGACCAGCGCGATGAGCGGCAACAATTGTTTGCCGGTCGCCGTCCAAAAGTTGCCGGTCGGGGAAGGGGGTTCATCCATTTTTTGCCGCGCGTTTTGAGGAGAGAGTTGAATCTATTTCATCGACCGCCGCCACCGTCATAAATTTGTCCAACGAATTACTTATCGCGTCCAACATAAAACCAATGAAGGGACTTGCGTTCACGCTTTCGTCGCGTTGCGATTCCCGCAATGCCAAATAATAGCGTTCCTGATGGTCGTGAACCACCCGTTCTATCGGCAAATACGCAAACAACGGCTTCCATGGCGTCAAAATCGCCGACTGCCACAACCGCCCGATACGCCCGTTGCCGTCGCGAAAAGGATGAATGTGTTCCAAAACGCAATGAACCGCCGAACTCTTGACGAGCGGATGCGCGCCGGCGTCTTTGCCCCACGCCAAAAGTTCGCCGACCGCTTCCGCGACAATTTCCGGCGGCGAGCCGCGATGCAAGACCTCGCCCCTGGCGTCCGCCACCGAAACATTCACCGTGCGAAACGCGCCCGTTTCCTCGACTAAACCGGCAGTCATCAGCGCGTGGGCTTTTAACAAATCCGCCACCGACCAAGGATTGTAAGCGCCGACTTCGCCATACGCCTGCCACGCATTTTGCACCTCTTTAATATCATTCGGCAAACCGGCGACTTTCTTACCGTTGACCACGGCGGCGACTTGTCCCAGCGTTAGCGCGTTGCCTTCAATCGCGGTGGAGGAGTGAACGGACATAATCCGCGTCAGTTTTCGCAAACGCAAAATATCGGGGATTTGCGCCGCGCTTACTCGTTCCAATTGCGCGTAAATTTCGTCGATTTGCTCATACCAATACGCCGACACCGAATAGTATTTTTCGGATTTAGATTTCGCGTCGTTTTCTTTCATCGCCATCCCCGTTTTCTATCGACCTGTCGCGTTGCCGGTCTCAACTTTCAGCATCGCCGCCTGCAATTGCGCCGGCGAAACCGCCGCCGCGCCGACGTGTCCGACGACAATGCCGGCGGCGGCGTTGGCGAGATAGGTCGCCTCGCGCCACGAACAACCGGCGGCGAACGCCGCCGCCAACGTCGCGGCGACCGTGTCCCCGGCGCCGGTTACGTCAAAGACCTCCCGCGCCCGCGTCGGAATTTTCAGCGGCGTCATTCCACGCTCGCACAGGCACATTCCGTTTTCGCTGAGCGTCAGCAAAATGTTGGCGTTCAGTTTTTCGCCGAGACGTTGTCCCAAATCCTCGTCGGTAATTTCGCCGTCGGGATTAAGCATCGCCAGCGCTTCTTTGCGATTGGGCGTGAGCATCGTCGCGTCGCGATAAAGCGAAGCGTGTTGCGGGCGCGGGTCGATGACCACGGGCTTGCCGCTCGCGTAAAGTTGCGCCAACAATTCCGCATCGACCATTCCTTTGGCGTAATCGCTGACCAACACGATGTCGCAATCCGGCAGATGCCGCGCCAACAATTCGGCGCGCCGCGCGCGCGTCGCCGCCGGCAAAACGACCGGCGCCTCCCAATCGACGCGCAACATCTGTTGCGGTCCGGCGAGCATCCGCGATTTGCGGACGGTGTGGTCGAGCGCAAGAATAAAATCGGCTTGCACGCGGCGAATTTCACAACGCCGCCGCAGGGCGTCGCCGGTGGCGTCGAGCGCTTCCCGTCCGCCGGCGAGCGCGACCAACACGGCGCGGGCGCCGAGTTCCGTGATGTTCGCCGCGACGTTGGCGGCGCCGCCCACGCGGTCAAATTCTTCGCAGACGCGCAAAATCGGCACCGGCGCTTCGGGCGAAATGCGTTCGACTTTGCCGACGACGTAATGGTCAAGCATCGCGTCGCCGACGACCAGCGCGCGCGCGGCGGCGAATTTGTCCACGACCGGAATGAGCGATTGATAAGGCATAGATGTTATGAGGCGTTTTCAATTAAAAATTAACAATTAACAATTAACAATTAACAATTAGAAATTAGAAATTAGAAATTAAAAATTGTGGAATTTGATTATCAAATTTGCTTCGCGCAACTTATAAGTCCAGTCCGCCATTTTGAATTTGTAATTTTTAATTTGTAATTCTCTAACGGCGGACAAGTGTATCGCGAACGCGCCGACAAAAAAGATGTGCGCCGGTTACCGCCTTGCGAGAGTTGACAAATACGGGATTATTTCAACCGACAAATTAAAAATTTTAGGAAAAAATATGTTCAAATCTTTGCCCATAGCGACCTGCGGTTGTTATTTGGCGAGTCGCGCGGTTGTGCGCGCGGTCGTGGGCAAGGAGCATTTGCCGGCGACCGGACAGGCGGGCGTCGTCGTTTGCAATCACAACAGTTTGCTGGACGGCGCGTTGCTGTGCGCGGAATTGATAATGAAAACGCGGACGCCGCCGCACCCGTTGGTCGTCGCCGACCCGTTCGCGCATCCGCTTCTCGGCTGGTTTTTGCGGACGGCGCAAGCCATTCCGTTGGACCGAAAAAACGCGCCGGCGGCGTTGCGCTTGGCGCTGGGATATTTGCGGCGCGGCGAAATCGCAACGATTTTTCCCGAAGGACATCTCAACCAAGGTCGGCATTTGCGGTTAGCCCGTCCGGGCGCGGCGTTGTTGGCGCTCGAAAGCGGCGCGCCGCTTTTTCCGTGCGGACTGCGCGGCACGGCGACGGTTTTTCCGTTGGACGCGCGCCCGCGTTTCGCGCGGGTGGTGGAATTGCACTGCGGCGAGCCGCTCGCGACGGCGGAATTAAGCCGCCGCTATCACGGCGCCAATCGCGCCGAACGCTTGGCGTTAGTCCAAGACGTTTCCGGCGAAATGATGCGCCGCATCGCGGAGTTATGCGGCATCCCGCCGCACCGAAAGAACAATTAACAATTAACAATTAAAAATTAACAATTGAGGAGTAATTAGCAAAAATTGCGCGAAGCGAACTTGAAAACAAAACTCCATAATTGTTAATTGTCAATTGTTAATTGTTAATTCACTTGGTTGTTCGGCGGACAAAAAATGTTAAACGGCAAGCACATTATTCTCGGCGTTACCGGCGGCATCGCGGCTTACAAGGCGGCGGAGTTGACCTCGTTGTTGGCGAAGGAACGCGCGACCGTCGAAGTGATAATGACGGCGGCGGCGACGCAATTTGTCGCGCCGCTGACGTTCGCCACGTTAAGCCGCAACGACGTGCATATCGACCAATTCGCGCCGTTTAGCAGTAGTCCGCGGCACATTTCGCTTGCCGACCGCGCCGACCTGTTTATTCTCGCGCCCGCGACGGCGAACACGCTGGCGAAACTCGCGCGCGGCATCGCCGACAACTTGCTGACTTCGACTTTGCTTGCCGCGTCCACGCCGCTCGTCGTCGCGCCGGCGATGAATAATAAAATGTGGGAACATCCGGCGACGCGGGAAAATTTAGCGACGTTGCGCGCGCGCGGCGTCGAAGTTATCGAGCCGACCGTCGGGCGCTTGGCGTGCGGCGTCAATGCCGTCGGGCGGATGGCGGAACCGGCGGATATTTTACAGAGATTAAAGTTGAGAGTTGAGAGTTGAGCGGTGGAGTTATTTTTAATAATGCGCGAAGCGCAACCTCTGCTCAACTCTAAACTCTAAACTCTCAACTCTAAAAATGCCGCCTCCGTGAGAAATCATTTATTTATTTTGTTAGAGAGGAGATTCTGATGAGTAGCGCTATTTACGAACCGGTCGTCGATGTGGACGGGTTGAACCGGCAGTTGGCGCGGACGCGCGTCGCGCAAACGGCGTTCGCCCGCTTTACGCAGGCGCAGGTTGACCGCGTCTTTTTCGCCGCCGCCAAAGCCGCCGCCGCCGCGCGAATTCCGCTCGCCAAAATGGCGGTCGCCGAAACCGGCATGGGCATCGTCGAAGACAAAGTAATCAAAAATCATTACGCCGCCGAATACATCTACAACGCCTACAAAGACACGCCGACCTGCGACGTTATCGAAGACGACCCCGTCGCCGGCATCCAAAAAATCGCCGAGCCGCTCGGCGTCGTCGCCGCCGTCATTCCGACGACCAATCCGACTTCCACCGCGATTTTCAAGACGCTTATCGCGCTGAAAACCCGCAACGGCATCATTATTTCGCCGCACCCGCGCGCGAAAAACTGCACCATTGAAGCGGCGAAAATCGTGCTGGAAGCCGCCGTCGCCGCGGGCGCGCCGCGCGACATCATCGGCTGGGTGGACGCGCCGTCGTTGCCGCTGACCAACCTCGTGATGAAAGAAGCGGACGTGATTCTCGCGACCGGCGGACCCGGCATGGTCAAGTCCGCCTATTCCAGCGGCAAACCGGCGATTGGCGTCGGCTCCGGCAACACGCCCGCCGTCATCGACGATTCGGCGGATATAACATTGGCGGTCAGTTCGATATTGCTCTCGAAGACCTTTGACAACGGTATGATTTGCGCCTCCGAGCAAGCGGTGATTGTGGCGGACGCGATTTACGCCGCGACCAAAGCGGAATTTACCAAGCGCGGCGCGTATTTCCTTACGCCGGACGAAACGGAAAAAGTCCGCAAAACCATCGTCGTCAACGGCTCGCTTAACGCGAAAATCGTCGGGCAGTCCGCGCCGAAAATCGCGGAACTCGCCGGCGTCGCCGCGCCGCCGGACGCGAAGATTTTAATCGGCGAAGTCGAAAGCGTCGATTTGGCGGAAGAATTCGCGCACGAAAAATTGTCGCCGGTATTGGCGATGTATCGCGCGACCGATTTCGCCGCCGCGCTCGACAAAGCCGACCGGCTGATTCGCGACGGCGGCTACGGGCACACGGCGTCGCTTTACGCCGACCCGCTGCAAGCCCGCGATAAAATCGACCTTTTCGCCAAGACGATGAAGACCTGCCGGATTTTGCTGAACACGCCCTCGTCGCACGGCGGCATCGGCGATTTGTATAACTTCAAATTGCCGCCGTCGCTGACGCTCGGTTGCGGCTCGTGGGGCGGCAATTCGGTGGCGGAAAACGTCGGCGTCAAACATCTGTTAAACATCAAAACCTTTGCCGCGAGGAGACAAAATATGTTGTGGTTCAGAACGCCGGAAAAAATTTATCTGAAAAAAGGTTGCCTGCCGGTCGCGCTCGACGAACTCAAAAACGTGCTGGGCAAAAAACGCTGTTTCATCGTTACCGATTCGTTTCTCTATAAAAACGGCTACACCAAAACCATCACCGACAAATTGGAACAACTCGGCATCGCGCACGCGACGTTTTTCGACGTGGCGCCGGACCCGGATTTGGCGAGCGCCCAAGCCGGCGCGGCGCAAATGACGGCGTTTCAGCCGGACTGCGTCGTCGCGGTCGGCGGCGGCTCGGCGATGGACGCGGGCAAAATTATGTGGGTGCTTTACGAACACCCGGAAGTGAACTTTATGGACTTGGCGATGCGGTTTATGGACATTCGCAAGCGCGTCTATACGTTCCCGAAAATGGGCGAAAAAGCGTATTTTATCGCGGTGCCGACCTCCGCCGGCACGGGTAGCGAAGTAACGCCGTTCGCGGTCATCACCGACCAGCAAACCGGCGTGAAATACCCGCTCGCCGATTATGAATTGTTGCCCAAAATGGCGATTGTCGATGCCGATTTGATGATGGACGCGCCGAAAGGTCTGACCGGCGCGTCGGGCATCGACGCGGTTACGCACAACCTCGAAGCGTTCGCGTCGATGTTGGCGACGGATTACACCGACGGCTTGGCGTTGCGGTCGCTGAAAATTATTTTCGCGTATTTGCCGCGGGCGTATGACAACGGCGCGCAAGACCCGGAAGCCCGCGAAAAAATGGCGAACGCGGCGACGATGGCGGGGATGGCGTTCGCCAATGCGTTTTTGGGCGTCTGCCATTCGATGGCGCACAAACTCGGCGCGTTCCACCACTTGCCGCACGGCGTCGCCAACGCGCTGATGATTGAGGAAGTGTTGCGCTTCAACGCGGCGGAAGCGCCGGCGAAAATGGGCGCGTTCTCGCAGTATGACCATCCGCGCTCCTTGTCGCGCTACGCCGAAATCGCGGATTATCTCGGTTGCGGCGGCGCGACGGACGAGGAGAAATTGGAAGGTCTGATTGCGAAAATCGCCGCCTTAAAAGCGCGCGTCGGAATTAAGCCGGCGATTCGGGATTACGGCGTTGACGAACAGAATTTTTTAAGCCGCTTGGACGAGATGACGGAACAGGCGTTCGACGACCAATGCACCGGCGCGAACCCGCGCTATCCGCTGTTGAGCGAAATTAAGGAAATGTATCTGACGGCGTATTACGGGCGCAAGATGGCGTGAGGGGCGGCGGAAAAAACGCGAAATAAAGGTGAAAAATTATGCCGGAGTTATCTCGATTTTTTGGCGTTGTTATCACGATGTATGCCGACGACCACAACCCGCCGCATTTTCACGCGACTTACGGCGACGATGAGGCGCTGTTTGATATGGTCAACGGCGTATTTCTGAAAGGAAATTTGCCGGCGAAAGAGGCGCGGTTGGTGTTGGCGTGGTATGAGATTCACCGCGAGGAATTATTGCGCAATTGGGACAATTTGACAAACGGCAAAGCGCATTTCAAAATTAAACCGTTGGAGTAATCACGATGTTGCGTCCGAACATTTTTCAAGTCGCGCCGCAGGACGATTACACGGTGCTCGTCTATTTCGACGACGGGCAAATTCGGCGTTACGACGCGCGGCGGCTGATTGACAAGGGCGGCATTTACGCTTGTCTATCCGATATTGTTTTTTTCAAAAACCGGTGCGTGGTGTTGAATCGAACGTTGGCGTGGGACGTTACCGGTAATTTCGACCCGACCAACTGCCTCGACGTTTGCCCCGACGTGATTTACGAAAGCGGCAAAATGACCGACGATTTTGACGCGCCGTTGGCGGAATTTAGGGAGGAGAAAAATTGTGAGCAATGAATTAACGGTGAGCGACAATGACATCAAGAGCAAGATCGTCGTGATTCGCGATAAACCGATGCTTCTTGACCGGGACGTGGCTGATTTATATGAAGTTAAGACGAAAGACATCAACCAAGCCGTCAGGCGAAACGCGGATAAATTCCCTGAACGGTATCTCTATCGACTTAACAATGACGAGAAAAATGGACTTATCACAAATTGTGATAAGTCCAAATGGCGCATTACCCCGGTCAACCCAAGGCGTTCACCGAGCAAGGTCTTTATATGCTGGCAACGATATTGAAGAGCCGGCGCGCGACCGCGATGACGATGCACATTATTGACACTTTTGCGCAAATTAAGGAAGCCGGTCGGTGTTTGCTTGAGTCCGCCGAGTCCGTCGCGCCCGACAAGAAAGCGTCGTTATTACAGCGCGGCGGAAAAATTCTGACGGACGTTTTAAGTGGCGAAATTAAGGACTACCGCAAAATCGACACGGAAACGACTTTTGAAATTAACTTGTCGGTGCTCAAGGTAAAACGCATCGTCAAAACCACGCGAAAAGCATAAAATTTCAGGAAAAACATAAAGGAGAAAAAAATGTCCAACCGCCAACCGTTAGTAACGCGCCACCGCAAAGTGATTTATCGCGACGGCGACAAACTGATTAAACAATTGAACAATAGTTATTCCGACACCAACGTGTTTAACGAGGCGTTTAATTTGGCGTGCGTGCGCGACAGCGGCATCCGGTCGCCGCAACTGTTGGAAGTCGTGAAAATCGACGGGCAATGGTCGCTGGTAATGGGCTACATCGAGGGCGAAACGCTCTCCGATTTGACGCTGAAAAATCCCGACGACTTCAACAAATACCTGCAACAATTCGTGGATATTCAGTTGGAAATGCACAAACATTCCGCGCCGCGCCTGCGCTCGTGGCACGAAAAAATGCACGGCAAAATCACGGCGTCGGGCTTGGAAAAATCCATTCGTTTTGAACTGCACACGCGGCTCGACAGTTTGCCGCGCGCCACGGATTTGTGCCACGGCGATTTCAACCCGACCAACGTGATTATCGACCCGAACGGCAACTGGCACATTATCGACTGGGCGCACGCGACGCGCGGACACGCGGCGGCGGACGCGGCGCGGACGTATCTGATTTTTTCGCTGAAAGGCAAAGAGGAATTAGCCGGTCGCTACTTGGATTGTTTCTGCGCGGCGGTCGGGACTTCGCGGCAATTCGTGCAACGCTGGATGCCGATTGTCGCGGCGTCGCAATTGGTCAAAGCCAAACCGGAAGAGCGCGAAATGCTGTCGCGCTGGGCGAGCGTGGTGGAATACAATTAACGCCGGTTGCCATTTCGCCAAGGGAAAAACTTATGGAATTTGAATGGGACGAGCGAAAAAATGAGATAAACTTTGCCAAACACGGACTTGATTTTAATTATGCGTTGCAAGTGTTTGCCGACCCGTGGGCGGTAACGATAAGTGACGACCGCTTTGATTACGGCGAGGCGCGAAAAATCACGATTGGTCAAGTGGACGAAGAGACCTTGCTGATGACCGTGCATACAGACCGGCGCGGCGTCATACGGATTATTTCCGCGCGGCGGGCGAATAAAAAAGAAAGGCGAATTTTATTATGGCTATCGTTAGAACCACGCTGGCGGAAGCGAGAAAACGGATTACGCCGGCAATGGCGGCGCGAGCAAAAAGCGTGCGCGACGAGGATATTGATTATTCCGATATCCCGGAACTCGCCGAAGAGATGTTTGTTGACGCTCTTCACGGTAAGTTTTGGGAAAATAAACCGGCGGCATTCGCCACGTCTAATTAAAACCCTCGTTCAATGAGTAACGAACTCGCCACCGAAATTTGTTTGGCGCTCGGCGCCAATCTCGGCGACCGCGCCAAGAATCTCGGCGACGCGGTAAAATTACTCGGCGAAAAAATCCGCGTCGAAAAAATTTCGCGCTGGTATGAAACCGCGCCGGTCGGCGTCGCCGGACAACCGCCTTATCTCAACGGCGCGTTGCGGGGAAAAACGGCATTGTCGGCGACGGAATTGTTGGCGTTTTGTTTGGACGTGGAAAAACGATTGGGGCGTCAACGTCCGGCGCCGCGGTGGAGCGCCCGCCCGCTTGATATTGACCTGATTTTTTACGGCGATGAAATTATTGATTTGCCGGAATTGCAAATCCCGCACCCGCGCTACGCGGAGCGGGATTTTGTGTTGCGACCGCTGAGCGAAATTGCGCCGGAATGGGTCTGCCGCCGCCGCCGCGCCGTCGCCAAGCATTGATAGTGAGCATTACGTTTAGTTATTGAACGGGTCTAACAAGATTTATTTTTATTCCGTCTTTGAGCACGTTTTGATAAAACGGAATTACATTTAACCACCGGTAAAAGGTCGCGCAATCGACCACGTAAGCGGACACCGTTACGTCATTGGCGACGCTGACCGCGCTGACCGTTGACACCATCATTCGCTCTATTTTTTGGGCTTCATCGCGGGTGGTGTGGGCGAGAATCATAATGTCGATATCCGACTCTTTATCGTAGTCGCCGCGGGCGTAAGACCCATACAGCAAGACCGTTTCCAAACGCTCGCCTAACCGCTCGGCGGCGGCGGCGGCGATTTGGCGCGTGATGAGGTTTAAGGTCGCTGGGTTGCACATCGCGCTTATCCCGCCGGTTAATTTTCACCGCCGCATTTTACGCGCCAAGCCGCGCGAACTCAATTTCTTTATTTTCCCCGCCGCCGTTTTTCCATCGAAAGAAAAGCGCGTTTTCCGGCAATTATGAAGCAGAGCAAATTTTGACGCGCCTTTCTTTGGGGAGAAATAATGACGGACGATAGCAAAAAACGGCAGGCGTATTTGTCGCTATGGACGGAATTTGTGATGGCGGAAACGGGCGACGCGGCGGCGCTTGACGATTTCGCGCCGTTGCGCGGCGCCGAAGTGGTCAAATATATTATTTCGCCGGCGGGCATCGGCGGCGTGATTCTTTCGACCGAAGCCGCGACCGCGTATCAGACGCTCGCCAAAGGGATGCCGGAAGAACTCGCGCTCGCGTCGCTCGCCGAACATTTGTGGGAAGACGGCGAAATGATTGACACGCCGGACGACCGGACGCGGCGGCGCTATTTTCAAATCGGCGACAACGCGCAGTTCTGGGCGGAATTTGCGCGGCGGAACGACGGCAAATGGCTGATGGCGCGCAAAAGTCCGTTAGAAAAGAAAACCGTCTGGCACCGCTATCCGAACGGAAAAATCAATCTGCCGTTGGAATAAAGCAGTTCGTTAAAAGCCAACGATGCGTGCGCGAATCAGACGAATTGACACAAATAAAAAAGTTGACCCGCGTCCGCTACTCGCGGCGTTTGATGAAATGGCAATTCACGGGGGGGGGGGGGATTTATTTGCTGACCGGCGATGCCGACAATCAATATATCAAAAGAAATCCGGCGCGCGTGGCGGGTTATGAATTTTACGATATGGTCGCCGGCGCTCGCACACACGGCTATGTCATCACGCAAGCGGCGGCGGCAAAGTTCGCCGCTTTTCAACGTCCAATCCGAATGCAAGCGGATAGATGGAAATACGTGGTCATTAGCGAGATAGTTAAAGTGCGGATTGGCGCCGCCGCGATAATCGGGCTACATTCATTAGCCGCTTGCTCGTTAATTTCCGAAAGAGAATCCATCGGCGGACACGGGCGGGAGTTTCACGCAATGTTGATGCGAACGTTGCCGTGGCGGAAGAGAGTCAAATACTATTTGTGGAAATTTTTGGTAAAACCGTGGTTGCCGGTGGTTACGGCACGGGCTTGAAGTCGGTTACGCGACATTCGCCGCGGCGGGATTAACGGCGGCGGCGACCGCCGTTGTTTCGTCCCAGCCGAGGCGGCGCATAAACGTCCGGCAGAAAATCAGCGAGTCGTAGCGGTCGCGCAAACACTCTTCGACCGCGCGGCGCACCGCGGCTTCGGGGATGTCGCCGAGCGCCGCGCGAACGAGGCGCAACGTCGCCGCGCGATGCATTTTTTCCTGCAAGCACCACGCCGCCAAGCGGGTCAAACATTCCTGCCATTCGTCGATTGTCGCCGCGATGCGCGTTTGTGCCGCCACCATTGCCCACTCCGGTTCGTAGTTGTCGAAATAAATTTTCCCGCCGGCGGCAAATTCGCCGCCTTCTCCGAAAAAGACCAATAATTTTGTCATTGCCGCCGCCGAGGCGCGGTCGGTAACGTCAAATAAAAATTCCGCCGTTAATTTCTCTCGACCGCGAATTTTGGCGCCGGCGAAGCGCAAGCGGTCGGCGTTGACGGCTTCCGCCGCCGAAAATACGACCGTTACGCGATACCGCTTGAAACCGATGCTGTCGATTTTGACCGCGCTCATCGCGCCCCGCTCTCGCCGCTCCGCGATAATTATCGGCAAGCGGCGACCGAAAATTCAACTATTGTCGTAGATGATGTGAAATGCGACGGGCACTGCAAGCAAATTCCGCCGATTTTTTTACCGCGTTTTTCCGCGTAGAAAACGCCTGAAAAACGGAAAACGCGCCGCCGCGCAACTTGCGCCGTCGTTGTCGAGAACTACAATCTCTTCGTTTTAATTTCGCGGGAGGATTAACGATGGCGATAAATCTGACAAAAAGTAGCAACAATCCGGTGTTGTCCGCCGAGAGATTTCTCAACGCCGAACCGGCGGCGGACGGCGACGTGATGACGCTCGAAGGCACGTTGGGGCGGTCGATGTTTTTATTGTTGGTCGTGTTCGGCGCGGCGCTCTGGCCCTGGACGGCGTTTTTTCAGAACTACGTCCCGAATGCGGAAACGCAGTCCATTCCGAATATGAATTTATTTTTATGGGGCGGGCTGATTGCCGGTTTAGTGTTGTCGCTGATTATTTCGTTCGCGCCGAAAACCGCGCCGTGGCTCGCCGTTCCTTACGCTTTTTGCGAAGGGATTTTTCTCGGCGCGCTTTCCGCGACGTTTGAAATGATGTATCCGGGCATCGCGTTGCAGGCGATTGCCGCGACTTTCGGCGTGGCGATGGTGATGCTGGGTTTGTATGCGGCGCGAATTATTCAGCCGACGCAACGGTTCCGCGCCGTGTTGTTCGGCGCGACCGCCGCGATTGGCTTGTTTTATCTCGTCGCGCTGGTGTTGTCGTTTATCGGCGTGGGGCAGGGATTTTTGCAACCGTTGCTTTGGGGTTCGGGAATTATCGGCATCGGTTTCAGCGTGGTCGTTTGCATCGTCGCCGCGCTGAATTTGATTACCGATTTCGGCATTATCGAAGACGGCGTCCGCGCCCGCGCGCCGAAATATATGTCGTGGTATGGCGCGTTCGCGCTGTTGGTCACGCTGGTCTGGCTGTATATTGAAGTTTTGCGTTTATTGGCGAAACTGCGCGGTCGCGATTAACAACCGGTTTGACTGTTGGCGGCAGGGGCTTAACATTTCGCGTCAATCAACCACGGAGGGACGGCAATGGAAATCAACGCGCTTACGTCGGCGGTCGGCGGCATTCACCGGTCGATGGGAATGATGGACCGTAGCGCCCAGCGGGTCGCGGACGGTTCGGGCGATTACGCGGAAGAAACGGTGGCGCAAATCGTCGCCAATAAGTCGCTTGCCGCCAACACCGCGACCGTCCACACCTACGACGAAATGATGGGCGAATTGATGCAGATGGGCGCCCAGCGCAAGGGGTCGATGGGCGTCTAATGGACGGGTCCGATGATTAAGCGGCTGGCTGATATTACTGAAAAATTAGGCGTTGCCGGATTGGTGTTGGGCATATTCCAAGGCAATGGCTGGGGGTTGATTTTGGGCTTCGTTTTTATCGGGGCGTGCCTTGGCGGGACTTACCGGTTGCAGAAATTGGAGGCGCGAAAATGACTCATCAAGATTGGCTGTGGGTCGCTTATGGGGCGGTTGGTTTGGCGCTCTCGGTTTATATGTTTGTGCTGATACACCGCGAAGAGCGGAAAGCGCGCGCGGATAAACTTGCCGCCGCCGGCGAAAAATAGGAGTCCGAAAATGAGCGAACATGTGCGAGAAATAACCGACGAGGATTTTCCGGCGGCGACGGCGAAAGGAGTAACATTAGTCGATTTTTGGGCGCCGTGGTGCGGACCGTGTATGCGTATGGGACCGGTGTTGGAGGCGGTCGCGCAAGCCGAGGCGAACGTCAAGGTCTGCAAGGTGAACGTTGACGAACAGCAGGCGCGGGCGGCGGAATTCGGCATTAACAGCATTCCGGCGTTACTGGTGTTTAAGGACGGCAAGTTGGCGAAACAGTTGGTCGGCTATCACGACCAAGCCGCGTTGACCGCCGAGTTGCGGGCGGTTTAATCGGCGCCGGGTCGGCGCGGGCGCGTTAAAAATGATTTTTTGTAACTAAAATAGAGGAAGGGGAAACGTCATGCGTATTGTAACTCGCGGTGATTTCGACGGTTTGTCGAGCAGTGTGTTTGTCAGTTTATGCGAGGACATTCGGGAGGTGCGCTTCGTGCATCCGAAGGACGCGCAGGACGGCAAGGTCTCCGCCGACGCCGAAGACATCGTTATCAATCTGCCGTATATTCAAGGTTGCGGCTTGTGGTTCGACCACCACGTTTCGGAAGTCGGACACAGCCCCAAAGAAGGCGCCTACAAAGGGCGTTTTGAAATCGCGCCGAGTTGCGCGCGCGTGATTTACAATTACTACAAAGCCAAACACGCCGGCAAATTCGCGCACTTGTTGGATTTGCTGGAAGCCACCGACCGCCTCGACTCGGCGCAATTGACGGTCGAAGACGTTACGCATCCGCAGGGCTGGATTTTATTGGGGCTGACGCTCGACCCGCGTTCCGGCTTGGGACCGGAGTTTCGCAAATACTTCCGTTGGTTGGTGGAATACATCAAAGAATTGCCGCTCGAAAAAGTCATCAACCACCCCGAAGTCAAACGCCGCACCGACCGCATCCGCTACGAGCAGGAAGCGTTCCGCGATTTATTGGCGGCGCATTCCAGCCAGAGCGGCAAAGTGATTATGACCGACTTCCGCGAATTGGTTGAAAAACCGGTCGGCAACCGCTTCCTGATTTACACGATGTATCCCGACGCCAACGTCGAAATGCGGATTTTCCGCGGCTTTAACGGCTCGGTGGTCATCGCGGTGGGCAAAAGCATTTTCAATCGCACGTGTAAAGTGAACATCGGCGAAATGTTGCGCAACTACGGCGGCGGCGGACACGACGGCGCCGGCACGACGCAGGTGCCGTCGGAAGACGCCGACCATTTCATTAAAGAAATTGCCGATAAATTGAATGCGTAATTTTAACGAGCCGAGACGGGGCGACCTGTTTTCGGCGATTGATTTTTTGATTGCCTGAATCCGACAAAGGAGGGAGTATGGGCGAAGCAACGTTAGAGATTCTCGGAGTGGACGTGGCGGACGGCTTGAAGCGTCTGCGCGGCAACGAAAAAATGTATCGTAAATTGTTAGGAATTTTAACCAAGAACGCGGAAGAAGAAGTCGTGCGTTTTCAGACGTTGCCGACGGAAGACAAACGCGAGGAAGTGCGCGGCGCGGCGCATAAGTTAAAAGGCGCGGCGGCGAATTTGAGCGCGACGGCGTTGTTCCAAGCGGCGGAAAAATTAGAACAAGCGGCGCGCGACGCGGCGCCGTTTCCCACGGTGTTGGACGCCCTCGCCGAATACGTGGCGACCTGCCGGCAATTCATCGACGGCGCGAAACAAGCCGGCGTGTAAAACAATTACCGATTAAAAATTACGAAATAGCGAACCGGCGCCGATTAAAAATCGACGCCGGAATTTTTTTTGATTAGAGTTGTTTGATAACCGCTCCAAGCCGTAATTCGTAATTTTTAATTCGTAACTGGTCGGTCGGCGGTCAGGTTCTCAAAAATATCTTCCAATTTCGCCGGTTCCGGCGTCATTTCTTCGACCAACCAATTTTTCGCGGCGATGAGGCGCGCCAAGTCGCCGCGCAAGTCCGCCGGACTGCGCAAGCGGAAAAAATACGCCGCGCCCGCGCGGCTTTCTTCGAGCGCGGACAGGTTCGGCAATTTTTCCAATGCGGCGCGCGGATTTTCCGGCGCGGACAACTGCAACCGCCACGCGCGCTCGGACGTTTGGCACAAGTCCCGCGTTTTGCCTTGCGCCACAATCGCGCCGCGATTGACGACGATGACCTCGGCGCACGTCATTTCGACTTCGTGCAAAATGTGCGTCGATAAAAAGACCGTGCGCTCCGCGCCGAGATGCTGAATCAGCGCGCGCGTCTGCCGGACTTGGTGCGGGTCTAACCCGACGGTCGGCTCGTCCAAAATCAGCAACGGCGGGTCGCCGAGCAGGCAGTCCGCCAAGCCGACGCGCTGGCGGTTGCCTTTCGACAATTGTCCGATAATCCGCCGGGTGATTTCCGCGCGCTCTTCCTGCCAGCAACCGGCGACCGCGCGGTCAATCGCGGCTTGCCGCCGCGGGCGCGGAATGTCTTTCAGCCGCGCGCGATAGTCCAAAAATTCGCCGACGCGCATATCGCGATACAGGGGATTGCTCTCCGGCAGATAGCCGAGATTTTTCAGCGCGTCCAACGGACGCTCCGCGAGGTCGATGCCGTCGATTTTAACCCGACCGGAAGACGGCGTTAAAAAGCCGGTCAACATTCGCATCGTCGTCGATTTGCCGGCGCCGTTGCCGCCGAGAAATCCGGTAATCGCGCCGCGCGTCAGCGCGAACGACACGTCTTTAACCGCGTGCCGCGAGCCGTAGTATTTATTGAGCGCAATGGCTTCAATCATCGTCGTCGTCAAGAGGCGGGAAAATTAGCATTTTGCCGTTTGGACTAACCGGCGCAATACGGCGCGTCCGCCGGACGGCGCACCCGCAGGGCGGCACACCCGCAGGGTGGCGCGTTGTATTTTCGCGCCGCGACCGTAAATTACGGAATTAAAAATTAAAAATTAAGAACTCGTGTTACGCGCAAAAAAAAGAGAAGCCACGAATAAACACGAAAAGAACTTAACACGAATTTTCACGAAACCGAGCGAAGCGAAGGTTAGTGTGCTTTTCAAATTAGACGAATTAACACGAAACCGAGCGAAGCGAAGGTTAGTGTGCTTTCCAAATTTTTTGTCCGTTTTTCGGCTCTTTAACTTCGTGTAATTCGTGTAATTCGTGGACAAAAAATCTCTCTTTTTTATTTGTAATTTGTAATTTCTATGTTTCCGCTATTTACCCAATAAAAATAAGGAGAATCCGATGCCCGCGCTGACCGCCACCCCCGAATGGAAAGCCCTCGTCGCCGAACAGAAAGCGCTCGCCAAAACCGCGATGAAGGATTTGTTCGCCCAAGACCCGAAACGCGCCGACAAATTTTCGCTTCGCGTCGGCGACATTTTCCTCGATTACTCGAAAAACCTTATCACCGACGGCGCGTTGAAAAAATTGTTCGCGCTCGCGGCATCCGCCGGATTGGACAAAGCCAAAAAAGCGATGTTCGCCGGCGAAAAAATTAACTTCACCGAAAATCGCGCCGTGCTGCACACCGCCTTGCGCTATCAGGGAAAAAATCCGATTCGCGTGGACGGCAAAGACGTGATGCCCGAAGTCCGCGCCGTGCTGGCGAAAATGAAAAAATTCTCCGACGCCCTGCGGAGCGGCGCGTGGAAGGGTTTCACCGGCAAAAAAATCAAGACCGTCGTCAACCTCGGCATCGGCGGCTCGGACCTGGGACCGGTCATGATTACCGAAGCCCTGCGCGCCTATTCGAGCCGCAACGTGCGTTTCGTCAGCAACGTTGACGGCAGTGATTTCTACGAAAAAACGCTCGACCTTGACCCCGCCGAAACGCTGTTCATCATCGCCAGCAAGACCTTCACCACCGCCGAGACGATGTTGAACGCGCACACCGCGCGCGCGTGGCTGTTGCAAAAATTGAAAAAAGAAGCCGCGATTGCCAAGCATTTCGTCGCGCTTTCGACGAACGTCGAAGCCGTCAAAGCGTTCGGCATCGCGCCGGAAAATATGTTTGCATTTTGGGACTGGGTCGGCGGGCGCTATTCGAGTTGGAGCGCGATCGGCTTGTCGGTTTGTTGCGCGCTGGGCTATGAAAATTTCGCCGCGTTGCTGACCGGCGCGTATGAAATGGACCAGCACTTTTTGACCGCGCCGGCGGAAAAAAATCTGCCGACGATTCTGGCGCTGCTCGGCGTGTGGTATAACAATTTCTGGGGCTACGCCAGCCACGCGATTTTGCCCTACGACCAATACCTGAGCCGCTTCGCCGCCTATTTCCAACAGGGCGATATGGAAAGCAACGGCAAATATATCGACCGCGACGGCAAGCGCGTCAACTATGAAACGGGTCCGGTCATTTGGGGCGAGCCGGGGACGAACGGGCAACACGCTTTTTATCAATTGTTGCATCAAGGCACGAAAATTATTCCGGCGGATTTTATCGCGCACGCGGTGCCGCAACACGCGCTCGGCGCGCATCACCCGACGTTAATCGCCAACTTTTTCGCGCAGACGGAAGCGCTGATGCGGGGCAAGGACTTGGCGGAAGTGGCGGCGGATTTGGCGGGTTTGCCGGCGGAACAGCGGAAAATAATCGCGCCGCATAAAGTTTTCCTCGGCAACCGTCCGACCAATTCGCTGTTGGTCAAAAAACTGACGCCGCGCGTGTTGGGCGCGTTGGTGGCGCTGTATGAGCACAAAATTTTCGCGCAGGGCGTGATTTGGCGGATTAACAGTTTCGACCAAATGGGCGTCGAATTGGGCAAGGTCTTGGCGAAAAAAATTCTCGCCGAGGAAAACGATTTGCTCGCCGGCAAAAAAGTCAATCTCGCGGCGACGCACGACAGTTCCACCGCCGGACTGATTAAACAGTTTATCAAGATGCGCGGAGAGTAGGGCAATTTACCATGACAAAAATTAAGGAGAATCCTATGGGCTACGCGCATGCGGATTTGACCCTGTTCAATATCGACGACGAGGCGGTGGTCTCGCGGGGTTTGGTTCCGGGATTAGAAGTTAGAAAAATGGACGTTCGCGCTTTGGTCGATACCGGCGCGGCGACGTTGATTATTACGCCGAATATCAAGGAGCAATTAGGACTGCGGATTTTTCGCAAAGTTAAGGCGGCGCTGGCGAACGAATCGGAAGTGGAGTGTGAAGAAGTTCGTATCGGCATTACTTTTCGCAATCGCGGCACTGTTTGCGAGGCGTTGGTCGTGCCGGGCGCGCGAGAAGTTTTGTTAGGCGTGATTCCGATAGAGGCGATGGACGTAATCATCAACCCGAAAAAACAAGAATTGGATTTGCCGCCCGATCGTCCGTATATTGCGAAGTTCCGCATTTGAACGCAATCACGAATCGCGAATAAAAAATTAAACCACGAAAAAGAGGAGACCAGAATATGCCGGAACTAAAAATGGGTTTGCCGAAAGGCAGTTTGCAGGAATCGACGCTGGCGTTGCTCGCGCAAGCCGGTTGGAAGTTCACCGTCGGTTCGCGCAGTTATTATCCGACGTGCGACGACGGCGAAATCAACGCGATGCTGGCGCGCCCGCAGGAAATGAGCCGTTACGTCGAGCGCGGCGCGTTGGACGTGGCGATTACCGGACTCGATTGGACGGTCGAAAACGACTCCGACGTCGTCGTGCTCGAACGCCTCGTCTATGCCAAAGCCACGCGCCAGCCGGTGCGTTGGGTGTTGGCGGTGCCGGAAGACAGCCGTTACCGCGTCGCCGCCGACCTCGCCGGCAAAGTCATCAGCACCGAAGTCGTCAACCTGACGAAAAAATACTTCGCCGAAAAAAAGGTCGAGGTTACGGTCGAATTTTCGCACGGGGCGACGGAGGTCAAAGTGCCGCATCTCGCCGACGCGATTGTCGATGTAACCGAAACCGGCAGTAGTTTGCGCGCCAACCGCCTGCGGATTATCGACACGATTCAGGAGTCGGTAACGGTGGTTATCGTCAACAAAAACGCTTACGCCGACTCGTGGAAAAAGCCGAAAATCGACGCGCTGTGTTTGATGTTGCGCGGCGCGTTCGCCGCCCGCGAAAAAGTGCTGTTGAAAATGAACGCGCCGGTCGAAAAAGTGCCGGAGTTGGTGAAACTCCTGCCGGCGCTCAATTCGCCGACCGTGAACAAACTCGCCGACGAAAAATGGGTCGCCATCGAAACCATCGTCGAAGAGCCGCTAGTGCGGACGCTGATTCCCGAACTCAAAAGATGCGGCGCGGAAGGGCTTATCGAGTTGCCGCTAAATAAGGTGATAAGGTAGCGATTAGAGTTTAGAGTTTAGAGTTGAGAGTTGCGATGACGTTTTCACGCTTAAAACACTTAGAACTCTTAATCGCCTTTTCCCTTTTCCCTTTTCCCTTTTCCCTCTTCCCTTCTAAAAAGGAGTTCACGATGAAAATCATCGGCATTAACGGCAGTCCGCGACCGCAGGGCAACACCGCGAAATTGTTGTCCGCGTTTCTTGACGGGGCGAGCGGCGGCGGCGCGGCGACGGCGGCGTATTTTTTAGAGGGCTTGCGCTTGCACGGTTGCGTGTCGTGTATGGCGTGTAAAAGCAACGACGGTTTTTGCGCCATCGACGACGATATGCAAAAAATTTATGCGGAGATTCAGGCGGCGTCGGCGCTGATGCTGGCGTTTCCGCTGTATATGTGGCAGATGACCGCGCAGACGAAATTGTTGGTTGACCGGCTCTACGCTTTTTTGCGCCCGGATTTCACCAATTTGTTGCGCGGCGAAAAGAAGTTGCTTCTCGGCGTAACGCAGGGCAATCCCGACGCCGAAAAATTCAAGCCGTATTTGGCGAACACCGCGGCGATGCTGAAGTTTGTCGGCTTCAATGTGGTTGACGTCATCGTCGTCGCCGGCACCCGCGACACCGCCGACATCGAAAAACAAACGGCGAAATTGGCGCAGGCGCGGGAATGGGGCGAAAAACTCGCCCAAGCGTAAAATTTCTATTGTCGTTTAATTTAATGAACTTCATTGTGTTCTTATTTTTATCATCAATCCGCTAATCGCGCTGAAAGCGCGAAATATGTTAGCCCAGGGTAAGGCGCGCGCTTCGCGCCGTAACCCTGGGTAGCAGTTGATTGATAAATCAATCCGACAGCGTCGCGGCGCTCTTTGCCGCGCTAAATCGACGCTTCGCGTCGAAATGCCGCCTAACGGCGGAACTGTCGGATGGTCGCTTTGCGACCTTTTACCCAGGGTGGCGGCACGGTAGAACGTGTGCCTTACCCTGGGCTAATATATGTCGCCCTTGCAGGGCGATTGTCGGAGGTTATCAAACGCTAATGGATAAAAGAGAAGATATTATCAATAAAGTGAAAGCGTATGCGGCGCTGGTAAAAAACAGCGGCTTCCCGATGCCGATTGAAAAAACGTATCTTTTCGGCTCTTTCGCCAAAGGCAATCCGCACGCCGACAGCGATATTGACGTAGCGTTTGTCGTGCGTCACTGGGTCGGCGATTTTTTTCAAGTCATTCCGCCGATTTGGCGATTGCGGGAAAAAATCGACTGGCGCATTGAGCCGCACGTCGTCGTGCCGGAAGAAGATTACGGCGGCTTGTTAAACGAAATTCAGAAAAACGGCGTCGAAGTTCCATAACCCGCTTTATCGTTTTTGGTCATTACAAAGGGACAAAAGCAATGGCAAGCACCGCGAAACGCATCGGCGACATCTTGGTCGAAATGGGCTTCATCACCGAAGACGACCTGAGGACGGCGATGGCGAAACAAAAAGAATTGGGGCGCGAGCGCCTCGGCGACGTGCTTATCGAACTCGGCTACGTCAAGCCCGAAGACCTCGTCCGCGCCCTCGCCGACCAATTCGGAATGGACATCGTTGACCTCGAAGACCTCGACATCGACCCCGGCGTGATTGATATGGTGCCGGTCGATTTCGTGCGCGAGCATCATCTCGTCCCGATTTTTCTCGAAGACGAAACGCTGACGATTGCCGTCAGCGAGCCGCTCGACTTGGAAATGCTCGACAACCTGCGCTTCCTGATTGACTGCAAAGTCGAATGTGTGCTCGCCAGCAAAACCGACATCGACAACGCGCTCGCCAAACATTACGGCGCGACCGACAGCGCCATCGACAGCGCCATCACCGAATTCACCGAGTCGAACATTGAGTTCAAAAACGAAGAATTGCTTGCCGAAGACGGCGAAATGGACGCCTCCGACGCGCCGGTTATTCGGTTGGTAACGTTGATTATCAGCGAAGCCGTTCGCAGTCGCGCCTCCGACATTCACGTCGAGCCGATGGCGGACCGCCTGCGCATTCGCTACCGCATCGACGGCGAGTGCTACGAAGTTGACAGCCCGCCGAAACGGTTGCAGGGCGCGATTTTGGCGCGCCTGAAAATTATGGCGAAAATGAATATGGCGGAAAAACGCAAGCCGCAGGACGGGCGCATCAAACTGTCGGTGTTGGGGCGGCAGATTGATTTGCGCGTCAACAGTTTGCCGGCGGTGCACGGCGAAAGTATGGTGATGCGTATTCTCGACAAAGAGTCCGTGATGTTCGGCGTGCAACAACTCGGTTTCGCCGACGACGACTACGCGATTTTCAATTCGCTCATCAAACGCCCCAACGGAATTATGTTGGTTACGGGACCGACCGGCTCCGGCAAAACGACGACGCTCTACGCGGCGCTGAACGAGTTAAACCGCTCCGACCGCAAGTTGATTACGGCGGAAGACCCGGTCGAATACAACATCACCGGCATCAATCAGGCGCAAGTCAACCGGCGCGCGGGAATGACGTTCGACAAAATCATTCGCGCGATGTTGCGGCAGGCGCCGAACATTATTTTAGTCGGCGAAATCCGCGACGGCGAAACGGCGAAAATCGCGATTGAAGCGGCGCTGACCGGACACTTGGTGTTCAGCACGTTGCACACCAACGACGCGCCGGCGTCGATTACCCGTTTGATTGATATGGGCGTGCCGCCGTTTTTGGTGGCGAGTTCCGTGCAGGCGGTGATAGCGCAACGACTGATTCGGCGGATTTGCCCCGACTGCAAACACGAGATTCCGCCGGAAGTTCCGCTGTTGAAAAGCGCCGGACTGAAAGACGAAGCGATTGCGATGAACCAATACTACGCCGGACAAGGGTGCGACAACTGCAAAAATATCGGCTTCAAAGGGCGGCGCGGGATTTATGAAATTATGATTATGTCGTCGCGGATTCGCGAGATGACGTTTAATTTGGACACCACGGACAACATTCGCCGCCAAGCGGTGCAGGACGGGATGCACACCTTGCTCGACGACGGCATCCGCAAGGTTTTTGAAGGCGTAACCACCATCGGTGAAGTGCTGTCGGTGGCGAAGAAGTTGGACTGACGGAACGATTACGAATTACGAATTACGAATTAAAAATTACAAATTAAAAATTAAAAATGGCGGAGTTTGATTTTTAGATTCGCGAAGCGCAATTTTGATAATCAATCCAAAATTCTTAATTTTTAATTTGTAATTTCTAATTGCTCTTTTTTTTGACTAAACCCAAAAAGGAGAATCAATGAACACCATCGCCATCGGCAACGACCATTCCGGCGTCGCGCTAAAAAATAAATTGGTCGCGTTGTTAGAGAAACGCGGTTTGACGGTCGTCAATTGCGGCACGGACAGCGACGCGTCGTGCGACTATCCCGACATCGCGCAAAAAGTCGTCGCGGCGGTGGCGGACGGGCGGGCGGCGCGCGGCGTGTTAATTTGCGGCACGGGGCTGGGTATGAGTTATGTCGCCAACCGCCGGCGCGGGATTCGCGCCGCGCTCTGCTGGAGCCAAGAAGTCGCCGCCCTCGCCCGCGAACACAACGACAGCAACGTCATTGTCTTGCCGGCGCGCGCCCAAACGCTCGACCCCGTCGAAGATATTTTGTCCGCGTGGTTGGACACGCCGTTTTCCAATGACCCGCGCCACCAACGGCGCATCAACAAAATCGAAGAGCAACAAAATGCCTAAAACCGTTAAAAGCGAAAAAATCGCCGCCGCCCCGTCGTTTGAAGAACTCGTCGCGCAAATCGAGCAACAGGCGGCGAAATTGGAGCAGGGGGAATTGTCGTTGGCGGACGCGCTCCAATGTTACGAGCAGGCGACGGCGAATTTGCGGCAGGCGTATCAAATCATCAACCAAGCCGAAGCGCGGGTAAAAATCCTCACGGAAAACGCCGGAGAACTCGCCGATTGGCAAGAGGATATTGCCGCCGCAAAATAAAACTCGTTGGAAATTCCTACAACACAATCTCCGTGCCGACGCCTTGGCGCGTGAAAATTTCCAGCAACAGCGCGTGCGGCAGACCGCCGGAAACGATGTGGACTTTTTTGACGCCGCCCGCCAGCGCGAACAGCGCCGCTTCGGTTTTCGGAATCATTCCCGCGTTAATCGCGCCGGTGTTTTTCATTTCCGTGATAAGCGCCTGCGTCGCGTGCGAAATCAAACTTTGCGGATTGTCGCGGTCGGCGCGGATGCCGTCGATGTCCATAAAAAACACCAATTTTTCCGCGCGCAATTCACGGGCAATCAAGGCGCTCGCCGTGTCGCCGTTGATGTTGTAAAGCGTTTCGCGGTCGTCGCCCAAGCCGTGCGCAATCGGCGCAATCACCGGCGCCTCGCCCCGCGCCAAAATCTCAAACACCAGCGCCGCGTTAATCGCCACCGGCTCGCCGACAAAGCCCAAATCCTCGCCGCCGTGATAATTGCGTTTGAGGGCTTTGAGAAAGTGGTGGTCGCGCCCGTTCAGCGGCGCCGCCTTGCCGCCGATGTCGCGCATCAACGCCAACAGATGCGTGTTGACTTCGTCCATCAGCACCCGCGCCACAATCGCCAGCGTCGCCGCGTCGGTGTAGCGATGACCGTTGACGAAGCGCGTCGGCAAGCCCGACTGCGCGAGCGCCCGCGTGATTTCTTTACCGCCGCCATGCACCACGACCGGCTTCATCCCGACTTGCAACATAAAATCAATGTCGGCGAAAATGTGCCGCAACACCGTTTCGTCTTCCTGCGCGCTACCGCCTAATTTGATGACGACAATTTGGTCGCGGAATTGCTTGATGTAGGGCAACGCTTCGACCAGCGCGTCGCTCTTGCGAATGGCTTCGGTGAGCATCGGTTTTTCCTTTTTTACATTTGGAGAACGAAATTACGAATTACGGGTTAGACCGTTTTATTGGGAAGGCGGTTGCTCTATTCAATTGCCACGCGCTTTAGCGCGCCTTCTCTAAAATGGGCTTTAGCCCAAATAAAAATTCGGCTAAAGCCGGTGGAATGAAACCGCATTTTTTATTTTGGGCTAAAGCCCGTTTCTTTTTTTACCCGCCAACCACGCCTTAAAAGGCGGGGCAATTGAATAGAGCATCCTCAATCGGTATTTATTCGTGTCCTCTGTGCCTCTGTGAGAAAAATTCGTGGGAATTGGTTTAATTCGTGAAAATTCGTGGATACGTTCTTCATTCACTCGCGATTTTGCCGGTTAAGCCAAAGCGCCGGCGCGGCGAGGAGCGCGACGACGGCGCAGACCTGCCATTCGCCGCCCCAGAAATTGCCGCAAAAACCGGCGACGACCAAGGCGTTAAAGATACAACCGCCGGACAACGCGCGTTTGACCAAACGCGGCAAGGTCGCGTAGTCGGGTTGGCGCCACCAGTCCCGCGCCGGTCGGCTCAGCCACAACCACAGCGCCAAAACGCCGAGCAACGCCGGCAACGGACGCGGCGGAATCAGCGCCGCCGCGAGCGGCGTCAGGAAAAGCGCGACGAGCGTGAACTTCGCGCCCCGCGCGGACAACAAATAATTATGCGGCGCGCGCCGGAAATGGTCGGCGTGATTCTGGCGCGTCAGCGTCCACAATTCGCGGCGGCGTTGCCACTCGCTTTGTTCGGCGCCGGTGAGCGGCGGGACGAGTTCGTCCATTTCCGTCGGCGTGTCCACCGCGCGGTCGATAACCGGAATTTCTATAATTTCCCGCCGCGCCCAGCGCGCCAGCGTCGTCGTTAAGGCGGCGTAAATCCCGACCAACAGCGGCGGCAACCACACGGTCGGCTCGGCGGCAAGCCACGGCAAACCGGCGTGGACGCTCATACCGAAAACGACCGTGCCGGCGCGAATCGCGCCGCGCGTCAGCGGCGCGATAATTTCCGCCGAGCGGAGCGCGACGGCTTCGGCGAGCAATAACAGCGCCAACGCGGCGGCGAGGTAAAACGCCGCGTAACCGGCGGTCATCGCCAACATCAAACCGGCGACGGTCAAACCGGCGCCGAGCAAATAAGCGGTAGTCAGGGAAATTTCGCCGGCGGGCAACGGTTGCCGCGGATTGAGGATTTTGTCGCGCGCGTAGCCGAACCAGTCGCGCCACGCGGTCGCCGCCAAAAATAGCGCCGCGCCCGCCGACAATAACGCCGGCAGACGCGCGAGGTCGCCGCCCAAACCGGCAACGCGCAACAACCAGCATCCGGCGAGAATATCGGCTAACGCGACGACCGTGGCGGGCAAACGAAGTAGGCGGAAGAGGGCAAACATCGGGGGAGGAGGGAGGAGGTAATTACGAATTACGAATTAAAATACGAATTAAAAATTACAAACTCACGTTACGCGCAAAAAAAAGAGAAGCCACGAATGAACACGAAAAGAACTTAACACGAATTTTCACGAATTAGACGAATTAACACGAATTATTTTTTTGTCCGTTTTCCGGCTCTTTATTTCGTGTAATTCGTGTAATTCGTGTAATTCGTGTAATTCGTGGACAAAAAATCTCTTTTTTTATTCATAAAAATTCGCGTCGTTTTGTTGACCGCGTAACACGAGTTACAAATTAAAAATTACAAATCAAGGAGTTTGATTAGCCAATCCGCACCTCGCACGCGAAGCGAATCTGACAATCAAACTCCACAATTTTTAGTTTTTAATTCTTAATTTTTAATTGGTTTCGTCGCGGCGGGTGATGATTTTGGCGACCAAGCCGTATTGCCGCGCTTCTTCGGCGCTCATCCAAAAATCGCGGTCGGCGTCGTCGCGGATTTGGTTTAGCGGTTTGCCGGTGACGGCGGCGACGACTTGATTGTAGCGCTCGCGCGTTTTGTTGATTTCGTTGGCGGTGATTTCCAAGTCCGACGCCTGTCCCTGCACGCCGGTCGAGGGTTGATGCAACAAAAACCGCGCGTTCGGCAGGGCGAAATTTTTGCCCGGGTCGGCGCCGAGAAAAATGGTTACGCCGGCGCTGGCGCACAGTCCGGCGACAATCGTAACGACCGGCGCTTCGACGAAGCGCATCATATCGTAAATGCCGAAACCGCTGTCGGCGTCGCCGCCCGGCGTGTTCAGATAAACGTAAATCGGCTCGGCGGTCGAGCGCTGATTCAGCACCAGCAATTGCGCGTAGATTTTTTGCGCCAATTCCTCGCTGACTTCTTCGGAAATGATGATGGAGCGCGATTGCAAAAGTTCCTTGCCCCAGTTGCCGTCGTCTTTCTTTTCCTCTTTTTTGTCGTCGCTATCTTTGTCGTCGCAACCCATCGTTTGGTCTCCTTGCTTGCTTTCGAGAATTTTAAGCAATTGAAAACGGCGAAGTGTAAGCGCGGCGCGGAAAAAGAGCAATTGAAAATTATGCCGGGGCGCGGGTAACTGCGAAAAATAAAACCGCCCGTCGCCACGGGCGGTTTTAGCGGAACATAATCTATTTCAACCCTCAACCCCTTTTATTTCCCCGCCTCCGCCGCTTTCGGCGTAACTTTCAGCAGTTCGATATCGAAGACCAGCACCGACGCCGGCGGAATGACCGGCGGCGCGCCGCGGTCGCCGTAAGCCAACGCCGGCGGCAAGAACGCCGTAACTTTCCCGCCGGCTTTCATCAAGCCCAAAATTTCGTTCCACCCCTCAATCACCGGACCGGGGTATTCAAAATCAAACGGTTCGTCGCGCGCCACCGAACTGTCGAATTCTTTGCCGTCGGTCAATTTGCCGACGTAATGCACCGACACGGTGTCGCCCTCTTGCGGCGTCGCGCCGTCGCCTTCTTTGACGACGAGATATTGCAAGCCGGTCTCGGTGGTTTTAATGCCCGGTTTGCTCTTATTTTCCGCCATAAATTTCTCGGCGACCACGGCGTTTTCCGCGACTTGTTTTTGCATCGTTTCCACCTCTTTTTTGATTTCTTCCTGCACTTGGTCGTTCAGTTTTTGCAACACTGCCTTAATCGCGGCTTCGTCCATTTTCAGCGCGCCGTCGTTGAGCGATTTATTCAGCCCGTCGGCGACGCCCTGCCCCAGCGCGTTTAAGTCCACGTTTTTCAACACCGGTCCGAACATCTGTTGCGACTGTTGCGACAACAACAGCCCCATCGCGTAGCCGCTTTTTTGCGCGTCCGTTTGCAGAGCGCCGGTCGCGTCCGCTTCGCCCGCCCCAACCGGCGCCGCCGTCAGCGCCGCCGTCAACAACAATCCCTGCCAAAACCTTGCCATTTTTTTCTCCTTATCGTTTGAGGAATAAATTTAGGGAAATTAAAAATTACAAATTAAAAATTAAAAATGGCGGAGTTTGATTCGCAAATTCGCTTCGCGTAATTTTGATAATCAATCCAAAATTTGTAATTTTTAATTTGTAATTTTTAATTGCGCTTCACCACTCATCATCCGGCATCCGCTCGTCTTTCGCCGCCTCCGGCGTTGCGTCCGTTTCCGGCGATGCGAACGTCGGGACTGCGTCCGGCGCGGCGGCGGGCGAATTGCCGGCGAGGATTTGTTGCAATTCGGCGGCATGGGCGCGGGTTTGCGCCGCGCCGATTTCGCGGACTTGCCGCAAAAGTTCGGGATATTTTTCCGCCCATTTGCGACCGGTCGGCGTGGCGAAAAAGTGAACTAATTCCGTTAATTCCCCGTCGGAAAACGCCGTCGTGTAAGCCGCTTCAATCTGCGGTTTCAGCGTCGCGTAATTCAGATATTGCTCGCTGAATTGTTGCAATTCGCCGGCGTGTTGCGCGGCTAACGGCAGTTGCTCGGCTAATTCCCGCATTTGTTGCCGCAACGCGCCGTCATAGACCCGCTCGAAATTCAATAACCGTAACAATTCCGCCGCCGGCGACGCCGCCGGTTCGGACGCCGCCGGTCGGTCAAACGGAGACGGCGCGGACACATTTTCCGCCGCCGTCGCCGACAGCGCCAACGCCAACGCCGGTAAGAATTTCCACATATTTATCCCTTTCGTTAAAAATTGAAAGCGCGGCAGTATTGCGCCCGCGGAGTAAATTACAAATGCGAAACGGTCAGTGGGCGGCTTTACTTTCAAATCTTACCCGCCGTTAAAACGGCGGGCTATTGAAGTTCGCCGCGCTTCGCGCCTTGCAATCGGCGGCAATAAATTGCCGCCGAAAACTGACCACGGCTCACTCGTTCCCCGCCAACTGTCGCGCCATAATGCTGTTGATGTCGTTGGGGTCGATGGCTTTGCTGTCGTCCATAATCAGCGTCGCCGCGCCCGGCAGTAAGACCTTGCGCGTTTTGCCCAAGCCGTTTTCCAACATTCGCATTTCCTTTTCCGCGCGGAAAATGCCGCCCGCCGCCGCGTAGCCCTGCAATTGACGGGCAAACCAATCGCGGTCGGCTTGCGCCAACGCCGTCCGCCGCCGTTTATACGCCTCCGCCTCGTTGACCACCTCTTCCGCTTCCGCCGGCGCCAAACCCAAAATTTTCGTCGCCTCGATTTTGCCGTCGTTGATTTCCGTTTCCTGCCGTTGCGCGCTCGACGTTACCGCCAAAAACGCCTTGCCCGTTTCGCCCGCCGGCGGATGCGTGTTGGCGATGATAAACGCCTGCGCCGTCAGCCCCAAACCCGCGTCCTGAATCGCCGCCGCGAGACGGTCAAACACGCGCGTCCCGATGTCGGCTTGCGCCGTCAACACCCGCCAAAAATCCTCGCCCGCCAACGACGCCGTGAGTTCCCGCTCGACCAGCACCGGCAACATCGCGGCGCCGTCGCGATAGTTGTATAAAAAACGATACACGTCCGCGTCGCTCGCAATCCGATACTCCACCAAAAATTCGCCCGACAACAACATCACGTCGGGACCGCCCGCGGCGCCGGTCGCGGCGACGTTCGTCGCGGCGGCGCGGTCGAGCAACGGCATCAGATATTGCGTTTCGTCCGTCGCGTGCACCACCTCCCAATTTGCCGCGCCCGATTCGTCCGCCGCTTCGCCGCCGTGTCCGTGTCCATCGTCCGCGACGGCGGGCGCGTCGTCTTCGCGATGTCCGAAAGTAAGCACCGTCGGGCGGTCTTGCGCAACCGTTAAGACGCGCTCAAACGGAAACGGCAACTTGAAATGCAGACCGTTTTTCAGCGGCGGATATTCGCGGGCGAAAGCGTCCCAATCGACGGTTTGCAGTTGGCGATTGCCCAAGCCGCGCGGCGCGCCGAAGCGCTCGACGACGACGGCGTGTCCGGGCGCGACGACGACGACGCACGACATCAGCCACAACGTCGCCAACATCAACAACAATAGCGGCGCCAGCGATTTTTCGACGAAGCGGAAAAACCAGGTGTCCGACACGCGAAAACCGAATTGATAATCGAGCGTTTGCGAGAGCGCCTGAAAGACGCCCTCCGGCTCGGCGAGCAAGCCCGACAAGCGCGAGTCGTAAGGCGCGCGCGGCTCGACTTTGGCGACGCGCGGACGGTAATGCTCAAAAACCGTCGTCAGCAAAATTTCGACCGCTTGCAACGTCGCGCCCGCGACCGTCAGCAACGCCACGACGCGCAAAGGATAGAAACTGATTTTGAAACCGAGCAACGCGGTTACGCCCAACAGCGCTAGCCACAGCGCCGAGACGAGCGCGTAACCGGCGCCGGCGCGCAAGTTGCGCCACGCGGGAACCCGCGCCAAACCCGAGGCGTAAGTGCCGGCGAGGAACAACAAAAACGCCGCGAGCAACGGCAAAATGCCGAGCAAAACGTCGATTTTCAGCGGCAAAGCGGAAAACAAAGCGAACTCGCCGGCGAGCAGTCGCGCCGCCGGCGTCAATAATAATATGGCGATAACGACGCTGACGACCGGCGTGAGATATTTGTTGAATTGCCGCCAATTGCGCTCGGCGGGCGGAATGTCGTCGGGACTGAACAGCGACGCCAATCCTTGGGCGCGGCGCGAATTTTCGACTTGTTCACGGTCGAGTTGTTCGAGGACGCGGGCGCGGCGGAGGCGCAAGTGGGCGAAGCAGGCGAGAAAGACCGCGACGCCGACGCCGGTTTGCGTCGCGATAATTTGCAGGACTAATTTTTCCGGCGAGTGCAACGACAAAATCAACAGCGCGACGCTCGTCGCGAGATGCAAGAATCCGCCGCCGAGCGCGACGGTTTCGGCGCGGGACGCGGTTTCGACGCGGTTATCCATTATTGCTCCTTCTCTTTTGCTACTTGAACCAAAATTTTGATAAACCGCTTGATAATTTCCGACGCCGCGAATTTTTACGCATTGGGCGAAAATTAACAGTAGGCAAAATTCCGCGACATTTTTCCGACCAAAGTATAATGCCGTTGCAAGAAATTGCCGATAAAACGAATATACTACAATTTTTACGGTTTTTCCCGCACCGGCGATTGCCGCCGAAAATTCGGCGAAAGTCGCAAGTTTTTTTAGGAGGAGTTACATTATGCGCCGAACCCTCGTTGCGTTGCTGGCGACCGCCGGCGCGCTCACGGCTAACGCCGCCGATTTGCCCTTGCCGCCGCCCCCGCCGTTGCCGGCGGCGTCTTTGCCCGCTTTGTCCGCCGACACCGACAATATCAATAATAACGATTTTCCGGCGTTGCCGCCGTTCTCGGCGGCGAGCGACAGTATTTTGCCGCCGCTCCCCGGCATCGACCCGTCGCCCGCCACGCCGCCGGTCGCCGTCGCCAATAACAATAATAGTTACGACGCCGAGGTCGGCGGGACGCCCGGCACGATTATCGGCGGGCGCGTCCACATTCGC
The DNA here is from genome assembly GCA_031261425.1 of Planctomycetota bacterium. Lineage (GTDB taxonomy): Bacteria > Planctomycetota > SZUA-567 > SZUA-567 > SZUA-567 > MS499-59. The sequence goes on from JAISJR010000049.1 coordinate 41,567, forward strand.
GCCGGCGACAACACCAAATACGAAATCATCCGCACCGCCGACGCCGGTCTGCCGGTGCGCGTCTTCGAGCAAAAAGGCGACTGGTTGCAAATCGCGTTTCCGGCGGACGACTCGTGCTTCATCGAACAACGCGCCATCGACGGCGACGCGCCGCTCGACCTGCCCGAAGGCGGCGCGCCGCGCGCCGTTCGCGGCGACGCGAAAGTTTATGTGCGCTCGTGGAGCGGGAGCACCTCGGTCGGCGAACTGCACGTCGGCGACAGCGTGGTCGTAACCGGCACGCGCGGCAATTTTTTGCGGATTAAACCGCCGCTGACGGCGCGCGCCTGGGTGTTCGCGAAATACGTCAAATACGACGACGCCGAGGTGGTCAAAGTGCCGCTGACCGCCGAAGAACAAGCCGCCAAAGAAAAAGAAGAACAACTGAAAACCGCGCTTGAAAAAGTAAAAACCGACGGGGCGCCCGCGACCAAAAGTAAAATGTTGAACGCGCGGCAGTCCGACCCGTTGCTGGCGAAGTTGCGCGAGCGCTCCGCCGCCGAGCGGCAAGCCCGCGAGCAACAGAAACAAGCCGTCGAAAATATGCTGGCGAACGTTGACCAGACGCTGGCGGCAATCGACGCGGAAACCACGGCGCGGCTTGGCGACATCGAGCGGCAAAAAATTGACGCCGCGCGTTATGACGAGGAGCGGCGCCGCGCGATTGAGGAAAATTATCATCCCGACGCGCCGCCCGGAACGCTTGCCAATTCCGTCAGCGGCTGGGTCGAACACGTCGGCTATTGGCGCAATCGTCCGGCGGAATTTCGCTTGGTGAAAGGGGCGGAAACCGTCTGCTATTTGCGCTCCAACCGCTACAACTTGGCGGACTACAACGGGCGCAACGTGGTGGTCGGCGGCGTTACCACGCCCGCGCCGCGAAGCACCGCGCGGATTTTGCAAGTCGAGAGTTTGCGCCTGTTCGACAATCCCAATTTGGAAACGCCGCTCGCGCCGCCGCCGCCGCAACCGGCGGCGCCCGTCGATTATCCGCCGGCGGTGATTGAGCCGCTGACCGCCGCGCCGCGCGTCGTCGATTCGGGGTATTACGCGACCGCGTCGCCTTATGCGCCGAATTATGCGCCCGCGCCGCAAGCATCGCAGATGCAAGCATCGCAGATGCAAGCGTCGCAGACGCAAGCGTCGCCGGCGCAAACTTACATTCCGCAAACTTACTCCGGCGAAGACACCTACGCGCCGCTGTTAAACAACGCGCCGGTTCAACCGCGCTACCAGCAAATTACGCGCCAACCAGCGCCGGTCGTGTATCAATCGTCGCCGACGCTCGCGGAGACCTACCCCGCGCCGACGCAAAACGAGCGCACCATTATTATCGAGGACAACGGGCGCGGCGTGGCGACCGACAATGCGCAAGTCGGCAAAGTCATCGACATCACCGGTATGCCGCTCATTCAATAGAGAGAGTTTAGAGTTGAGAGTTTAGAGTTGAGCGGAGGTTGCGCTTCGCGCATTTTTAAGATACTCCACTGCTAAACTCTTAACTCTCAACTCTAAACTCTAAAAAATGTGGTGCGAAGTGGGGGATTCGAACCCCCACGGTTGCCCACCGGCTCCTAAAACCGGCGCGTCTGCCGTTCCGCCAACTTCGCGTTTGGTAATAGAGTTTAGAGTTAAGAGTTTAGAGTTGAGAGAGTGGAGTTTTATTTTCTAAGACGCGCGAAGCGCAACCACTGCTAAACTCTCAACTCTAAACTCTCAACTCTAAACTCTAAACTTTCAACTCTACGCTACAGCCGTCCGCTCGCGTAACCGACCGCGTAAATCAGGGCGAGCGCGGCGGCGAAACGAGTAAATTTTTGCGCCGCAAGCCGCCGACCGGCGGCGCGCATTTTCCGCCGTTGCCGCGCAAAAATCCAGAGCGTCAAGCCCAAAGAAAATAACGGGATTCGCCAACCGCCGAGCTGCCCCAAATCAACGCCCCACACGCCGAGCATCAGCGCCCACGCGATAACGACGATAACGACGTAACTAACCGTTTCCGCCGCCGGCGCTTCGCGGCGGCGGGCTTGCAAGCGGCAGACGGACGCGGCAAAAATTAATGCCGCCGCCGGTCCGCACCACGCGAAAAATTGCGTGATGTGGCGCGTGTGCCAGCCGTGCCGCATTCCGTAAAATTCACCCGCCAACCACACGGCTAAACCGAGCAACCACCACCGGCGCGGCGGCAATAGTCGGCGAACGCGCGAAAAATTTTCGAGGCGGCGCGTCAATCCATAGCCGAGCGCGCCCGACAACAAACCGATAAACGCGCCGGCGACGACATCGGAAAAATAATGCCGCTGATAAAACAGCCGCGAGGCGGCGACGCCGACCGCGAGCGCGCCGAAGCCCGCCGTCGTCGCCGGTGAAATTTGCGTCGCCGCCGGCAAAACCGACGCCGTCGCCGTGTCGCCGCTGGGGAATGATTTCGGCTCGCTGTGGTCGGGGCGCATCCGTCCGACGGTGTTTTTCAGCGGCAGGACGAGCGCCGCCATTATCGCCAACCCGACGAGGACGCTCGCCGCTTCGCGCCGCCGTCCCAACGCGCCGAAAATCAACGCTAAAATCACGACGGTGTCCGCGACGCCGAAAATTCTAATCAACGCCAACAGTCCGCCGAGCGCGGTCGAATCGCCGGTCGCGATAGCGGACGACTTAATCGCGGCGTAAAGGTATTGGTCGAGAAAAAAATAACCGGCGAGCGCCGCGAGACCGGCGGCGAGCGCCGCGTAAAACCAGCGTTTGGCGGAGAGTGGGGACAAGGGGAGTTCCGATTGAATGACGAGGGGGATTTTTCTAATTAACAATTAACAATTCACAATTAACAATGGTGGTTGTCGCTTCGCTCCGTTAAATTTCGCTTCGCGAATTGTAAAAATAAAACTCCACAATTGTTAATTGTTAATTGACTCTATCAGCGCGCAGGTGAATGAAACCCTGACCGCGAGTTCGCCGCCGACGGTGATTTTGCCGTCGAGATAAAAGGCGTTCGCCGCTTGGTCGGTCAGCGCCACGTGAATCGCGAGCGTTTCATTGGGCTTGACAAGGCGCTTGAACCGCGCGTCGCGGATGCGCGTGATGACCGGCGTGCCGCCCGCGCCGCCGCCCGCGATTTTTCCCGCGAGCAACGCCGCGCCCGCCTGAAAAATTATTTCGCATAAAATCACGCCCGGCGTTACCGGATTATGCGGATAATGTCCGGCGTAAATTTGCGCGAACAGCGGCAACTTTTCGTCAAGCGTAAATTGCGCCGTCAACTCGTCGCCGCCGTCGCCGTGGATTTCGTCCAACAGCAAAAACGGCTCGCGGTGCGGGATTAGGGATTCGATGGCGGAGCGAGGCATAATCGTTTCTCCGCTTAAATTCCCCTCTACGGAGGGGTGGCAGTCCGGCGCGGTTTGCCGGACTGACGGGGTGGTTGCTGATTATACAAATCGTGTTGCGGAATCTGGGGTAACGCAAACAACCACCCCGTCATCGCGACGATACCGCTGTCGCGATGCCACCCCTCCATAGAGGGGAATTAGACGGTCAACTCTGCCCTACTTCGCCGCCGCGACCAAGTCGGGGATAATCGGCTTGACGCTCCAGATGTTCGGCGTGCCGCCGCGCTCGCTGGTGAAATAAATTCGACCGTTTAAGTCCTGCGGATTTTGCGGGTCGAGCGCCCAATACGGATTCCAGTCCGGCGCGCTGTGGCTGGTGATTTGCGTCAAATTCGTCCCGTCGAGGCGCACGACCCAAATGTCGTCCGGCTTGTAAATCCGCGCCTGCCATTTCGCCAGCGCGCTTTTGCCGACCGTCGCGAACGCGATATACCGCCCGTCGGGACTCCAGCACGGCGTAATCGCCGCCCATTCGTGGCTCGCGACAATTTCCGACGGCGCGCCGACGGCGTCAATCGTCCCGCGCTCGTCAACCGTGAAAGTAGTTGTCCACACGCTATACAACGGCACGTCGCGCTGGCGGTTGCGCTGATAGACCAGTGTGTAAGCCGCCCGCTCGCCGCTCTCTTCGACCTGCGGCTTGAAGCGCGGGAACAAGCCCTCGGTCAGGTAACTGAGCGTGTCGCTTTTCATATCGAGCAACCAAATTTGCCAACTGCCGTCCATCGAATTGAAGCGCGAAAAGGCGAGCATTTTGCCGTCGGGACTCCACGTCGGGTGAATGTCGTCGTCGGTCGAAGAGGTCAGTTGGCGCGGTTTGCTGTCGGGGCGGGCATCGACTTTTTGCAGTAAAATATCCCAATTGCCGTAGCGGTCGGACGCCCACGCGATATTTTGTCCGTCCGGCGAAAACACCGGCATCATATCGCTCATCCGGTCTTGCGTGAGCAGTTGCACCGACTTGCCGTTGACGCTTTGCAGACAGACGTTCGGCGTGCGCGAGTAGCGGGTGGTGGCGAACGCCATCGTCTTGCCGTCGGGCGAAACGTTGACTTGCAAATCGCCGCCGGTTTCCGAAAAGGTCTGCCGCGTGATGCCCTGATTGCCGGTGCTGGTGAGCAGATTGGCGACCTGCGACGGGTCATAGACGTTGGCGAGCCATTCGCGCGGGTCGTAGTGGATGCCGTGCTGGTTTTTGACGAGCGCCGGCACGGAGTCGCGTTGCATTTGCATATCGCCGTTGGCGACGGGGACGTAGGTTACGCCGTTCTTGCCGCCGTGGCGGGCGCCGCCGCTGTTCATATCTTGCATCGTGGTCGCGGCGTTTTTGGCGCCAATGCCGCCGACGGACGGATTCGGGATGGCGCAGGCGGTCAAGCCGCAAGCGGTCAACAACGCCGCCACACCGTAGGTTTTCGCTTTGGTCATTTTTTTCGCTCCGCTGAAATTTTGCCGCTTCACCTAACATTATCGGTCATTGGCGAAAGTTGAGTTGAGCGAAAAACAATTTTTATCGGCGGGCGGGCGCCGCCGCTTAACCATTGCGGCGGTCGCGACGGTTGGCTAACATCGACCGTGTTCTTTTTCGCTCACGCTAAGAAACGGGGTAAAACATTATGTCCGATGCTAACCGCGAGGATTGGGCGGCGGGGCGGTTGCCGTTCGCGCGCCAATTACCGCTGATTTCGTTGGTCGCGCTGGCGGCGTTGGTGGTCGGCGGCGTTATTTTTGCTTATTTAATGCGTTGCCGCGAAAATCGGGCGACGCAAAACGACTTGGCGGCGACGACCGAAATTTTTCGTCTGCGCCTGACCAACGCGGTGAATTCCGACATCGCGGCGGTTAGCGGCATGGCGTCCGACCCGGCGGTGCGCGCCTATTTCCGGTCGCCGGACGACCCGCAACGGCGCGATGCCGCGCTGGCGGCTTTCGCCGTCTATCGCCGCCAACTTGCCGACGGCAAAATCTTTTGGGTCAGCGACGTTGACAAAAACCTCCACGTTGACGACCTTGAACCCTACGTCATCAACCCCGAACTGCCGGAAAATTATTGGTATGGCGAGACGTTGCGCAGTTCGCGCTACTACTTCGACGTCAATTACGAAGCCGTTTTGCGCCGCGTGGCGTTGTGGATAAACGCGCCGGTGAAAATCGCGGTCGCCGCCAACGAGGAAAAAACGGTAGGCATCGTCGGTCGGTATTACGATTTCACGACGCTCTCGCAGTCGCTTTATCAAAACATCGCGTCGCCGCGCGACGTGGTCGCTTTCAACCGCCGCGGCGAAATCACGATGGCGCGCGACCCGCGCTGGGTCGGCGAAAAGAAGCCGCTCGCCTTCGCGCTCGGCGACGCGGCGCGGACGGCGCGGGAGTTGGCGGAAAAAATGTCCGCCGGCGCCAATCGCGTCGCTTTCGCGCAGGACGGCAAGTTTTATTCGTTGCAAATCGCGCCGGAAACCGGTTGGTATTTGGTCGGTAGCGAGCCGGCGTCCGCGACCGCGTGGCTCGCGTCGCCGCTGACGCTGTGGTTCGCGGCGGGCGCGTTGTTGTGGTGCGCGGCGATTTTCGGCGTCAATTGGGGAACGCGCCGCCGGGACGACGCGCGCCGCGCCGAACAGCGCGACTGGGAGCAAAAAAACACCGGCGAAACGCAGGCGCGGCAACAGCAAAACGCCGAAGCGGCGCGTTCCCGCAACGATTTTATGGCGCTGATGAGTCATCAAATCCGCACGCCGCTCAGCGCGATTATGGGAATGAGCGATTTGGCGCAAAAAGAAAACGCCGGTCCGGTGTTGGCGGGCTACATCGCCGGTATTCGCGCCGCCAGCGGCAATCTGCTGACCATCGTCAACGACCTGTTAGACCTGTCGGCGATTGAACTGCACAACTTTGAACTGTCGCCGGAGGTCTATGAAACCGTGTCGTTGCTCAACAACGTGTTGGCGGAGATGCGGCAACAAATCGAGTATAAATCGGCGGTTAAACTGACGACCGAAATTGCGCCGGACTTGCCCAAACTGCTGTCCGGCGACTACGACCGCTTGCGGCGGATGGTCATCAGTTTGCTGACCAACGCGGTGAAGCACACCGCGCGCGGCGAAATCCGCTTTGTCGTTTCCGGCGAGCGCCCCGCCGCCGGCAAGATAATTTTGCGTTTCATCATCGCCGACGCCGTGCCCGCCGCCGACGCGCCGCAACAGGCCTACGTCAGCAGTTTGGATTTGCGGATGACGCTGTTGCTCGCGCGCGCGATGGGCGGCGACTTGGAAATGTCCACGCAAATGGGCGAGCGTCTGCATTTTACGCTGACGGTGTGCCAGCAAATTTTAGAGGATGAAGCCATCGGCGATTTTGACGCCATCGCCGAGCGCCAAGCCGCTTTCACGCCGGATTTTCGCGCGCCGGAGGCGAGCGTGCTCGTCGTGGACGACACGCAGTCGAATCTCGTCGTGGCGCGCGGCTTGTTGCAACAATACGGCATCGTGCCGCAGTCGTGCTGGCGCGGGCGCAAAGCGATTGACCTGATACGCTCGCGCCGCTTCGACTTGATTTTTATGGACCATATGATGCCGGAAATGGACGGCGTCGAGGCGACCAGCATCATTCGCGCGATGGACGGCGACCAGCCGATTATCGTGGCGCTGACCGCCAACGCCGTCCCCGGTATGCGCGACTTGTTCCTCACCCGCGGCTTCGACGACTTCATCGCCAAGCCGATTGACCGGCATCGCTTGGACGAGGTCTTGCGCAAATGGCTGCCGCGCGAAAAGCAAATCGCGGTCGCGAGCGGCGCGGCGGCGGGCGCAGAAAATGGTGAAACGCCGGAAAAAATAATGGACGCGCCGGCGGCGCAAGTTTCTTCCGCGCCCGCGTCTGCGACGCCCGCGCCGGAGGCGTTAAAACCGGCGGCGCCGGTTAATATCAACACTTTCATCGAGGGCGTCGATGTCGTGGCGGGCTTGGATAATCTCGGCGGGATGACGGATGTTTATTTGGAGTTGCTGACGGCTTTTTGCGACGATATGGACCAGCGGATGGCGGTGTTTTCGGCGGTGCCGGCGGACGAAAGCGGCTGGACGAATTTCACGATTCAAATGCACGCGGCGAAAGGCGCGGCGGCAAGCATCGGGGCGAAAGAATTGTCGGCGCTGGCGTTGAAGTTGCAAAAAGCCGGCGAAAATCGCGACCGCGAAACGTTGGCGCAAGAATTGTCTCCTTTCTGCCGCGACCTCGCCGCCATCGTCAAAAACATCCGGCGGGCGCTGGGGCAATAGCGAGCAATCCTCAATGAAAAACCACACCAAATTAGGTCTGGCGTTAACTCTCTTTGCCGTCTCGTCGCTGGCGGTGTTGGCGCTCGCGATTTTTACGCGGTATGTTGTTGACGGCTACGCCGACAGCGAAGAGCGCAATATCGCCGAGCGGATGAAATCGCTCGCCCTCGCGGGCGCCGCCCTCGCGACGCCGGAACAACTCAATTCCTATCAATCGCCCGCCGATATGGAACGCCCCGACTACCGGGAATTAAAGGAAAAATTGGCGGCGTTCGCCCAAACGATGAACCTCAAATACGTTTATTATTTGCGCTCGGCGGGCGTCGGCAAAATCCAATACATTATCGACAACGACTACGATATGGAAACGCAGGTCGGTTTGGCGACGCCGCCGGAAGTCGCCGAAATCGAAAACGGCTCGACGGAAGCGTTAGCCGGTCAGGTCGTGTCCTCGACCATCGGCTACTACACCGCGAATTGGTACGGCTTGCTCTCCGCTTACGCGCCGGTGCGCGACGCCGCCGGCGAAATTATCGCCGCCGTCGGCATCGATTTGGAAGACACGCAAATTATGGCGTCGCGGCAACGCACGCGGTTTTTAACCGGCGCGCAAATTTTTTGTTTCGTGTTGCTCATCGTCAGCGGCGCTATTTGTTTGTTCCATTTTCGCCGCGCCGAGCGGCGGGCGCTTGCCGCCAGCGCCATCAAATCCGCGTTCCTCGCGCGGATGAGCCACGAGATTCGCACGCCGATGAACGCGATTATCGGGATGAGCGAACTGGCGCAACGCGAAGGACATTCGCCGCGCCAACTCGGCGCCTATTTGGCGGGCATCAAAAACGCCGGCGTCAATCTGCTCGGCATCATCAACGACATTCTCGACTTTTCCAAAATCGAATCCGGTAAAATGGAAATCCGACCGGAGCGTTACGGCACGGCGGCGATGCTCGACGACGTGCTGGCGATTGTCGGGGTTCGTCTCGCGGAAAAAACGCTGACGTTGGAGGAGCGCATTGAGCCGACCGTGCCGCGCGAACTCGTCGGCGACGCGGGGCGCGTGCGCCAGGTGCTGACCAATCTGTTAAGCAACGCCGTCAAATACACCGACCAAGGATTCGTCAAATTTTCGCTGGACTGGCGGACGGTCGGCGCGGAGGAAGACCGGGCGGAATTGAAATTCGTCGTCGCCGACAGCGGCATCGGCATCAAAGAAGCGGATTTGCCGCGTTTATTCGGCGATTTTTCGCGCGTGGACGAGCGCCGCAACGCGAGCATCGAAGGCACCGGCTTGGGGCTGGCGCTAGCGCGGCGGCTCTGCCGCGCGATGGGCGGCGACATCGCCGTAACCAGCGAATACGGAAAGGGCTCGACGTTCACCGCGACCATTACGCAAGGCGTGGGCGACTGGTCGCGGCTCGGCGGTTATCCCGCCGCCGGTCGCAAATCCTCGCGCCGCGCGACAACGGCGAAGCCGCGACATTCGTTCACGGCGCCGGCGGCGCGGGTGCTCGCGGTTGACGATTTCGCGCCGAACTTGCTGGTCGTCGAAGGATTGCTCGCGCCGTATCAAATCGAGACGCAGACGTGCGCCTCCGGCGCCGAAGCGATTGAATGGTTGCACCGCCGCGAATTTGACGTCGTGTTTATGGACCACATGATGCCGGAAATGGACGGCATCGAGGCGACGAAAGCGATACGGGGAATGGGTCGCGCCGACCTGCCGATTATCGCGCTGACCGCCAACGCGATTGTCGGGATGCGCGAAATGTTTTTGTCAAACGGCTTCAACGATTATTTGTCGAAACCGATAGAAGTCCCGCTCTTAGACGGCGTTTTGCGAAAATGGATTCCGCTCGATAAACAACAACCGTTAGTCGAGACCGTTCCGGTCGAGACCGTCTCGGTCGAGACCGCGCCGGTCGAGCAAGCGCCGGTCGGGCAAGCGGCGGTCGGGACCGTTCCGGTCGGGCAAGCGGCGACCCCGCCCCCGCCGCCCCCGCCGAACTTGCCGGCAATCGCCGGCGTGAACGTCGAGGATGGCTTGACCAAAGTCGGCGGCAGTCCGGCGCTGTATCTGAAAATTCTGGCGATGTTTTGCCAAGACGCGCAAGCGCGTCTGCCGCTGTTCGCGCAAACGCCGGACGGCGAAGAGGCGTGGAAAAATTTCACGATACAAACGCACGCGCTCAAAAGCGGCTTGGCGAGCATCGGCGCGGACGAGTTGTCGGCGCGGGCGAAAGCGCTGGAATTTGCCGGCAAAGAGCGCGACGCGGCGGCGGTGCGGCGGCAATTGGACGACTTCCGGTCAGCGCTAACCGAACTCGTCAAAAACGTCGGCGACGGCTTGGCGGCGCCAAAGTGAGCAATTTTTAATTCCTCAAAATGGCGGCGGATACTCCAATGTTTCGGCAAAAAATCATTTGGCTGATTTTATTGTTGGCGCTCGCGGCGCGGGCGGGCGCGTGGGCTTTTTATGTCGAGCCGCGATTGAGCGCCGAGCAACCGCTGTTGATGCCGGACAGCGCGCAATTCGTTAATTTAAGCGAAAATTTAAGCGCGCGCGGCGAATTTGTTCTTGACGACAACCGCCGCGCGTGGCGCACGCCGCTGTATCCGTTATTGCTCGCCGCGCTCTCTTTCGCCGGCGAAAATTTCGCCGTCTATCGTCTGCTCGGCATCGCGCTGGATTTACTGAACGTTTATTTGATTTATCGGCTCGCGACGCAGATTTTTTCGCGCCGCGCCGGTTACGCGGCGGCGGCGGTCGCGGCGATTTATCCGGCGTTCGTTTTTATGTCGCCGCTGATTTTAAGCGACACCATTTCCCATACGGTAATTCTGCTTGCGGTTTTTCTGCTCCTCAAATTGACGCGAGAAAATTATGCGTGGCGCGTCGCGGCGGGTTTGGGTTGGGTTTTAGCGGCGGCAACCTTGGTCAAGCCCTCGCTCGGACTGCTCATCGCGCCGCTGGCGCTTTACGCTTTACTCGCGGCGCCGCGCCCGCGACGGCGGAGCGCGTTTATCGCCGCCGGCGCGCTCGGTTTATTTTTCGTCTTGGGAATGGGCGGTTGGTGGTGTCGCAATTACCAAGTTTTTCAGCGTTTTGTGCCGCTCGCGACGATGGGCGGTTTTACCTTGTGGGAAAGTTCCGGCGCCGGCGCCGACGGCGGCGCGAATAACGGCAAAGTCGCCTTTCCGCCGTTGTGGCAAAAAATGACGGATAAATTAGCCGCGTCGCCGACGGCGACGTTGGCGGATGCCGTCGAAATTGAAATTACAGGGGGAGTTAATTTGCCGTTGCCGGACGGCGGCGAAGTTTATTTGGCGGGCGATTTGCCGCTGGAACTTGCCGCCGACGCTTATTTGAGCGCCGCCGCTTGGCATCTGTTGCGCGCCGACCCGCAACGCGCGTTGCGGTTATCGGCGCGGAAATTTTGGCGCACGTGGTCGCCGTTGCCGCATTGGGAAAACGCGCGCGCCTTTGCGTTACCGCTGGCGGCGCTGTATGGCGGCGTCGCATTGTCGGCGCTTTATAGCGCGTGTTTCCGGCGGCGGCGGGAAATTCTGCTTTTGCTGATACCGGTGCTGTATTTGGCGCTCGTGCATTTGGTCTATATGGGGTCGCTCCGCTATCGGTTGCCGGCGGAAGGATGTTTGCTGATTTTAGCGGCGGGCGCGTATTTCCCGCGCGAACCGCGCGAGCGGCAAGAATAAAAAACGAGACCGGTGGAGAAGACCGGTCTCATCGCGGAGGAATTTGACGGCTTCAGGGGGGTGAGCCGTCGGTTAGACCTGTTCGGTCTATCGGCAAATCGGCTATGATTTGGCGAAAACTTTATCGGAAATTTTTTCGCGCCGATTTACTAAAAAAGCGGAAATTAAGAACGCGGAATTAAGAAGTCAACCTCCTTCGCGCGGTCGGCGGTTAATAAACCCGCGCTTTAGCGCGGGGGAAAGAGCGGGGCGTAACCTCGATTAAGTCAAAAAAATCCTCGCCGTTTTTCCGGCAGGGTAGTTTTATGCGCTTGCCTGATTATTATGGCGCGTTTCCCCATGTCATTTTGAGTAAAAAATAATGTCAGACCAACCTATCGTTCGGGCGCGGCACGAGCATACCGTTTCACGGCGCCAGATTATCGCGGAAGCGTTGCACGTTTTGTATCGCCTGAAAGACCACGGCTACACCGCCTATCTCGTCGGCGGCGGCGTGCGCGACCTGTTGTTGCAACGCTCGCCCAAGGACTTCGACATCGGCACCAACGCCACGCCGCAGGAAATCCGCCGCCTCTTCAACAATTGCGTCCTCATCGGACGCCGCTTCCGGCTGGCGCACATTTTGTTCGGCGGCACGGTGATTGAGACCAGCACTTTTCGCCGCCCGCCGTCGCACGACCCCGCCACGCCCGATTTACTGCAAACCGAAGACAACGAATTCGGCGCGCCCGCCGAGGACGCTTTCCGCCGCGACTTCACGATTAACGGCTTGTTTTACAACATCGAAGATTTTTCGGTGATTGACTACGTCGGCGGTTTGGCGGATTTGGACGCGCGCATCGTCCGCGCCATCGGCGACCCCGAAGTGCGTTTTCGCGAAGACCCGGTGCGGATGCTCCGCGCCATTCGTTTCGCTTCGCGGCTCGATTTTGCGATTGAGGACGAGACGATGGCGGCGTTGTCGCGCTGTCGCCGCGAGATTCTCAAAGCGTCGAAACCGCGTTTGGTCGAAGAAATTTTCCGCCTGTTCAAATTCAACGCCGGCGAGCGCGCCGTGCGGCTGTTGTGGCAGACCGGTATGTTGGAGGACATCTTGCCGGAAATCGCGACGTATTTGCGCGCCTCGCCCGACCCGGAAAACGCGCTGTTGTGGCGCTATTTGCATTTCTCCGCCGAGCAAAACGGCGAGGAGTGGGAGGAAATTATCGTCGCGCTGTTTTTCCCGCTGATTCTCGACCGCTACCAAACGACGCCGAGCCGGATTTCCTGCCACGACTTGCAAGTCGGGATTCACGAGGTCATCACGCCGTTTATGGACCGCGTCGGCGTGCCGCGCCGCGTTCGCGATTTGGTGCGGCTGATTATCACGACCCAGTATCGGTTTTACGCGCGGGGCAAGCGGAAAAATTTCAGCCGCTCGCGCTTCGCGGCGCAGGCGTGGTTTCCGGCGACGCTCAAACTTTTCACCATCAATACCAGCATCTTCACCGACGCCGCGGCGGAAGATTTAGACAAGTGGCAGGATTTAATGCGGCGGGAGGGAAGCGACGTGCGGGCGCGGGAACTCGCGCGGGCGACCGGCAATCCGCGCCGCCGCCGCCGGGGCGGCAAACGTCATCACCGCCGCGAAGAGCGCGCTCCGGCGCCGGAGGCATTGCCGCGTTCAATTGAGGAAGCGGCGGAAGAGAATTAAAAATTACAAATTAAAAATTACGAATGGCGTGATGGATACCAGAAACGCCGGTTGGCAATGTTCTATTCAATTGCCACGCCTTTTAAGGCGTGGTTAGCAATCAGAAAAGCAATGGGCTTTAGCCCAAAGAAAAAAGAATTTCGGCTAAAGCCGAGTATTTTCTCACGCTATCCACGCCCTAAAGGGCGTGGCAATTGAATAGAGCCACCGCGATTTGAATACAACCCTACTATCCAATCACGCTTGGCGAATTTACCAATCAAACTCCACAATTTTTAATTTTTAATTCGTAATTTTTAATTCGTAATTCCAACCGTCCCCCCCCCCCATGCCTAAACCCCCAGCCCATCCTGCCGGTTTTCTGCGCCGTCTGTTTTCGCCGCATTATTGGCGCGCGAAAATCGAACTTGATTTCTTTGGCGACCAAGGGGCGCTCGCGCGGACGCAACGGCTTGCCCTTTTTGTCTGCGAAACGTTGCGCGCGATTGCCCGCCACCAGACCTTTACGCTCGCCTCGGCGCTGACTTTTAAGACGCTGTTGTCGATAGTGCCGTTGTTGCTGATTGGCATGGCGGTGTCGATGACGCTCGGCACCGAAAACGGCGTCAGTTACGCCGACGGTTTTCTCAACGCCATCGAGGAGCGCATCCCGCAAGACCCGATGTTGCAACCGTTGCTCGAACTGTTGCGCGACCTCGCCCGCCGTCCGCGGGAAATCGCCGGTTTGGGTTTTTTGATGTTGTTTTACACGGCGTATTCGTTGCTGTCGTCGGTGGAATGGTGCTTCAATTACATTTGGCAAGCCGAAAACCGCCGCCCGCTCGTCAACCGCCTGTCGTCTTATTTTATTATCGTGATGGTCGCGCCGGTGCTGATGAGTTTGTCGGTCTATGCCAATTCGCAAATCGCGACGTTCGTTGACTTGGTCGGCGCGCGCCTCGGCGATTTCAGCCATTCGTTCGGCTTGCCCGAAGAGGACTACGTCGGCGCGATTTTGCAACGCGCCGCCTTGACGGTCATTTCGTCGGCGATGACCTGTTTGACGCTGGCGTTGCTGATTAAAATGATGCCGTGCGCGCGGGTCAAATGGCGGGCGGCGATTTGGGGCGGCGTTTTCGGCGGCGCGCTGATTGAAATTTCCCGCTATTTTTTCTCGCTCTACACCCATCACGCGGCGGAAAATCTGACCCGCCTTTACGGTAGCACGTTGCTGTTTATTCCGCTGGCGTTGTTGTGGATGTGGCTGTCGTGGGCGCTCGTTTTGCTCGGCGCGGAAGTCGCGTTCGCGTTGCAAAATTATCACGACTTGGCGTTGCGCTCGAAAATGCGCGACGGCGGTTTGCATTACCGTTTGTATTTGGCGGTGCGGATTTTGTTGGTTGTCGCCGGTTATTTCACGCGCGGCGAAAAGCCGGCGGCGCTGATGGACGAAATTTCGCGGACGCTGAAAATCGCGCCGTTCGTGGCGAAATCGCTGACGGACGAGTTGGTCGCCGCCGGACTGTTGCGGGAACTCGCCGACGCCGAAGAGTGTTACGTGCCGGGCAAAGAATTGAGCGCGCTGACGCTCTGGGAAGTGGTGCGGACGTTGCAACGGGACAAATTGGAAGTGATGCCGTCGCCGGAAGATGCGACGAGCGTCGCGTTAGGAAAAATTTTCGCCCAGGTGCAAAAAGACGACCGCGCGGCACTCGGCAAAATCACGGTGTCGGATTTTTTGCGGCAAACGAGCCGATGACCATTCCGCATTACGGAATTACGAATAGACCTTTTGCGAATCTCCGCCAAACGCCGCTACGGGACGCCGTCCCGTAGCGGCAAGCAGGTCGGGGAGAGCCGCCCGAAAAAGTAAGAACTCCGAAGAGTTCTTTTACGCCAAAAAAGAAAGGGAAAACCATGCCAGCGACAATGACGAGAAGTTATGCGCACGCGGAAATTCCGCCGGTTAATTTCACGCCGGCGACGGAACGTCGTCCGGTTACTCGTCCCGCCAACGCGGAACTTACCGCCGACGAAATCGAGGCGCTCGTGCAAGCGGCGGTTAAGAAGTATCTAACGCCGCGTGAAATTGCCGACGAGAGAGCGAATGAAATATGTCGTCGCGGCAAAACACGTTACTTTACGCTCAACGAAATGTGCGCGATTTTGGAAGGCGCGACGGATGATAACTTGGACGAGGAAGAATGTCAGCGTTTTGCGCGAATATGTCCGGTTGATGCCGATTTTGTTAAGGCAATGAAAGATTTTGCCGGCAAAGAATGGGTGCTCGCCTATGAGGGCGATTTGACGCCGGTGGAAGCCAAATATGGCAAAGGATGGTTAGACCAATGAGTAATCAAAAAGTCATCGCCAAAATGCGGCGATGTGCCGAGAAAAGCGAATTTCGCGACAAACGCAAGCAGGCAACCAGCGAAAGCGCGTTATCCAAAACGGCGGACGCGAAGTATGCCGTTTCGATTAGCGCGGTTGTTGAACAGGTGAACGACTTGCGAACGCTGGTAGTGGTGAGTCGTGAACTTTTGCAACGCCAAACAAAAATGATGACCGTAGAAAAGCATCGGCGAAAAGTTGAGGCGGTGTTGGATAATTACGAGCGGCTGTTTCGCGTGGTCAAAGAAATGGAGCATCCTGAAACTTATATCACTCACACGCTTGATGTTGCCGATGCGAAGGGCGATTTGACCAAGTTGCCGAACAGTCGAGGCGCGACGCAAATCAAATCTTTCATCGCGCTAATGAAAGAGTGCGCCGTGGGGCGGGAAGCCGGCGTTCAGCCGGTTTATGACGCGATAATTGATTTAGGCGAGAAAACTTTGCGACTCGCGCGAGAGACCCACAAAGAAATTATTCTTGATAATGCGGCGTTTTTGGAGCGTGAAAAAACCGCCACGCGCGAAGAAATGAATAGAGATTCGGGAATGAGTATGTAGGGCGTGTGAAAATAGACGAAACCAAAGTCGTTAAAAAATTCTTTAACGCCAAAAAAAGAAAGGGAAAACAATGCCAGCGACAATGACGAGAAGTTGTGCGCACGCGGAAATTCCACCGGTTAATTTCACGCCGGCGACGGAGCGTCGTCCGGTTACTCGTGCCGCCAACGCGGAACTTACCGCCGCCGAAATCGAGGCGTTCGTGCAAGCGGCGGTTAAGAAATCGGCGGCGAAAAAACGAGTATATCGTGAACCGAATAAGCCGTATATTCAGGGGCGGACGCGGATTTTTACCGAGATAGAAATAGACGCCTTGTGTGATGCGATGGAAGCGGCAATGGATGCCGGCGATAAAAACACTACTCAAAAAATTTGGAGTATTTTGCCGGTCGATGCGGATTGGGCAAAAGATATGAAGGATTTTTCCGGCAAGGAATGGATATTGTCTTATGGCGGGGATTTGACGCCGACGGAAATTAAATACGGTAAAGGATGGTTAGACCAATGACAAACGATGAACTGATTTTCGAGATGTGGGATTGCGCGGATAAAAGCGTGCTTCGTAAAGACCAATTCGCATTATCCTTTACCCCGACCGGCGCGACGATGGCACGTGTCGCTTGTTGTCCACGTTTCGCGCCGACGGCGCGACGGAGATGGTTAAAATGTTAAGCAAACGGCTGATTATTTGTTTGGACGTGCGCAACCGGCAGGTGACCAAAGGCGTCAAATTCGCCGGCAATATCGACCTCGGCGACCCGGTCGAATTGGCGGCGAAATACTACGCCGGCGGCGTGGACGAATTGGTGTTTTACGACATCACCGCCAGCGCCGAAAAACGCCCCCTTGACCTCGAAATGGTCGCGGCGGTGGCGCGGCAGGTCTTCATTCCCTTTTCCGTCGGCGGCGGCATTTCCTCGGTCGCCGATATGCGCGCCGCGTTGCTCGCCGGCGCCGAAAAAATTTCGGTCAATTCGCTCGCCGTGCAAAATCCCGACCTCATTCGCGACGGCGCGGCGGCGTTCGGCAATCAATGCATCGTGCTCGGAATGGACGTGAAAAAAGTCGCGGTCGGCGGCGCGATGCCGTCGGGCTACGAGGTCGTCATTCACGGCGGGCGCACGCCGACCGGTCGCGACGCGCTGGCGTGGGCGCGGCAAGCCGAGCGACTCGGCGCCGGCGAAATTTGTCTTAATTCCATCGACGCCGACGGCACGCGCGACGGCTACGAAATCAACCTGACGCGCCTGATTAGCGAAAACGTCGGCATTCCGGTGATTGCCTCCGGCGGCGGCGGCACCTGCGACCATCTCGCCGCCGTCCTCACCGCCGGTCGCGCCGACGCGGCGCTCATCGCCAGTATGGTGCATTACGGCGACTACACCTGCGCGGGCATCAAAGCCGACCTCGCGCAACGGGGAATTAAAGTTAGAGTTGAGAGTTAAAAGTTTAGAGTTGAGCAAGGGGTGCGCTTCGCGCATTTTCAAGATAACCCCACTACTAAACTTTCCACTCTTAACTCTCAACTCTAAAATGCTCTACTCATTGTCCGACACCATCGTCGCCATTTCCACGCCGCCGCACCACTCGCCGCTCGGCATCGTCCGCTTGTCCGGCGCGCTCGCCCGCGTCATCGCCGGTAAAATTTTTATCTCCGACGCCGAAATTACCGACCGGCGCGGCGCGTGGCGCGGCGCGGTGCGTTACGTCGCCGCCGACCAAAATTGCGCGTTGCCCGCGGTGTTGTATCAAATGCCCGCGCCGCATAGTTACACCGGCGACGACATTGCGGAGTTGGTGGCGCCGGGGGCGCTCTCCGTCGGACAGAAAATTGTCGAGTTATGTTGTGAACACGGCGCGCGGTTGGCGGCGGGCGGCGAGTTCACCTATCGCGCGGTGATGAACGGGCGGCTCTCGCTGACGGAAGCGCGCGCCGTCGCGGAATTGATTGGCGCGAGCGACGGCGCGGGACGGCGCGAGGCGCTCGATATTTTGCGCTCCGGCGTCGCCGCGCCAATCGGTCGCTGGCGCGACGCATTGCGCGAAGTCGCGGCGACGGTCGAGGCGGAATTGGATTTTTCCGAAGACGAAACGCCGCCGGAATTTTTCCCCGCGCTCCGCTCGCGTCTGCTCGCGACGCAAAAAACGCTGGCGGCGGCGTGGCAAAACGCGCGACGCTGGCGGCGGCGCGACGCTTACTTTTCCGTCGGCTTAACCGGCGCGACCAACGCCGGTAAGAGTTCGCTGTTTAACCGATTGTTGAACGCGCCCGCCGCGATTGTCGCGCCGGAAAAATCCACGACGCGCGACCAACTGACGCGCGTTTTGACCGCCGGTAATTTTCAATTTTCGCTGACCGACTGCCCCGGCGCGGATTTTTCGGATAATCGCTGGGCGCGAACGTTGCGCAAACGCAACGCCGCGCGGCAGAATTTTTCGTTGCGCTTATTCGTTATCGACGCGACCGAACCGCCGCCGCTCGCCGCGGAATTAAGCGACGCAGTCGTGAACGCCGCCGGCGCGAACGGCGCGACCATCATCGCGCTGAATAAAATCGATTTGCTGACGGTGGCGGCGCGGCGGGAGCGCATTGCGAATTACCAAAGACAAATTACGAACGGCGAAGTGGCGGCAATTAGCGCGGTTACAGGCGAAGGCGTCGATGCGTTGTGGGAAAAAATTTGCGCGGTCGCGGCGCAAGACCGCTCGCCCACCGGCGACCGGCACGAGCGGGAAATTGCCGCGTTGCAAAACGCCGACGCCGCGCTGACGCGGGCGCTAAACGTTTTGCCCGCGTTGGAACTCGCGGCGTTTGAACTCCGCGCCGCCGAAGAAGAATTTTTAGCGCTGACCGGCGAGCGCTATGACGAAAACTTGTTTGCCGCCGTTTTTTCGCAAATGTGCGTGGGGAAATGATTAGGTCCGATTAACCGTTAAAAATCACGATACGGCATTACTCGCCGCCTTCATTTTTTCGCGCTTCGCTTTGCGTTTCGCCGCCAATTCTTCGCGATGCGTCGTCTGATATTTCTTATTCGCCGCCGCGACCTTATCCGGGTTTGCCTCGCGCCATTTCTTTGCCGCCGCCGCGATTTCCTGGCGATGCGTCGCCTGATATTTCTTTACTTGCGCCAAAAGTTTTTCGCGATTTGCCGCGTAATGCTCCTGATGATACGCCCGATGATACGCCTTCGCTTTCGCCGCCGCTTCTTCAAGATTTTTTACTTTGCTCATGATGCTCCCCTCCGCATAAAAAAAGCGGCAGGTTTTTCGCCTACCGCATTTTTAGAATTTAATACTTTCACCGAGAAATCAATCCAAGAACTTTTTGCGAAACGCGGCGAATGCTTCGCGAATGCCGTCTTTGGTGCTGTCGCTGATATCGCCGCTGTTACGGATGGCTTCTAAATAATCGCCTTTTTCGGCGCGCAGGTATTCCAAAAATTCTCTTTCAAAACGCAACACGCTCTCAACTTTCAAACCGTCCAACAAACCGTCCACGCCGAGGAAAATACTTATCACCTGCTCCTCGACCGGCAACGGCTGATATTGTTGCTGTTTCAGAATTTCAACCAGCCGCGCGCCGCGATTTAATTGATTTTTCGTTACTTGGTCGAGGTCGGAGCCGAATTGCGCGAACGCTTCCAACTCGCGATATTGCGCCAAATCAAGTTTCAAACTGCCCGACACTTTTTTCATCGCTTTAATCTGCGCCGCGCCGCCGACGCGCGACACCGAAATGCCGACGTTCATCGCCGGACGCACGCCGGAGAAAAACAAATTGCTCTCCAAGAAAATCTGACCGTCCGTAATCGAAATCACGTTCGTCGGAATATACGCCGACACGTCGCCGGCTTGCGTTTCAATAATCGGCAACGCCGTCAACGACCCGCCCGTGCCCGCGACTTTCGCCAACTTCTTAAACGACATCGCCGCGAGGTCTTTTTCGGCGTCCATTTTGCCCGGAGCGCCTTTATACACTTTGCCGTTGGCGGCGTCTTTCCGGCTTACTTCGCCGTCCGTTTTTTCATCGACGATAACGTATTCTTCCGCGAGTTTCACGGCGCGTTCCAACAACCGCGAGTGTAAATAGAACACGTCGCCCGGATACGCTTCGCGCCCCGGCGGGCGGCGCAACAACAACGACATTTCGCGATACGCCCAGGCGTGTTTCGACAAATCGTCATAGACAACCAATACGTGTTTGCCGAGATTCATAAAGTATTCGCCAATCGTTACGCCGGTGTAAGGCGCGAGATATTGTTGCGGCGCCTGGTCGGACGCCGTCGCGCTCACCACCACCGTGTAAGCCAACGCGCCCTCTTTTTGCAAAACGTTAATCAACCGCGCCACCGTCGAGCGTTTTTGTCCAATCGCGACATAGACGCAAATCACGTCAAGATGCTCGTATTTGCCGTCCCAATTTTTATTTTGGTTGAGAATAGTGTCGAGCGCAATCGCCGTTTTGCCGGTCTGCCGGTCGCCGATAATCAGTTCGCGCTGACCGCGCCCAATCGGCGTCATCGCGTCGATACACTTCAAACCGGTCTGCAACGGCTCGGCGACCGACTGCCGGTCCACGATGCCCGGCGCGATGCGCTCCACCGGCATTTTTTCTTTCGTTTCAATCGCGCTCTTGCCGTCCAACGGATTGCACAGCGCGTCCACGACGCGCCCCAACAACGCCTCGCCGACCGGAATGTTCGAGATGTTGCCGGTGCGCTTAACCGTATCGCCTTCTTTGATGCCCACATCGGAACCGAGCAACACGACGCCGATATTGTCCTCTTCGAGGTTTTGCGCCAGCCCCATTACGCCGCCGGGAAATTCCAATAACTCGCCGGAACGCACTTTCGCCAAACCGTGCACCCGCGCGATGCCGTCGCCGACCTGCAACACCTCGCCGACTTCCGCCATATCCGCGTTGCGATTGTATTCGAGAATTTCCTGCTTAATCAGCGCACTGACTTCTTCGGGATTGAGTTTCATTTGCATCTTATATTCCTTTACGCGCACGGGATAAATCTAACGACAGGCACCCACTAAATCATTATTGCAAAATACGAACAACGCTATTTTCTCAACGTCTCTCGCAACCGCGCCAGCCGACCTTTGACGGTTTCGTCCAGCATCATATCGCCGATTTTCACGCGCACGCCGGCAATCAGCCCGCGATTGACGCCGACCATCAGCCGCACTTTTTTACCGAGTTTTTTCTCTAACGATTTTATCAATTGTTCGCGGTCGGCATCGTCCAAACGTTTCGCCGACTGCACCTGGGCTTCGTAAATGTTTTCAAATTCCATCGAAATTTCGGCGTAATTACGCATAATCGCGCTAATTAAGCCGACGCGCCGGTGGCGAAGCAGGACGTTCAAAAACTCCGACACGATTTTACCGATTTGCAATTTTTCGCACAAAACATCCGTCATTTCGATTTTATCTTTGAGCGACACCGTCGGCGTTTCTAAAAAGTCCAACAATTCCGGCACCGAAATATCGCCGGCGTCGGGGTCCAAAATATCCGCCAGCCGCAACATATCGACGTGCGTCCGCTCCAATTCTTTCTTTTCCGTCGCCGCCGCCACCAACCCTTTGGCATAGCGAATCGCTATCACGTCTTGAATCACGGTAATTCCCTCTTTTTTTAAGAGCAATTACAGATTAAAAATTAAAAATAGTGGATTGGACTTAAAAATGGCGCGAAGCGAATTTGAAAATCAAACTCCACAATTTTTAATTCGTAATTTTTAATTTCGTATCACTGGGTCATCGTTTTGAGGATGTCGCCAAAAACCTTTTTCCGGTCGGCGTCCGTTAATTTGCCGCGCATAGTTTTTTCCGCTTCGGCAAAGGCGTCGTTCAACAATTTATTGTGTAGTTCCCTCTTCGCTCGCTCAACTTCCGCCGCCGCGTCGCGCTCAATATCGGCAATCGCCTGCTGGGCGTCCGCGTGCGCGCTTGCAAGTATCGCTTGCTTTTCCGAAGCGATTTGCGTCGTCATCGACGACATCACTTGCGTCCGTTCGTCTTCTAATTGCGCCTCCATTTCCGCTTCGTAGTCCTCAAACTCCTGCGCCGAGTTATTGGCGGCGCGCGCTTCTCTCAATTTTTTCGCCGTGTCCGCCGCCGCCGCGTCTAACCCTTTCGCGACCATCTCCTTAAACCCTAACCACAACAGCGTGAAAACAATAATCGCGTTGTAAAGCGTGAACCAATACGACCAGTCAATTTCCACGGTCGGCGAATTGCGCAAACACAAAAAAACAATAGTCAACGCCACGTAAATGACGCCAAAGACGATACCGGCTATTTTGACTTTTGCCAATGGCGACATCTTGACCCACCTTTTCAAAGAGCAAAAGAGCAACTAAAAATTACAAATTAAAAATTAAAAATTTCGGAGTTTGATGGATAAATTCGCTTCGCGTGATTTTGATAATTACTCCGTCATTTTTAATTTTTAATTTTTAATTATTTTTACGCACTCAACACCTTGCCGACAATTTGTTGCGCCAGCGGCGACACCTCTTGCGCCAATTTTTCTTCGGCTTCTTTTTGCGCCCGCCGGAGTTCGTTCTCCATCAGTTCGCGCGCCCGCCGCGCCTCTTCGTGCGCTTTTTTCACAATCGCGCCCGCCTCGTCCGTAACCGCGCGCCGCGCTTGGGCAAGCGCGTTCAGCCGTTGCCGCCGGATTTCGGCGCGTTCTTCCACCACTTCGGCGTCTAAGTTTTTCACCAACGCGTTAATTTCACGCCGGTTAAATTCACCGGATTCAATCTCCGCGTCCCGCTCGTCGATAATTTTTACCAACGGGTCGAACAGAATAATTTTCAGCGCGCACAACAAACCGATGAAAATAATGATAATCATCAGCATCGTGCCGGGCTGAAGCGAAATCGTTACTCCGCTACCGGAAACTTTTAAGTCGCGCAACTTGCCGTCGCGCGCGAGCGTCGTCAAAGCGCCGGCGTCCAACTCCGTCCCCGCCTTGAAAACCGTCCCGCCGACTTGGGTGTCTTCGGCAAATTTGTAACCCAAGTGGGCGAGTTTTTGAATTTCGTCTTGCGAAACCACCGTCAAATGCCGCGCCACGTCCGGCTGGTCGGCGGCGATTTTGAGCAACGCTTCTTCGGTGAAAACTTGATTGGGGTCGGCAAAGTTGGCGTTGTGGTTGGCGGGCATCGCCAAATAATTATGGCGGGCTAAACCGCGAATATGTTCGCGAAAACGCGGGTCGTCGTGATTGAACGAGGCGCTGAAAGCGTATTCGCCTAAGGCGTTGATGACTTCGGCGTGGTAACGCGGCAACGGCACTTTGCCGATGTTGCCGGCAACGCCGAAGCAGTAAGCGATAAAAATTAAAGCCGCGACCGCGACGATAATCCGATTACCCACAACCCACCCCTTTCCCGCCCAAGCAAAAATTTTAGAGCAATTACCAATCACAAACCGGCGCTACACGCAAAGCGGCTTAACCGGCGGCGCTATACAGCAACAGCGCGATGACGAGCGAATAAATGGCGGTTGATTCGGTAACGGCTTGCCCGATGAGCATCGTGCGGAACAGCGTCGAGTATTCTTCGGGACGGCGCGAAATGGCTTCGCACGCTTTGGCGGCGGCAAAACCTTCGCCGACGCCCGGTCCGATCGACCCCAAACCCATCGAAATGCCGGCGCCGAGATACGCCGCGCCTTTGACAATCGCTTCGCTAATCTCCATATCGTTTCCCTCCTGTGAAAAGTTTTTTGGCAAAAGTAACGGCGCGGGAATATAAGCAGTCCGCGCCGCGCGACAACAGATAAATCAAATTTTTTGGAAAATTTCGGTGGAAAAGGGAAAGATTGAGAATTGAGCGGAGGTTACGTTTCGCGCCGTCGGCGCGACGGTTCGAGTTGCCGGCGATTGAAAACATTTTACTTTGACGAAACCGGACGGAAGCCGCGTCCCCAATCGCCGGGAACGCGCATTTCAATGTTATCGACCACGCTCGGATACGGCGAACTTGGAAGCGGCGAATCGCCGGTTTGGTCGCCGGCAACCGGCACCCAGACCTTAAACGGCGGCATTGAATTGACGGTATGTTCGACCACCGGATACACCGTAACTTTGCCCATAAAAATCAGCGAGCGTCTTTTTGATGCCGCCGTGCCGATGAGGTTGACCGCTAAAATTAAAATCAATCCGCCGGCGAAAAGTAATTTCTTACGCCGCCCTAACCGCGATTTTTCAAACCGTAACGCGGCGCGCCGCCATAATTCTATCGGATTAAGAAACAACAGCGCCAAGCCGAGATTTACCCAGAAAAATCC
Source organism: Planctomycetota bacterium (assembly GCA_031261425.1). Classification (GTDB taxonomy): domain Bacteria; phylum Planctomycetota; class SZUA-567; order SZUA-567; family SZUA-567; genus MS499-59. Next base: position 65,916 of record JAISJR010000049.1, read on the forward strand.
GCTACCGTAACTAATGTGCGGCGCTCCGACCCACCAATACAAGATATTCGCGTTTGCCCAAACGAAGAAAAATAACGCCTGCCAACTTCGGCGCGACCGCGCGACCCGCGCCCAACCAATCACGGCAAAAATAAACGGCAAAACGCCCAGAAAAAGAAATTCGCCGGACTGAAAACTGCGGACGAGCCACGGCTTAAACCAAAACCAAAAACCGTTTTCCAACGAAGTCAGCGACCCTTCGCCCGGCATTCGCGACCACGCGGTTATCGCCAAATAATTGCCGTTCGCCTCGCCGTCCGTCATCGTCCAATCAAACGGCATCGCCAAAAGCGGGAGCGGATAAAACGGATAACCGCTGGTGATTAAATTTCGCGCCACCCAAACTCCGAGCGCGACGGCGGCGGGCAGAACGGCAATTGCCCAAAGCCGCCGGTTCGCCCGTTCCCGCCATAGTAAAAATAAAATCAGCCCGCCGGCGAAAAATACCGACACCGCGCCAATCGGCTTAATCGTGAACGCGCCGACGGCAAGCAATAATAACAGCGCCATATCCGTCGATTTTCCCGCGACGCGGTCGCGGCGGTTGAGCAAATAATACGCTTCCAAAACCACGACGGCGTTGATTAAATGCGGCGGAACGTTGTAAGAAAATCCGGGGTGATTGTGCATCGCGACATAGACGAGGTAACTCATCAACACCGCCGCGTAAAACCGCGCGCCGGTTTCACGGGCAAACAATAACTCGCGCAGAAAATAGAGCGTTGCGCCGACCAACAACAACGCCGGCATTAAAAACGCGCTTCGTTGATTCCACCACCAATGGTCGAACAACGCGCCCAGCGAAAAATACGAGGAATTAAACGCGAGCCGCGCGTGTAAATTGCCCAGTCCGCAAACCGCGCCGTATTCTTTATACCACCGGACGATTTGCGCGTGATACAAACCGGTGTCGCCGTCCATCATCAGATAACCGTAATAATAAGACAGGTGTCGGGCGGCATAAATCACCAACACCGCCGCGACGCCGGCGAAAATAATTTTTCCGGCGCGGTCGCAATGCGCCAACCGCGAACGGTAATCGCTATAGACGAGCGGCAAACCGCACAAGCCGACCGCCGCGAAAATAATTAGCGCGATATTATTTAGCGGCGCGACCAACGTTGCCGCCGTCGCGACAATACTTGTTGCGACAAAACCGATAATCCAGTAAAGAAAAGGATTACGTGTGTGGTGTGGTGTGGTGTGGTGTGGTGTGGTGTGGTGTGGTGTGGTGTGGTGTGGTGTGGTGTGGTGTGGTGTGGTGTGGTGTGGTGTGGTGTGGTGTGGCCGCGCCGAACGCCCTGGCGAACAACGCGCCGGTGCCGGTGAGCAACAACCCGAAAATTACTACCGAGGCGATGATGGCAAGCATAATTATCTCCGCGCAGAGGGGCGAATAAAAACGATTGACAATGCTCTATTCAATTGCCACGCCCTTTAGGGCGTGGTGGACGGTCAAAAAAGAAAAGGGCTTTAGCCCGAAATAAAAAATGCGGTCTGATTCCATCGGCTTTAGCCAAATTATTGTTTGGGCTAAAGCCCATTATTAGTGAGAGCGCTGTCCACGCCCTAAAGGGCGTGGCAATTGAATAGAACCATCTCGCTTGGCATCAAACCCATCAATTCGTAATTAACAAAAAAGGACTCCGTCTTGGGAGTCCTTTTTTACGCAACCTCGCGGCAAGCGACTACCGGCTATAAAATTCGACGACCAACTGTTCGTTGACCGGCAGAGTCACGTCTTCGCGCTCCGGCAGACGCAACACGGTAATCGCCCGCGTCTTGGCATCGACCGCCAACCAATCCGGCGAAGCGTAGCCGGAACGCGCCTCCAACGACGCATCGACTAATTTCCGAATCTGCTCTTTGTCCTGCACGGTGATTTTGTCGTTGACTTCGAGGACGCGCGAGGCGATGTCGCATTTTCTGCCGTTGACCAACAGATGCCCGTGCGCGACCAATTGCCGCGCGGCGGCGCGACTGTTGGCGAAGCCGCTGACGCACACCACGTTGTCCAAACGCCGCTCGCACAACACCAAAAAGTTCCGACCGGTGTCGCCTTTGATATGACGGGCGTGGTCGAAGAAGCGGAGCATCTGCCCTTCGCGGAGTCCGTAATAGAACATAATTTTTTGTTTTTCGATGAGGCGGATGCCGTATTCGGACTGCTTACGGCGCGTAAAGTTAATCGTCTCGCGCTTGGCGAACGCTTTTTCGACGTTGCTATTGTTGAAGACGACCATTCCGAGATGGCGGCAGACCTTCGTCCGCGGTTTGGTGAAACGACCCATAACGATTTCTCTCCTAATTTGATTGCCAAAATAAAATAATAGCGCGAAACGCGGGATTAGACCGAAACCGCCGCGCCGGTCAAGAGCCGGTAACCGCAAGAACTCGTCCGCTGATTTACACGAATTAGACGAACGGCGGTCGAAAAAAGGGTTTTAAGCGGTTTAAGATTTTTAAGGTTTTAAGAACCGCAAGAACTTGACGCGCAACTCTCGCCGGCAACCGCTTTTCCCTTTTCTCGCAAAAAGCGGTTATCGAACGCTCCGCCCGCCCCTTGTCAGAACAACGCCGCCGCCTACAATGCGCCGTGTTTTGTCAAGCCGTTCACGCCCTCATCGTCTAGGGGTCTAGGACAACAGATTCTCAGTCTGTGAACTGGGGTTCGAATCCCCATGAGGGTGCCACCGATTTTCAGCCCGACTGTGTAGCGAATACGCTATACAGTCGCGACTTTTCCCGCTTTTGCCCTCGGCGTATTCCAGCAATGTTCCGACGCCGGTAATTCTCTCTGCCCACCTTTTCGCGCATTTTCACCCAGAAAGACGGACAAACACCTACTCCGTCCGATGTTCAATTAGCCGAATTAGCGGAATTGTGGTCGCGGTTGCCGGAGAAAAAACGCGACGCCATTCTAAAATTTGTTCGCCACGCCGCCACGCAATCGGCGACCGTTTCCGATGCTGTTGAGTCGGGAAAGGGGGTGGACAATGGAAACGAACCCCCGCCTTACACGCATCACGCGCGCCCGCGCCGGATGCCGCTTCCGCGCCAACGCAAAACCTACCGCGCGCCGGTTGAACGTCACTCATTCGACGACACGGCGGCGGTCGATTATTACATTTCGACGAAAACACGAATCCGCGATGTCCGCGCTTATCGTAAATGTTGGATTTTTCATCAGCCGGAAGTGTTGGCGCAAGCCCGCGTCGAGTATCAAGTGTATTTTTCCGCGCCGTGCGCCTTGCCATAGTTGTAACTTTGTTATGTCGCGCCGCCGGTAATTATTTTGCGGATGCCGTCGATTAGAGCGTGAAAACTCGGCGACGTATTGGCGGCGACGCGCGAACGCAGAATCTTGCCAATCGTTCGCGAACCGGCGATTTTCTGATATTTTCCGTTAGTAATCCGCGTCAATTCACCGGCAGGATTGATGATGTTATCCGACTCGCGATACCGGCGTTTTCGTGAAAAATGCGCGACTTTAACCGCCAACGCTTGTTCGACCGCGGTTAAATCGCCGAAGTAAAAACTCTCTAATTCACGGCAAGCGATGCGGATGAGATAACGTTTGTCGCTCGATTTGCAGAGCGCGTTTAATTTTCGTTTAACGACTCGGCAATCATTCGCGTCTTGGTCGCGGAGAATAATAAACGCGGTATCCGGCTCCTGCCAATAACGTAATCGTCGCGCCAGATTTTTATCGAGGTCTTGTTTGCCTTGAAATTTGTAATAATGAACATTGACATTTTTACCGACGATTAACGTCGGTAAAAGTTCTTTGAGCAACGCTTCGGCAGACGGCTCTTCCAAGAAAAAAACCAAGTTCATGGCGCCACTCCCGCAAAAAATCCCTGTTCCCACAGATACCCCATTTTATCGCCGTTTTCCATATAGGCGCGGATTTGCGGCACTTCGCCGGCGCGCCTCACTTGGGTATAGCCCTTGACTTTTTCTAGCCAAAAGACCTCGTCCAATTCCACCGCGTTCAGAAAATCCGGCGAATGAGTGGAAACAAAGACCTGATTCCCGCGATGAGCGTAAGCGCGAAATTCTTCCGCCAATTCCGCCAAAAGTGAATGATACAACTGATTTTCCGGCTCTTCCACGCACAACAACGGATACGGCGCGGGGTCATAAAGCAGAACTAAATACGCCAACATTTTCATCGTGCCGTCGGAAACGAATTTTGACAAAAACGGCTCGGCAAAAGCCGCGTCTTGGAATTTAAGGAGAACCTTGCCCTCCTCGGTGGTTTTCGCGTCGATGTTGTCGATTCCCGGAATCCGGTTTTTTAAGTTTTCGCGAATCCGGTCAAAGACCGTTCGATGATTTTGGTAAAGATATTGAATGACCAACGACAGATTTTCGCCTTCGCGGGAAAGGTGCGCGGCATAACCGGCGTCTTGATATTGCCGCGCGTGCGTGATATGAAAATCCGAAACGTGCCAATTCTCAATCAGATTTCCCAACGTTTTTACCGCCGGAAATTTTTCAAATTGCGCCAACCCTTTAACGGCTAAAATATCTTTGGCTTTCAACGTTTGCCGCTCGCGTTGCAAATCCTTGGGGTCTTTAACGCGGTCTAATTCATTTTCCACCGCGTCGCCCTCGCCGTTGGCAAAGTTGAGAAATAACCACGGTTGCCCCTTACTGCCGCGCCGGTATTTAAGTTGCTCTTTTTCCACATAAGCGAATCCGGCGGCGGTTTCATTGATGCTTAAAAAATAGGTAATCAATGGGCTGTCGCTACCTTCTTTGAATTTCAATTCGATTTCAATCGGCTCATTATCTCGCCCGCGACTGCGAATTTCCCGCAAGCCGCGACTGCCGCCGAGTTTGCTTAAAGCGGTGTTCACGTTGCCGTTCAGCGCGTCTTTGAGGAAGCCGAACACGCTGAAAATCGTGCTTTTGCCGGCGCCGTTGGCGCCGACAAAAACGGCGAATTTCGGCAAATGATTGATTTCGACATCGGCGAACGCTTTGAAATTTTTTAGCCGCATCGATTCTAATTTAGGTTGTTCCATAGGGGCTTACCTTTTACGCTTGCGTCCGTTATGCCGTTTCGCGGTCAAAATAACGATTGGCGTCGGTTTTAAAATCTTCAAAATCCGAGAACTGTTTGTCCACGATAGAGGGAGTTCCATTTATCCTTTTCCCGCGCCGTGTACTAACGCTTTAAGCGTTTGGATGGCGACGGTGAGAATATCGGATTGCGCGTGTAATTCTTCGCTATACGTTACGGACTCCTGCGAATGCGAAGTGTTATCCTCATTTATTTTATTGAGATTATCGACGGAATGGCGAATTGCCGTGATGCCCTCCGCTTGTTGGTGCGAAGCCGTAACCACATTACCGAAGATATTCTCCGCCTGCTTAATCTCGGTCTCAATGGTGGAAAATGTCTCCGTGGCGACTTTCACATTCTGCACGCCTTTACCGATATTGTTAATCGCGGTATTGAGGAGTTCCGTGGTATTTCTCGCCGCCTCAGCCGAACGCGAAGCCAAACTCCTGACTTCTTCCGCCACCACCCCGAAGCCCTTCCCCGCTTCTCCCGCGCGCGCGGCTTCCACCGCCGCGTTCAACGCCAATAAATTGGTTTGAAAGGCAATGTTTTCAATCGTCTTAATGACTTTAGACATTTCCTGTCCCGAAGTCGATATCGTGTTCATCGTCTCACTTACCTGCTTCATTTCTTTTTCCGCCGTGGCAACCACGCCTAACGTTTTAGTGATGACCTGCGCCGCGTTATTCACGTCATCGGTGTTTCTCTGCGTCATATCGCCGACTTGCGTCGCCGATGCCGAAATCCCGGACAACTCCTCCGTGTTGCTTTTCGCGCCGTCTTGCATCCGGGAAGAAATATTCGCCAGATTTTCCGCCACGTGATAAATGCCGTTCGCGCCATCGTCTAATTTTTTCGCCACCGCATCCACCGGGGTAATCAAACCGCGGATTACCAGCAAAGTTACCCCAAAGAATATCACCAACGCCACGCCGATAACGCCGAATAAAGTATAGATACGGGCGTTTAATTCCTCGGTCATTCGCGCATCCATAGCCCGCTTATAGACCTCGATATTGTCCACATAGATGCCGGTAGAAATCCAAATATCCGTGCCGGGGATATAAGCCACGTATGCCAATTTCGGCGCCTGCTCCATTGATGGCGGTTTGGGGAAAACAAAAGAGACAAAACCGCCGCCTTTTTTGGCGTTTTCATACAACTCTCGCACATAATATACGCCGTTAGCGTCCGCGGTGTTGCCTAAATCTTCGCCTTCGCGCTGAGGAAGCGTCGGGTGCATAAAAATTTTCGTGTTGATATAGGTGAAATAATAGCCCGATTTATCGGCTTCAAAGCGGTAATCTTGGATAAAGGATTTGATGATGTCGTGCTGTTGCGTTCGGTCGGTTACGCCTTTCAGGGCGACGGAGATGGCGACCGCCATCGATTCCGTGCCGAGTTTCAATTTTTCCCGTTGTCCGTCATACATCGCCGTTTCGGCTTCGGCGACGCCGACGTTTTTTATCTCCTGCGCCGTTAAGCGCATCACCAGCAACAACGCAATGATAAAGAGAAAAAGAAAGACGACGATGCCGACAACTTTTGCGCCTATCGAGATTTGTTTAATAGCAAACGCTCCATAAAAAAAGGAAACGAGGCAGTCAAAAAAAATTTAGCGGAAAGTCGGCGAAAAACGAAATTTTGCCCAAAGGCGAAAGCGTTCGCGGAGAGCGATTGGTGAACGCCGGCAAATAGTTGTCGCGCGGGAAATTATTTTAATGACGAGCGCGGGACACGCAATTATTGGCTGAAAAATCAGTCGCGCAAGGCAAGACCGGTCCCCCAAAAAGTTGGGGCTGACCCAAAATTTTCACAAACGAAAAGCGTATTCACCAACCCCCAAATTGACAGTCCTATTTCTTTTACAAAAAGAACCCGCCGTTCGCGTCGGCAACGGTAACCGCGCCGCGCGGGATTTTCGCCAAGTCGAAGCCGGCGATTAAAGCGGCGGGCGTCGCCGGTTGTCCGGCGGACAAGCCCGATATTCGGGCTAAATAGCCGACGACTTTTTGCGGCGAAATTCCGGCTTGCCGCAACGTTGCGAGGCGCGTGTCGCCGTGGCGTTTGGCTAAACGACGACCGTCGGCGCCAACCAATAACGGCAAATGCAAAAATTGCGGCGGCGATAAATTCAGCGCGTCGTAAAGCGCCAACTGACGGAACGTGCTTAACGCCAAATCGTCGCCGCGAATCACTTCGGTTACGCCCATCGCCGCGTCGTCAACGACGCACGCCAATTGATACGCCGGCGTCGCGCCGCGCGCGACGACGAAATCGCCGCTGAATTGTTGCAAGTCGGCGCGCTCCCGTCCGCGAAAATTGTCGATAAATTCCCGCTCGCCCGCCGGCGCGATAAAACGCCACGCGGTTTTGTCGTTAATTTGCGCCGGCGGGATTTTTTTATCGCGGCACGTGTTCGGATAAAATAATTCTTCGCCGGCGTGCGGGGCAAGTTGCGCGTTTTCGATGTCGGCGCGCGAACAAACGCAAGGGTAGAGGTCCCCGCGCAATTTGGTCAGCGCCTCCCGATAAAGCGGCAAACGTTTGCTCTGGGCGTAAGGCGCGTTGCCGGTCGGACAATCGTCGCCTTCGTCCCAGTCAAGCCCCAACCAGCGCAAATCGGCGTAAATTTCCGCGACCGCCGCGGGTTTGACTTTCGGGTGGTCAAGGTCTTCGACGCGCAAAATTACGCGCCCGCCCGCCGCCCGCGCCCGCAACCACGCCAATAAAAAAGTCCGGGCGTTGCCGAGATGCAACGCGCCGGTCGGACTGGGGGCTAAACGGGTTACATACACGTTAGACCTGTTCGATTTTACCGAAAAAAGGCGGTATGTTTGGTCGTCAAACATACCGCCTTTTTTATGCCGCTTTTTTATGGCGAAACCGCCGTCAAACGGCGCGGTTCTAAATCGCCCGCAACGCGGTCAATTGTTGCCGCGCCAGCGCCCGCGCCAGCGCCCGTTCGGCGCGCACGAAATCAAGGTCGTTGGCGGAAGTATGGCGATGCGCTTCGCTATCGACCGTTTTTTCCAAACGTTCACGCGCGCGCTTTTCCGCTTCTTTGGCGCGTTGCACGTCAACTTCGTCGCCCCGCTCCGCCGAATACGCGAACACCGTCGCGCTCTCGCCGTCCATATCCAAAAAACCGCCGCAGATAACCAGCGAATCCAGGCGCGTTCCGCCGCCGTCCTGCAACGTCGTTATTTTCAATAAACCGATTTGCAACGGCACCAACGCCGGTTCGTGCCGCGGCTGAACTTCAAATTCGCCGTCCGTCGCCATAAACAGCGCGTCGATAATTTTATCAATTTTCGCCACCGTCCGCGTCGGCGTTACGACCGTGCAAGAAAAAGTCGGGGTCTCATTTTGCTCTGCCATCGGAATTCTCCTTTATGTTTCGTCATCATATTTCATCATCGCCGGGAATTTTTATCGCTATTTCGGCATCGCCCAAATATCAAAATGCGAATATTTAAGCATATCATCGCGATTTATTTTAACTTTTACGCCGCCGTTCTTAAAGTTTTCGAGGTAAAATAATTCATACCCCCCCCCCCCCCCGACTAACGTGTCATATAAATCAAACCGCTCCGCTTCGGTTAATCGTTTGTAACATTCGACTAATAAATGCGGGCGATAATCGCGCAGAAGATTGGGAATGGATTTGACGATTTCTTTGTCATAGCCCTCGGCGTCAATTTTAATTAACTTCAACCGCGGCAACGCGGCGGCGTATTTTTCGCGCAAGAATTTTTCTAAATTTACGCCGGTAACGTTCAATTTGTAAGCGTGTCCGCGCGTCGCCTTGCGATGTTGTTTGATTTGCGATAAAAAACCGCCGTTACAAAACGAGGCGTCGGAATAATTGAACTCAAATTGTCCGTCTTCGGCGGTCGTCGCCAAACAATAAGCGTCAATACGGGTTTTGTCAGGATTGAGCGTCGCGTTCTTCGCCAAAATTTTGTGAACATATTTATTCGGTTCAAACGCCACCGTCAAACCGCTTTTGCCCGTCGCCAACGCCATCGGCACCGTCGTGTCGCCCGTATGCGCACCAATGTCGATAGCCATCTCGCCGTCGTGAACGAATTGCCGGTAAAAATTAACCCCGTCTATCGTAACGGATTTGGCGGACTCGGCAGGGTGCGACCATTGCGCGTATTCGACCGCCCCAATACCTTCAACGGAAAAACGCTTGACCTCGTAGCCGTATTCACGGAACGTGCGTTTTTGTTTTCGCTTCGCCAAAATACGTTGTAAAAACTTGGGGAGCAACATATCAATCTCCTCTTGAGGATTAAAAAGACAGCGGCACCAGCGTTTTTTTTATCGCGGCGCGAAATTCGGCGCTGACCGCGTTCAAGTCCACCAAATCAACCGGATACGGTAACAGCGACTCGGCAAACGCCAGCGACATTTTCGCGAGTAATGCGAGCGGCGCCGGTTGTTGGCGGTCGTCCAACGCGAGGTCTAAATCGGAATACGGTCGCGCCGTGCCGGTCGCCCGCGAACCGAAAATATAAACCGCCGCGCCGGTAGCGAGATGCGCGCGCAAAATTTCGCGCGCCAACGACAAATGTTTTTCCTCAATCAGCGGCGACATCATTATTATTGCCGAATAAAGCCGAAACCCGAACCGTTAATGCCGACAGTAAAAATTCGCTTTCGGCGACAAATTCCGGCACGCCGCCAATCACCGCGTCGGCTTGACGCTCGTCGTAACAATGCGAAGTGGCGTTGCGCATTTGGCGATATTTACTCCATTTTTCCCAGTCGCCGCGCAACAAACCGCGCCGGTTGCCGAGCCGCACGAGGTCGCTAAACGCCATTTGGTCGATTTCCGCGCCGTTAGATTCCGTGCCGCCCAAAAATCTTTTCAGCATTTTACACGCCAATTCATAGGTGTATTCGTAACGCCTAATCACCGAATCTTTGACAAAACGGTTAGCCGGTTCTTCCCGCATTTGGGCGAGCGCTTCGCGCAAACTGTTCAGCGCGTTGCGAAACGGCGTCAAAATTATGCTCATCGTCCGCGTTCACGCTTCGTAAAGTTTAATCGGCAAAAGGTCGCGATAATGTGGAAAATCCAGGTCGTCGGTGAAAATTCGCCAATCGTTTTTTGCCGCAATCGCGCAAATTAGAAAGTCCGTCGGCGAACCCTGCACGCCGTTTTTCCGGCAGGTATTGCAAAATTCCGCCGCCAATTCGTATTCCGCCGTCTGCGGAACGTAGTCAATCAACTTGGTTAATTTAATTTTCAATTTTTCATAAACCGCTTTTTCGGCTATACCCGACAAAACTTCCTGCCGCACCGCGCCAATCATTATCGCGCGTTCGGCGTCAATGAGTTCGGTCAACGCCTTCGCCACTTCAAGGTCTCTGCCTCGAACATTTTTCCAACGGAAAACTTTTGACCAACCGGTAGTATCCACAATGACGGCAATTTCAGTCATACTTTGCCTCGCGCTTTGCGGGGCGTCCAATCGTCGTCGTATTTAATTTTTCCGCGTAAATCCAAAAGTTCTTGCATATCTTTTTTACGAATAAATTCCGCCAGCGAAGCGTTGATTGCCTCGTTCTTATCGGCGAACTTGCCCCTTTGGCAGACCTCGTTCAACCGCTCTTGGTCAACCCTAATTTTTTTCGCTTTTGGCATATTTCTTCCTCCCGCCGCCTTGGGCGAATCAAAGTGGACGGGAAAAATCCCGTCCACCGCTTATTTACCGGTTCGCCGGCGACGCTGCTAACTGTGTTTCAACTTTTCCGCCTTGGCGTGCACGTCGGTGATGTTGCCGCAATACAAGAACGCCTGTTCGGGAATACCGTCGCAACGCCCTTCGACGATTTCCGCAAAACCATCGACCGTTTCGTTAATCGGCACATACCGCCCCTGCATCCCCGTAAATTGCTCGGCGACAAAAAACGGCTGGCTGAGAAACCGCTGAATTTTCCGCGCTCGCGACACCGTGATTTTGTCCTGGTCGGAAAGTTCGTCCATGCCGAGAATCGCGATAATATCCTGCAATTCCTTGTATTTTTGCAAAATCTGCTTCACCTCGGTCGCGACTTGATAATGCCGGTCACCGACGACGCGCGGGTCTAAAATGGTCGAGCTCGAAGTCAGCGGGTCCACCGCCGGATAAATGCCGAGCGCCGCGATTTGCCGCGACAGCGCGGTGGTCGCGTCGATGTGCGCGAAACAGGTCGCCGGCGCCGGGTCGGTGTAGTCGTCCGCCGGCACGTAAATCGCTTGAATCGAGGTAATCGAACCTTTTTTCGTCGAAGTGATGCGCTCCTGCAACGCGCCCATTTCCGTCGCCAACGTCGGCTGATAACCGACCGCCGACGGCACCCGCCCCAACAACGCCGACACTTCCGAGCCGGCTTGCACAAAGCGGAAAATGTTGTCGATAAAAATCAACACGTCCGCGCCCGCTTCGTCGCGGAAATACTCGGCGACCGACATCGCCGTCATCGCCACGCGCAACCGCGCCCCCGGCGGCTCGTTCATCTGCCCGTAAATCAACGCCGTTTTGTCAAGAACGTTGGACTCCATCATTTCCACCCACAAGTCGTTGCCTTCGCGCGTCCGCTCGCCGACGCCCGCCATCACCGACCGTCCGCCGTGTTCGGCGGCAATGTTGCGGATGAGTTCTTTCATTAAAACCGTTTTGCCCACGCCCGCGCCGCCGAACAAACCGACTTTGCCGCCTTTCGGAATCGGCTGAATCAAATCGACGACTTTTAGACCGGTTTCTAAAATTTCGGTGGTAACGGACTGGTCGCTCAACTTCGGCGCGGCGCGGTGAATCGGATAATACTTTTCGGCTTTAATCGGACCGCGCTCGTCCACCGGCTCGCCGGTCGCGTTGATGATGCGCCCCAAAACGGCGTCGCCGACCGGCGCCATAATCGGGTTGCCGGTGTCGATGACCGCCATCCCGCGCATTAGCCCGTCGGTGGTGGACATTGAAATCGCGCGGACGGTGCGTTCGCCCAAATGTTGCGCGACTTCGAGCGTCAGCGGCGGTCTGCCGTCTTCCTCGATGCGCAACGCCGTGTAAATATCCGGCAGAGTGTCGGCTTCAAATTCGACATCCACCACCGGACCGGAAACGCTTTTCACGCGACCGGAACTTTTTTCCTGAGTGAGCGACATTCTCTTTCTCCTCTTTCTTATAGAAATAAATGGCGTTGTTCGGCGACCTCTAATTACGAATTAAAAATTCAAAAATTCAAAATTAAAAATTTTGGCGTTTGATTAGCAAATTCGCGAAGCGCATTTGTTACGCGGTCAACAAAAAGACGCGAATTTTTGCGAATAAAAAATAGAGATTTTTTTGTCCACGAATTACACGAATTACACGAATTACACGAATTACACGAATTAAAGAGCCGGAAAACGGACAAAAAGAAATTCGTGTTAATTCGTCTAATTCGTGAAAATTCGTGTTAAGTTCTTTTCGTGTTCATTCGTGGCTTATCTTTTTTTTTGCGCGTAACGTGAGTTCGTAATTTTTAATTGCTCTTCCTACATCGTGTTGGCGCCGCCGACAATATCAATCAATTCGTTGGTGATGGCGGTTTGGCGGGCGCGGTTGTAACTGAGCGTCAACCCGTCAATCATATCCTGCGCCGCGTCGGTCGCGCTTTCCATCGCGCTGACCCGCGCCGCCAATTCCGCCGCGTAACTCTCGGTAATCGCGTGAAACAAATTCACCGACACCCAATGCTCGACCATTTCCGTAACAATGATTTGCGGCTCGGACAATTCATAAACCAAATGACTATGACTTTTGCCGGCGTGATTTTTCTCCGCCTCCGCGACCGCGACCGACGCCAATTGTTCGCGCAATTTATCGGCGGACAGCGGCATAATCTGTTCTTTGACGACTTCCTGTTTAATCCGCGACGCAAAGCGGTTATAGACGACGAACGCTTCGTCAATCCGGTCTTTGGGGTTGGCGGCTTGATAGGCGGAAAGTAAATTTTTGGCGATGTCGTTGGTCAACTGAAACGACAATTTGTCGAAAACGTCAACCCAACTTTTGACGATGCCCGCTTCGCCGAATTTTTTCTTGACGCTGGCGATGCCGCGCCGCCCGATGGCGAAAAATTTCGCCGAGGCGACTTCTTCGCGGGTGAGATTTTGGTCGAGGAAACGGGCGACGTTGCTGTTAAAGCCGCCGCAAAGCCCGCGGTCGCCGGCGATGACGATATACAAACGGCGTTTGGCGGACGGACGCGGTTTGAGCAACGGGTGTTCGTCGCCGAAGAGGGTGAAGCCGATATTGACCAACGTTTGCGCGATGCGCCGCCCGTAATTGCGGATGCCGTCCATCCGCGCCTGCGCCCGATTGAGCCGCGCCGCCGCCACCATTTTCATCGCGCGGGTAATTTTTTGCGTGCTTTTGACGGAACTGATGCGACTCGATATTTCGCGACCTTGCGCCATAAATCACCTCGGACGAAACGGGATAAATGTCGCGGGACTATATTGGCAAACCGTTCGTTGTCCATAACATTAAGTTTAGAGTTGAGAGTTCAGAGTTGAGAGTTGAGAGAACGGGCGCGAAGCGATTTTGAAGAATCTCCGACCGTCGCGCCGTAGGCGCGAAATGTCGGTAGAAAGCCGCCGTCATAAAATCGCGTCCCGTAGGGACGATATATTATTAAAACGCCCCGCCGGGGCGTGATGATGAATAACCGGCGGTGAAGCGGGCGTTTCGCCCGCGTAACCGCCGGATAACGCCTACCCCGCCGAAATGTCGGCAACCAGAGGAAAAAAATGCGCGGCGCGAATCTTCTTATCCAATGTCTGAAAGACGAAAAAGTCGAAGTCGTGTTCGGCTACCCCGGCGGGATGGTGATACCGCTGTTCGACGCGATTAGCCGCGACGGCGGCTTGCGGTTTATTCTGCCGCGCCACGAACAAGCCGGCATTCATATGGCTGACGCCTACGCCCGCGTTACCGGCAAACCGGCGGTCGTCTTCGCCACCAGCGGACCCGGCGCGACCAATCTCGTTACCGGCATCGCCAACGCGCACCTCGACTCCGTGCCGCTCGTCGTCTTCACCGGTCAGGTCAACGTCGAACTCATCGGCAACGACGCTTTTCAGGAAGTCGATTTTACCGGCATCACCCGCCCGATTTCCAAACACAACTATTTGGTGCGCGACCCCGAAACCCTGCCGGCGATTGTGCGCGAGGCGTTTCATATCGCCGGTAGCGGGCGCCCCGGTCCGGTGGTCGTCGATTTGCCGGTGAACGTTTGTCTCTCCGACATTCGCACTCCGCCGGCGACGGAAATTTGTCTGCGCGGCTACAAGCCGACGATTGCCGGCAACGCGCGGCAAATCGACAAGGCGGCGAAAATCATCAACGCCGCGCAACGTCCGCTGTTGTTGCTCGGCGGCGGCATCGTCATCAGTAAAGACGCCGCGCCGCTCGTCCGCGACATCGTCGAAAAAACCAAAATTCCCGCCGTCTCGACGCTAATGGGCTTGGGCGTTCTGCCCGCCGCTTGGGGAGAAAATTTGGGAATGTTGGGAATGCACGGCACGACGGCGGCGAATTTGGCGACGACCGCCTGCGACGTGTTGGTCGCGATCGGCGCGCGTTTCGACGACCGCGCGACGATGAAAGTCGCCGGCTTCGCGCCGCGCGCGCAAATCATTCACCTCGACATCGACCCGACTTCCGTCAGCAAAAACGTGTCGGTCGCCATTCCGATTGTCGGCGACGCCGCGCACATTTTGCGCGAACTCTCGCCGCGTCTGACGCCGCAAAATTTATCCGCGTGGCGACAACAAATCGCCGCGTGGCAAGCGCGATATCCGCTGACCTACGCGCGCGGCGGCGACGCGATTAAGCCGCAATTCGTGATTGAGGAACTGTCGCGGCAAACGACCGCGGGCGCGACCGTCGTTACCGATGTCGGGCAACATCAAATGTGGACGGCGCAGTATTATCAATTTAACGCGCCGCGCTCGCTGATTACGTCGGGCGGTCTGGGGACGATGGGTTTCGGCTTGCCGGCGGGGTTAGGCGCGCAACTCGCGGCGCCGGAAAAATTGACGGTGGTCGTTACCGGCGACGGCGGCTTGCAGATGAACATTCAGGAATTGGCGACGATGCGGCGGCTGAATTTGCCGGTGAAAATCTTGTTGTTGAACAACGAGTATTTGGGAATGGTGCGGCAGTGGCAGGAATTATTTTTTGCCCGCGAATACGCCTTCACCGACCTCGCGGACAATCCCGATTTCGTCGCGGTGGCGCAGGCGTTCGGCATCGCGGCGTGGCGGTGCGACCGCCCGGAAAACGTCGCGAGCGCCGTCGCGCAATTGTTGGCGTCGCCGGAACCGGCGCTGTTGGAGGTCCGCATCGACCGCCACGAAAACGTCCTGCCGATGGTGCCGGGCGGCAAAGCGCTGAACGAAGGATTAACCGCGGCGGGGGAGTGGATAGCGGACAGTGAGAACAATTAACCATTAAAAATTCACCATTAACAATGGTGGAGTTTGATAATAAAAATCGCTTCGCGCAATTTTTGATAATTATTCCACAATTCGTAATTCGTAAATTTTAATTCGTAACTCACGTTACGCGCAAAAAAAAGAGAAGCCACGAATGAACACGAAAAGAACTTAACACGAATTTTCACGAATTAGACGAATTAACACGAATTTTTTTATCCATTTTCCGGCTCTTTAACTTCGTGTAATTCGTGTAATTCGTGGACAAAAAATCTATCTCTTTTATTCGTAGAAATTCGCGTCTTTTTGTTGACCGCGTAACATCAATTCGTAATTAAAAACTTATCCCTCATTTTCCTTGCCGCCAACCCAATGAAAATTTTCGCCCTTTCCGACTTGCACCTTTCGTTCGGCGGCAACAAGCCGATGGATATTTTCGGCGACCGGTGGCGGGACCACGCCGATAAAATCGCGGCGGCGTGGGGGCGGATTGGCGGCGACGATTTGGTGTTAATCGCGGGCGACGTGTCGTGGGCGATGAAATTGCGGGACACGGCGGCGGACTTCGCGTATTTACGCGCCCTGCCCGGACATAAAGTTTTCATTCGCGGCAATCACGATTATTGGTGGGATTCGCTGAAAAAGAATCACGCCGCCGCGGGCGATAAATTTTATTTCATTCAAAACAACGCGGTCGTTTTCGGCGACCTTGCCGTTACCGGCACGCGCCTGTGGAATTTCCCGTTTGTCAAATGGGAGGCGTCGTTGTTTGTCCAACGCGCGACGCGCGAGTCCGCCGCGTCGGCGCAAGAACCGCCGGCGTCGCGCGGCGAAGACGCGGAAAAAATCCGGGCGCACGAATTGGAGCGGTTGCGTCGCGGTTTGGACGCTCTGCCCCGCGACGCGAAATTGAAAATCGTGCTGACGCATTTCCCGCCAATTGGCGCCGACGCGGCGGCGAACGACATCACGCGCCTGCTCGCCGATTATGGCGTGCAAATTTGCCTTTACGGTCATCTGCACGGATTGCTAACCGGTGGCGAAGAAAATACCGGCGGCGGACTGCGTTATGACTGCGTCATCGACGGCACGCGCTATGTCCTGACCTCGGCGGACTACCTAAATTTCACGCCGTTGGAAATTGCGGCGGGTTAAAAGAACTTATCCGCGAATCTCCGGTCTATATTTCACTTCCCCTTCGCCTTGTCGTCTTTAGCCAACTTAATACCGGCGCCGCCGTTTTTTGCTTCGGCGTCTTCTTCTGCAAGTATCACCAAATCCTCGCCCGAAGTTTCCGACGCCGGCGCGTGCGTTTGGCGGTAATCGCGCAGGGCGTCCAACGAGCGCGTTTCCAACAACAGATTGAAGCCGTCGCGGTCCAACACTTCAAATTCCATCAGCGCTTCGACCACCAACCCCACGTCTTCTTTATGCTCGTTCAATAAATTTTTCGCCTTGTGATAACATTCCTCGGTGATTTCGCGCACCTTGCGGTCAATCATTTCCGCCGTCGCTTCCGAAAATTCGCGCTGAAAAGAATAGCCCTCTTCGTTGCTTTTAATGTTGTAATTGACGATGCCGAGTTCGTCGGTCATCCCCCATTCGCAGACCATCGCCCGCGCGTAGCGCGTGGCGCGCTCGATGTCGTTGGACGCGCCGGTCGAAATGTCATGCAAAAACAATTCTTCCGCCGCGCGTCCGCCGAAAAAGACGATGATTTCGCCGAGCAATTTTTTTTGCGTCGAACTGTATTCGTCCTTTTCCGGCAGTTGCATCGTCAAACCCAGCGCCCGTCCGCGCGGAATAATCGACACCTTGTGAAACGGCGTTACGTTCGGCAGATATTTCATCAACAGCGCGTGTCCGGCTTCGTGATACGCCGTGTCGCGCCGGTCGTTGTCGCTCATCACGCGGCTTTTCTTTTCTTTGCCCCAGCGCACTTTGTCGCGGGCTTCCTCAAAACACGCCTGGTCAACCGCGTTGCGCTCGCTGAACGCCGCGATAAGCGCCGCCTCGTTGACGACGTTTTCCAATTCCGCGCCGGAAAAAGTCGGCGTGCCGCGCGCAATCGTGGACAACTCGACTTCCGGCGAAACCTTCACGTTGCGAATGTGGACTTTCAGAATTTCTTCGCGTCCTTTCACGTCGGGCAGGTCAACGTTAATCCGCCGGTCGAAACGCCCCGGACGGAGCAACGCCGGGTCCAACACGTCGGCGCGATTCGTCGCCGCGATGACGATGATTTTGTCGTCGGAAGTGAAGCCGTCCATTTCGACGAGAATGGCGTTGAGCGTTTGCGCGGCTTCCAAACCGCCGCCCGGCGCGTCGTTCATTCGCTTGCGCCCGACCGCGTCGATTTCGTCAAGGAAAATAATGCACGGACTGTTTTCTTTCGCCTGCCCGAACAAATCGCGGACGCGGCTGGCGCCGACGCCGACGAACATTTCAATAAAGTCCGAGCCGCTGATGCAAAAAAACGGCACGCCGGCTT
Source organism: Planctomycetota bacterium (assembly GCA_031261425.1). Taxonomy (GTDB): domain Bacteria; phylum Planctomycetota; class SZUA-567; order SZUA-567; family SZUA-567; genus MS499-59. The sequence continues at coordinate 84,000 of JAISJR010000049.1, forward strand.
CGCCCGCGATGGCTTTGGCGAGCAGGGTTTTGCCGGTGCCGGGCGGACCAATCAACAACACGCCGCGGGGCAAGCGTCCGCCGAGCCGTTCGGCGCGTTCGGGATTGCGGAGAAAATCGACGATTTCTTTGACTTCCTCGCGGGCTTCGTCCACGCCGGCGACATCGGCGAAGGTCTTTTTCGAGGCGCCTTTGTCGAGCATATTGACGCGCATTTTGCCGAACGCGAACGGGTTCATCCCGCCGCCGCGAAACGAGCGCCCGATGATGAAATAAAGAAATAAAATGAGCAACAACGTCGGGACGAACATATACAGCAACGTTTCCCAGATGCCGCCGCTCGGCGTGAACGCCACCTTGACGCCGTGGTCGGTCAGCCATTTGGTAAATTCAAGATTGAAGGTGGACGGCGGCTGACCTTGCACGGTGAAGTTCGCCGGCTGGTCGGCGGAGCGTCCGGTGCTGTGAAAGACGCCGGCGATTTCGCCGTCGCCTTTGTCCAATTTGACGCTCTTGATATGCGGCGGTTGCTCTTCGACGAGGTGGACAAATTCGTCGTAGGAAAGTTTTTGCGTCTTGCCGGTTTCCTGCAAATTGTTCATGCCGAACATCAGCGAGAACGCCAGAATAATCGCCAACCAGACAAAAAGTTGTTTGCCGAAATTACCGTTGTTGTTGCGGCGGTTGTTACCCACGGGGATTTCCTTGTCGAACAGGTTCACGAATTAAAAATTACGAATGACGAAACCGCGATTTATAAGCAAGCGGCGGCTTTTCGCGAGAGCGCCCCCGCCATAAAAAAAGCGGGCAAAAATGCCCGCTTTCGAGGACCGGCGCGCCGGCGCGCCGGCGGCGCGGCTAATCCGTCGCCCAATGCAATTCCCGGTTGATTTGGTCGAACTCGCCGCCGTCGGCGAAATGCCGCTTCTGCGCTTTTTTCAAGCCGCCGAACGCCGCGTCAACCGTGATGAGTTTAAGGTCGGGGAGCGTTTCCGTAAATTCCTTGGCGATTTCCGCGTCGCGCGGACGGTAATAATTTTTACCGGCGAGGCGCTGACCCGCCGGCGAATAAAGGTAACGCAGATAGACCGCCGCCAATTCTCGGGTGCCGTTTTTCGCCGTAACTTTGTCCACCCACGCGACCGCCGGTTCGGCGAGAATACTTAAACTCGGCACCACGATTTCAAACTTATCTTTGCCTTGTTGGCTAATCGTCAAAAACGCTTCGTTTTCCCACGTCAACAACACGTCGCCGATTTCGCGCCTCACGAAAGTGGTCGTCGCGCGGCGACCGCCGGGTTCCAACACCGGCACGTTGGCGAAAATTTTTTTGACGAACGCCCGCGCTTGCGCGTCGTCGCCGAATTTTTCCAAGCCGTAGCCCCACGCCGCCAAATAATTCCACCGCGCGCCGCCGCCGTTTTTCGGGTCGGGCGTGATGACTTTTACGTCGTTCCGCGCCAAATCGTCCCAGTCCTTGACGTTTTTCGGATTGCCCGCGCGCACCAAAAAGACGACGGTCGAAGTGTAGGGCGCGCTGTTGTCCGGCAGACGGGTTTGCCAATTCGGCGCGATAAGTCCGGCGTCGGCGATTTCGTCGATGTCGGAGGCGAGCGCCAGCGTAACCACGTCGGCTTCGGCGCCCGCGACGACGGCTTTCGCTTGCCCGCCGCTACCGGAGTGCGACTGTTTCACCGTAACGGCGTCGCCGGTTTTCTCCCGATAGTATTTGACGAACGCCTCGTTGTAGGCGCGATAAAATTCGCGGGTGGTGTCGTAAGAGATATTTAACAGCACCTTTTCGGCGGCATTCGCCCCGTAGCCGGCGCCCGCGACCAACGCGAGCGCGAGGACTCGTCCGAAGAACCGGTTACGCATTTTTTCTCCTTACTATTGTTTGGGCTAAAGCCCCATTGTTTAGAGAGTCCCACGCCTTAAAAGGCGTGGCAATTTGGAAAGCACACTAACCTTCGCTTCGCTCGGTTTGAATAGAGCATATCCTGCTTTCGCGTTCTTCGCGAGGAAAAAGAAGTTGGGAAACAGGCAAATCAAACACCGCCATTCGTAATTTTTAATTTGTAATTTTTAATTGAACTAAAACCCTAAACTCGCGCCGAAGATGCCGGCGTGTTGTCGGTATTCGCCGCTGAAGCGTCCTTGATAGGTCGCGCTGAAGCCCAAGCGGTCGTTGACTTGCCAGCGGAGCGACGCTTCCGGCATCACATACGCCGATTTCAGATACTCCGGCGCGACGCGGAATTTCGCCCCGCTACTCGCAAATTCGCCGCTGACGCTGTCGCCGAAACCCGCGCCATACATTCCCCTCACCCGCGCCGACAACAGAAAATGTCCGAGGTGGAAATTCTCCGGCGCGATGATTTTCGCGACTTCCAAACCCGCGCCGCCGTCCAGCCGCCAAGCGTTGAAACTGTCCACGCGCAAATTCAGCCCGTCGGCGCCGCGCTCGTCGTAGCCGACGTTATGCGCGAACACCGCGCCGCCTTCCGCCCGCGCGCCGACCGTCCAGCCGCGCGTTTGCACAAAGTCGTAACCGCCCGACAAAAACGCGCTGAAACCGTGCGTCGTGTTGGTTGACTTTCCCGTCCAGCCGAGCGTCGAGGCATACATCGGCATCGCGCCGCCGCCGACATCGGAGATAAACACGCCCGGCGCCACGATGCCGCGATTGACGTCGTAGATGCCGACGTTATACGCGCCGAGCGCGTTGACGAAAAATTTCTCCGCGCTCCAACCGCCGTTTACGCCGACGCTTAAAAAGTTGCCGTTGGCGTTGCCGTCGGTGCCGTTCATACCGAAATTCGCCCACGTGCCAAACGCGCCGTAGCGCCATTCGTCGGCGCGAGCCGCGTAGCCGAACGCGGCGCCGGCGTAGTGTTCGTCAAAACCGGCGACGTTTTTCGTGCCGTCGCGATGACCATAAACGCCAAGCCCTTGCGCCCACAGTTCGCTACTCTTGCCGTAAATTCCTGACAGTGAAAACTCCGGTTCGCCGCCCGCCGAGGCGCGATTTTGCGAGGCGAGACGGTCGGCGTAGAGCGTATTCATTCGCGCCCGTTCAAAGCGGGAAACGATTTGCCGGTTGGCGGCGCCGACGGCGAGCGACGCGCCGTCAACGGCGGCGGCGTTGAGCGACGGCGAAATTTGGCGGAGCGTGTCGCGCCGCTGTTCGGGCGACATAAAGGCGAGGCGTTGATAGAGGAGATGATTTTGCTCGGACAACACCCCGCCGAAATGTTGCGCCAAGCCCTGCGCCATTTCCGCGCCGACGCGCCCGCCGTCGGCGGCAACAACGCCGGAAAGTTGCTCGGTCTTTTGCGCGAGCAAATACTTATACGCTTTATCCACGCGCAGAAAGCCGTAGTCGGTGTAATTGAGTTCCGCTTCGCCGCCAAGTTTGTTGAATAACGCGGTGAAATCCGCGCGGGCGTTGCCGGTGTTGTATAATACAGCATCCACAATTTGCCCTAGGGACATCGCGCTATACGTCGTCGTTGCTTGCAACCCGTTAGCTACTTGCACTAAACGAGTTACATACCGCCAATCGTCAAGCGAGGCATTATCGTAATTCACCTGTCTCGTAATCCCCAAGGCATTTCTTAAGTTATCAACTGTAGATTGATCTATGTTACTACTGACATCAACCAACTCTTTTGACACGGTTTGGTTGTAATTCACGCGGGCGGCGGATTGATAAAGCGCGGTGATAATTTCGGCGGGCGTGGCGTTACGGGCGCCGGAAGCGAGAAGCGCAATCGCGCCGGTAACGTGCGGCGACGCCATACTCGTGCCGGGCATATTTTGATACATATTATCGCCGGATGCCACCGCCGAATAAATATCCACGCCGGGCGCGAGTAAAATAAATCCGTCTTTTTGATATTGATTGCTAAATTCGGCAATCAACCCATACCGGCTGAGCGCGCCGACCGAAAGCACGCCGGGCAAACCGTTAGGGTATCCCATAATGTCGCCCTCGCCGTCATTACCGGTGGCGGCGACCGTAATTACGCCTGCCGCCAAAAGGTTTTGCACGGCGGCGGCGGTTAGCGGATATGCCGCCGCAACCGTATTCGGGTCGGTGTAATAATCGCCGGCATATCCGGTATTGGGATGCGGCGCTCCCCAACTGTTATTGACCGCCACGATGTTATATTTTGTGGCATTCGCGGCGATGTCGTTGAATACAGCGGCGTTAGGGACATCCAATTTACTAACATCCTCATAAAAAAAATAATTACCCACGATTAACTTTGCCCCCGGCGCCATTCCGACCACCGTGCCGGCAACATGCGTGCCGTGGTCACTGTAGAGGGAAATGGGGTTACTGATGTCTGCCACGATTTTTCCGACGAATTTTTCGTGGTCAGTAAAAACACGTCCGTCAATCACCGCCGCCGATACGCCCTGACCGGTTACGCCGATATTCCACAACGCCTCCGCGCCGGTCGAACGGGCGGAATTCATAAAGCCGCCATTTGCGTAATCGCCGTTCGCGTTGTTGACGCCGACGCCCGGCGTCCACATTTGATACGTGCCGTCGGTTTTCGGCGGCAGTCCGGGGTCAGTCCATAAAATCGGTTCGCCGGCGTTCGCCGCAAACCCCACCCCCGCCAAAACCAATGCCCAACCGAATTGCCGGAGGCGAATCATACTCCCCCCCCCCCCGCAAAATTCGGCGCGCAAAATAACCGCGTCGCGTTTCTTGGCGCATTTTCTTGCCCTCTCTTAATAGACCATTCCCAAAAAATTCTCAATTACATTTCGCCTAACACTTACGGTTGCGGCGAAAAACGTTTCAGATTAAAATAAAACGCTAATGAAATCGCGGAGCGGCGCGGCGAAAAACAGCCACGTCAACGCGCCAGCCGCGAGGAACGGTCCGAACGGAATAACCACGCCGCCGCGCCAACGCTGAATTAAACCGAACAACGCGCCGTAAAAAGTGCCGAGGACAAAAATCGTCAGCGCCCCCGCCGCGCCGAAAAACGCGCCGAAAAACGCCATTAGTTTGACATCGCCCAAGCCCAGCACGCTGTCAATTTCCGGGTGGTCGCGGCGGATTTCCCGCAGTTGCCGCCGATATAAAAACGTGCCGAGCAAACTCACGCCGTAAGCCGCCGCCGCGCCGACCGCCGCGCCGAAAAACGCCGCCAGAAAAGCGACCAACCGCGCGTTGACCGCCGGATATTCGGCTAACGCCTCCGCGTGCAAAACCGGCAACGCCGCGCTCGCGGCAAGCGCCGCGCCGAGTCCGCCGAGCGAGAGCGCGTCGGGGATAATTTGCCAATCCGCGTCGATAAAAACCACCGCGATTAACGCGGCGATAAAGACCAAATGCGCCGTCAATAAACCGGCGTCGGTCGCGACACCGTAACGCGGCGCGGCAACAACGACGGCGGTAACGCCCCACAGGAGCGCCGTCAACAATTCGACCGCCGGATAACGCGCGGAAATCGGCGCGCCGCAACAACGCCCGCGTCCGCGCAACCACAGCCAGCCGATTAACGGCAGATTGTCGCGCGCGCGGAGCGCCTGCCCGCAACGCGGACAAAAACTCGGCGGCGTCAGCAAACTCTTGCGCAACGGCAAACGATAAATCACGACGTTCAGAAACGAACCGACGCACGCGCCGAGCGCGAAAAGCGAAAGGAAATGTAGTAGCGGCATAGGCGTTCCATTGAAAATTAACAATTAACAATTAAAAATTAAAAATTAAAAATTACGAATTACGTTCGATAATCGGCGTTTTTGTATTGCCGTCGGCTTTAGCCGACGGATTCGAGTTTGCCTTTTAGTGGGCTTTAGCCCTACAACTATTCATGCAGGGTTAAAACCCACTAATTTTTGCGCCTTAATCCGTCGGCTAAAGCCGACGGCAATACGGTTGTCGAACAGATCTATTGTTAATTGTCAATTGCTCTTCACCGCTTCCCGTCGCCGAATCATTCGCACCGACCAATACGCGGTTACGGCTTCGATAATAAAGCCCGACAGCATCAGTCCCGCGCCGGTCCAGTAATTGAGCCAGCCCATTTGATACGTGCACAGCGACAGCGCCCAAATGATGCCGGTGCGCGCCAACGCGCCGACCGCCATCCCGCCGGTCTGCCGCCGGTTCATCAGTTCGCCGTGATAGATATTGCGGAAAGCGATAATCAGCGGATTCAAACTCAACACCATAAACGCGGCGGCGGTCATCTCCTTGACCTTGCCGGTCAGCCCCAGCGCGTCGCGGAAAAAATAATCGCCGAGCGGCGTGAACGCCGCCAACACTATCGCCGCGCAAAACGCGCCGGACACCCAGAAGGAAAACCGCCGAATCGCCGCTTGTTCCGCCGGCGGAAACGAGGTGAACAAATTACGCAATTGATTGACCGGCGCTTGAAAAAAGAAACCGGCGTCAAACGCCACGCGCAACGCGGCGAGCAAGCCGATGGCTTGCTCCGGCGGCAAAAAATTCACATAGCGATAAATGATGGGGCGGCTCAACGCGAACATCACGCCGGTAATCGCCATGGGCCAGTAAAACGCCAGCAATTGCCAATAAGTCGCCGGTTCGAGGTCGGCGTGCCAGTGGCGGTTGACCGCGCGGCGCGCCGCGAATTGCGTCAATAATAAATGGAGCAAATTCGCCGAGAGCGTCGCCGTCGCCAACGTGAACACCGCTTCCCACCGCATCCACACGCCGAAGTGCAACAACGCGACGATGACGACTAAATGCAAAAGATTCAGGCGGGTGATGACGGCGGTGCGTCCGGCGGCAATCAAACGACCGGTGTTGTGAAAAATTTGCGCCTCGATTATCACCATCGGCGCGAGCCATTTCAGATACGCTTGCACGTCGTCCATCAGCGACATCGGCACCGCCAGCGCGGCGCTCATTATTTTTTCGCCGGACAGCGTGTAGGCGATAAAAAACAGCGGCAACGCCAGCGCCGCGCCGACCGCGAGAGTAAAAATTTGACAGCGCCGCGCGGCGGCGGGATTGGTCGCCATCACGGTTACGACTTGCGGCACGAAAATCAGCAACGCGCCGATGGCTTGATAACAACTGCCGGCGTTGGCGAAAATCGCGAGTTGCAACCCGTCCGCCGAGTATTGCGCCAGCGCGCGATTCTGAAAAAACGGCTCCGATTGCATAACGATACTCGTCAGCAACAGCGGATAATAAAAATTCCAATAGCGGCGATAGTTTTTGTTCATAATGGCAGTCGGAGATTCGTCCAAGAATTAGCACGAATTAAACCGGTTTTCACGAAATCGGGCGAAGCGAAGGTTAGTGTGCTTTCCAAATTTTTTTCTCACAGAGGCGCGAAGAACACGGAGTCACGCCGATTGAAAATGCTCTATTCAATTGCCACGCGCTTTAGCGCGTGGTTAGCGGTAGCAAGTGACCGGCTTTAGCCGAATGGTTTATTTGGGCTAAAGCCCTTTCTTTTTTTTTGACCACTCACCACGCCTTAAAAGGCGTGGCAATTGAATAGAGCCACCGCGTCTGGCGCGTCCCCAAATTTGCGGTCTCATTCAAACGCTCTGTGATGCTTCCGTGAGAGTAAAAAAGTTAAGAAACGGTTATTAGAAGCAATCCGGTTCTCGCCGCAACCGCCGCCTGTTGCAACGCCGCGCCCGCGCCCTACGCTCCGCGCGTCAAGGAGAAATCTATGCTCGCGAAAAAAAATTCGCCGGGGAACAATCGCGACATTATGCGGTTGATTCTGCCCGACATCACCGACCGGCAGGCGATGCGCGAACTGTTGCGCCGCTACCATCCCGCCGACATCGCCGACGCGCTCGAAGAATTGCCGCCGGACGAGCAGTCGCGCCTCGTGTCGTTGCTCAATCCCGAAGAACAGGGCGACCTGCTCAGCGAAATCGACGCGGAAAACACCGGCGAATTGGTCGAAAAAATGTCGGCGGAACAGTTGTCGGAAATCGTCGAAACGATGCCGCCGGACGAGGCGGCGGACTTGCTCGAAACGATGGACCGGCAGGTCGCGTCCGCCGTGCTGACGAAAATCGACGCGGAAAATTCGCAACAGATTCGTGAGTTGTTGAGTTACCCGTCGGACTCCGCCGGCGGCATTATGAGCAACGAATTTTTTTATCTCGACCCGTGCGCCACCGTCGGCGAAGCCCGCGAAAAATTTTTGCAATACCAGCCGGAAGCCGACGAGTTGCCGGCGGTGGTCATCTGCCGCGACGATATGAAACTGCTCGGCGTGGTCCCGCCGGAAGAACTGTTGGGCGCGTCCGACGACAAGCCGATGAGCGCCTTGATGGAACGCGCCAACATCACCGTGTCGCCCGACGAAGACCAGGAGAACTGCGCGCGCTATTTCCGCCGCTACAACCTGAAAGTTTTGCCCGTTATCGACGCGCACCGGCGGATTTTGGGCTTGATTACGATTGACGACGTGCTGGAAATCATCGAGCAGGAAGCGGCGGAAGATATGTTCTTGATGGTCGGCGTCGGTAGCGAGCGTCCGCTCGAAGAAAGCACCTTGCGGCGGGCGCTGAAACGAATGCCATGGTTCGTCGTAACCATTATCAATATGAGCATTCTGGGCTACATCATTCGCGCGTTTCAGCCGACGCTCGAACAAGTCGTGGCGGTGAGTTTTTTTATTCCGGCGATTATGGGACTGTGCGGCAACGTCGGCGTGCAGGCGGCGACCATCACGGTGCGCGGGCTCGCCAGCGGCGAAATCAACTTCGGCGACACGTTATGGCTACTCCGCCGCGAATTGTTGGTCGGGATGATTGTCGGCGTTTTTTGCGGCGTGATTTTAAGCGGCGTGTCGATGTTTTTGGAAGCGCGACCGACGGCGGTCGTCGTGGAAGAGACGTTCGCCTCGCCGGAATCCGGCGACACGATTGTCGCGCAGGAACAGTTGGAATTGTCGTCGCCGGCGAAGGATAAAATTCTCGGCGTCGTGCCGCGTTTCCCGTTGGCGGTGGCGCTGGCGATGATGATTGGCGCGCTCGGCGCGGTAACGCTCGGCACGTGCGTGCCGCTGTTTTTCCACCGCGTCGGCATCGACCCGGCAATCGCCAGCGGACCGTTCGTTACGACCATCGTCGATATCGGCACGCAAACGCTGTATCTGACGTTGGTAACGTGGCTGTTGATTAGTTAGCGAGCAGAGTTGAGAGTTGAAAGTTGAAAGTCGAAAGCGAGCGGTTTATCGGTCGTCGCGCGGGCTTAATTGCCGCAGGATTTTTACCGCGTGGGCGGCGGCGCCGAAGCCGTTGTCGATATTCATCACCGCCACGCCGGCGGCGCACGAATTTAACATCGCCAGCAACGCCGCGACGCCGTTGAACGCCGCGCCGTAACCGACGCCGGTCGGCACCGCGATAACCGGCGCGGCGGTCAAGCCGCCGACGACGCTCGGCAACGCCCCCTCCATTCCCGCGACGGCGATAATCACCGTCGCCGAACGCAATTTTTCCGTCGCCGCGAGCAGGCGATGCAGACCGGCAACGCCGACATCGGTCAGCGTTTCGACGCGCGCGCCCGCCATTTCCGCCGTCAGCGCGGCTTCTTCGACCACCGGCAAATCGCTGGTGCCGGCGGCGACGATTAACAGCGTCCCCGGCAAACGCGGGCGCGGCGGCGGCGCGCCGAGCAACAGCGCGCGTCCGCGCTCCTGCCGCGGCGCGTCCGGCAGACGGGCAATCAGCGCGTCGCGAATGGCGGGCGTAACGCGCGTGAACAGCGCGTAGCCGAGACGCGCCAACAGTTGCGTCGCGATGGCGGCGCACTGCGCGGGCGTTTTGAACTCGGCAAAAATCGCTTCCGGCAAGCCGCACCGCGCTTCGCGGTCAAAGTCAAGATTGATGACGTCGGACATTTTAGTTTGCTCGTCAAAGTGGAGGAGGTGTCGCTTAAAACATACCCGCCGGTAATTTTGCCATCGACCTGTTTAATCATCTCCGCCGGTCGCGCTTAAAAGCGAGAGAGAGTAACTTTCCCCTCGCAAGTTTCAACTTTCAACTTTTTCAATTAAATTTACACTTGCGGGGGCAGTGAGCAGTGGGCAGTGGGCAGAACCGGTGCTCGCTGTCCACTGCCAACCGCTCACTGTCCACTGTCCACTGCCAACTGCCCAACCCGCTCACCAATGTTCGCCTATCTCGTCAAACGCCTGTTAATGATGTTGCCGACGCTGTTCATTATTACGTTCGCGTCGTATGGAATGTTGCGCGTCGCGCCGGGCGACCCCGTCAAGGCGAATATGGCGATGAGCGAAGGCGGGGGCAAAAGCGGCGGCGGCGACGTTCAGCGCGAGGGCGAATCCGCCGCCGCGAAAGCGTTTCGCAAATACTACGGGCTTGACCAGTCCATCCTCACCGGCTATTGGTGGTGGCTGACCGGCAATCCGAACCTCCCCGGCAGTCGCGGCATTTTGCGCGGCGACTTCGGCATTTCCCTCACCGTGTCGCTCGGCTCGCCGGTGTCCGCGATGTTGGCGCAACGCCTGCCGCCGACGCTCAAACTCAATTTCTGGTCGCTGATTTTTATTTACGGCATCGCGATTCCGGTCGGGATTTACGCGGCTATTCACCGCCAGCGCCTGCTCGACCGCGGAAGCGCGTTCGTCTTCTTTTTGTTGTATTCGTTGCCGTCGTTCTGGCTCGGCTTGTTGCTGATTATTTTTGTTTCGCGCTATCTGCCGTGGTGGCCCACGCGCGGACTTGACGCCGCGTTGCCGCTGACCGCGTCGTATTGGCAGGTTCTCGGCGAAACCGTTTGGCGCTATGTTTTGCCGGTGTTATGTTTGTCGTGCGGCGGCTTGGCGTTTTTGAGCCGCTACTCGCGGTCGGCGATGCTGGAAGTTATCCGGCAGGACTACATTCGCACGGCGCGCGCCAAGGGCTTGCCGGAGCGCGTCGTCATTCTTAAACACGCGCTCCGCAACGGAATGATTCCGCTGATTACGATGTTCGCCGGACTGTTGCCCGGACTGATTAGCGGCAGTGTTTTTGTCGAAATTATTTTCGGGATTCCGGGGATGGGAATGTTGGCGATGGAAGCCATCGGCAGTCGCGACTATCCGTTGTTGATGACGCTGTTCGCGCTCACTTCGGCGCTGACGATGGTCGGAATTTTATTGAGCGACCTCGCGTATTGCCTCGTTGACCCGCGCATTTCGTTGGGCGGGAAAGGCAATTAACAATTAACAATTCAAAATTAACAATTAAAAATTGTGGAGTTTGATTCGCAAATTCGCTTCGCGTAATTTTATCATCAATCCACAATTCGTAATTACTCAATCGCCGCGCGGTTTTTCCCGCCGCCATTTTTGCCATTGCTCTTTTTCGGTCGGCGGAAAATTCTGGCCGGTGAGCAGTTTCAGCAATTCGTGCGCCGGATAAATCGTCGCGGGACCCGACTTGGCGTTTTCCGAAGAACTCCAACCGTCGCGTTGCGCCTCGGCGGTGATTTTGCCGCCGGTTGTCGCCGTCACGCTGTAATCGACATTGTCGATTAACGCTTCGATTAACCGGTCGTTGACCGTGGCGCGAAAAACTTCCCCCGCCCGCCGGCGCGCGCGGAGCGGCGGCGCTTTCAACACCATTTTCAACAACTGCCGGTGCATCGCCTCCGGCGGCGTCCACGCCGTCAACTGCGCCGTCAGAATTTTCAGCAACGCCGGCGAATTTTCATACCGCAACCGCTTAATCAGCAACGCGAGTTTGCGCGCGTCTTTTTTTTGCGCGACGGCGTAATAAGCCGCCTCGCGGGCTTTGGCGTTCACGTCGTTCGCGGCGTTTTCGAGCATCGTCCAGGCGTTGTCGCCGGACAAGGCGGCGAGTTGTTGCCCCAGACCGTCCGCGCTGTCGGTCGGCGCGAGCCGCGCCGCGGCGTTCAAAATTCGTTGCAACGCCGCGCGATTGTCGGCGGTTTCCCGTTGCCGCCGGTCGCGGTCTTGCAAAAAAGCCGCGGCGTCGGCGTCGCGCCATTCGCCGCGATAGAATTCTTTGCCCTGCGCGCGTTGCGCCGCGTCGCGCGTCTGCCACTCGCCGTTTTGTTTGACGTAACCGGCGCCGCGCCGCGCTTCGGCGTCGTCGGGGTCGAGTTCGACCGCGTGTTGAAAGGCGTCTTTGGCTTGTTTGGGGAGGCGGTTTTCGCGGCACCAACGCGCGAGTTTCAGCCACGCCGCCGCGTTGTCCGGCGGAGTGATGGCGAGCAGATTTTCGTAGCGCTCATCGACGGTCAATTTTTTTTCGACGGCGCGGACTTCGTCTTTCGGAAAGCGAATAACCGAATTTTCGCCGAGTTGAATCGCGTATTCCTCGGCGGTTTCGGTAACTTTGCCGGACAGCGTTCGCCCGTCGGTCAAATGCAATTCGTCGGCAAAAATTCCCGACGACAAGCACGCAACGATAAGCAGGAGAGAGCGCATTTTTTTAGTTGGAATAAGGGGTTTAATCGGCGTGATTGGCGCGGCGTTCACCGGACGGCGGCGTTTTAACGCGGGCGCGAGAAAAATAACGTTGTTGTTCGATTAGTCCGCTGGTCGGCTCAACCGGTTCGCGCCGGCAAATCCAGTCGCTCATTTGAAAAATCGCGCGCATTTCTTTTTGGCGCAAGGTCGCGTCTGCGTCCAACGCGCGCATTTCCTTGACGGCGACCCGCTCCAACCATTCGCCGGTTACTTTCCAGTTATCGACCCATTCTTTTGTCGTTAGCGGGCGCATAATTCGTTCCTTTTCGTCGGCAACGGCTCTTTACCGATTCGCAATAACACTTCGTTGACTCTGGTTATATGGTCGGCGCGCGCCTCTTCTTTCGTCATTTTCGACCGGCGTTCCGCGAGCGCGCCCCTAATTCGATGAATTTCCTCTTCGTCAAATTCCATCGTCGTCCCCTCCTAAAAGAATGTCCGGCGTGATGATTTTCGTTAATTTCAACCCCTCGCGCGTGTTCACTGTGTCAACCGCGCGCATTGCTTTCGCGTTCACAATATGCCGACAATTCCACGAAACGGCGTAATCGCAGTTGGCTAAACTCGCGATGGCGAGGTGCGTCGCGTCCGTTTCGCTTTTGCGCTTCAAACCGCCTTCGCCGATATATTCGTTCGCGATTCGTTCCGTCTCGTCATCAACTCCGCAGTGTTCATATTTTATCGTTCGCAACTTTCCTTCCAAAAAACTTCGCTTCGGCTCGCCGCAATCTCTGATTTCGTCAAGCACCGGCGAACCAATCACCACTTCATATTCGCTCGCCGCGACCTTGCTCCACAAACGCAATGTTTCCGCCATCCGGTCAGGACGGTCATCGGCTTGCAAATGACTTATAACCGAGGTCTCAAGGTAAATTTTCGGTTTGCGCATTTTCAGTCGCTCATTTTTTCGACAACATTTAACCGGAATAAGAACCTATCTGGTTATCAAAATTTAACCGCCAAGACGCACAAGTCGCCGAAGGTTGAAACGCGGACTTCGTGCGCCTTTTTCGCCTTGGTGGTAAATCTCTCAATCCCCGATTCTGGTTATTCGGATAGGTTCTAAATTCGCCGCCGCCGCTCACTCCCCCACGACCTTTTGCAACTCGACCCACTCTTTGGTCACGAGCAACACCGTCCGTTTGTCGCCGTGCGTGAGCGCGGCTTGGATTTTCAGCAGTTCGGGATACAGCGCCACGTCGTAATACGTCGCGGTCAGTTGCGCGTTTTGCGTAACGCGCAACACGTTGCCCTCGCCCGCGCCCGCGCCGCCGTAGCGCGTTTCAATTTCGACGCGGCTGTTTTCTTCGATGGGCGAGTGCCAGAGCAGTTTCGGCGGATAAATCAGCGGGCGGAAATTCTCCGGTAGGGTTATCACCGTGTTAATCCGCAACCGCTGGTCTTCGCCGATGAACAGCGGATTAGTCCGTTTCGCCGAGCGGAAATCGAACAGCCGCCGCAAGGTCTCCGGCAAGCCCAAATACAAAAAGCCGTTGTCTTCGACCGCGTATTTCGGCACCCGCGCCGTGAATTCGATTTTCCCCGGATACGCCGAAAAATCCGTAACGTAATCGCTCGCCGCCGTCGCCGCCTGCGCCAAATTCGCGAGTTCGGTCTGGTGATGGCGCCGCTTTTCTTCCGGGCGCATTTCCGCGAACAACTTTTTATAGGCGTGATAATGATTGCCGGTGATTAGCGCCGTTTTGCGAATCGTCGCCTCGCCGTCCGCCTTCAACGCGATGTGGTAAGTCGTCTCGTCCGCCAAGGTGAAATGTTTGTCGTTGCGCACGGTTTCAAACGCGCCGGTTTGCAAATTCAGCGCGACCAAACCGTCGCTCGGTGTCGCGCCGAGTTGCGAGTATTGGTCGATGTCGTTCAGCCACACCGTCCGCCCTTCGACCGTCAGCCGCAACAACACGCCGTTGAACATTTGCGGATTCGGCAGTTGCAATTGCGGCAACGACAGATTCACGCCGGCGCGATATTGGCTGACTAAAAATAATTCGGGCTGGGCGTCCGGCGCCGCCGCGAGCAACGCCAGCCACAACGCCGCGCCGTCGGCGCTGTTGCCGTAGCCGTCGGCGAGCGTTTTATCCGCCGGCGTCATCGTCGCGGTCAGCGGCAAATCGCCGAACGCCGGACCCGTCCGCCGGATGGTCGTCGCGAGGTCGTCAACCAACGCGCGCAGTCCCGCCAGCGTCAGTTTTTTGCCGAGCGCGCTCCCCTTCGCCGCGGCGTTCGGCTGATTTTTCGCCGCCGTGAAAAGCGTTTCTCGCACGCTCGCCGCGTAATTCCGCCATTCGCCGGAGCCGGCGAACCACATCGGCGTAAAACTGCCGAGCGGCGGCAAAAAATCCTCGTATTTCATTTGCGGCTCGTTGGCGATTTCCCACAACGGCGCGCTGTCATCGACGCTCCGCGTTTCGTGGACGTTCAACGTGGTCTCGACCGGAATGTTCATTCCCGCCGGCGCTCGCAACGTTACCGAGCGCGCGACAATCGGGGAAAATTCGCGAAACGTTTCCGCCGCGAAAAAGAACGGCTGGCGGCTGATTTCGCGCAGGACGCGATATTCGACGATGCTCCCGATTTCGACGTTCGGCAAATTGGCGACGAGAATTTTTCCGCCGGGGTAACGCGGCGCGTCGCCGTTCCAACTTTGGTCCATAATGTTGACGGCGCTCGCGGCAATCGTCTGCACTTTGCCGTTCGGCGCGATGACGACGGCGCGTTCCAACGTTACGTTTTCGACGGCGGGGTTGTAGGCGATTTTGAGTTCGCTCTCGTCTTTCAATCCGGCGTAGGTGAGAATCTTTTTGCGCGTCGTGCGCCGCTCGCGCCAACTGTGCGCGTCGAGGACTTCATATTCCACGTCGTCGGCAAGAAAAACGCTGTCGGCTTGTTTGTCGAGCAACGCCTCGTTTTCGACGCGGCTGGTCGATTGCGCGAACACCGGCAATTTGCGCGCGTTGTATTCGACCGTTTTCAGTTGCTCTTTGACTTGCGCGTATTGCTCCGGCGAAATTTCCACTTCCCGCAAAATGAACTCGTTTTTGCCGCGCAACGATTTGCCGACCCGCGCCAGCGACCGCCGCCATTCGAGCGCCGGCGTTTCGACCGGCTTATACACCGGCATCGACAACTCGCGCGAAAATTCGGCGGGCAAATCGATTTTGATGGTTTCGCTGACGCCGCAAGTGCTGTCCAACACCAGCGGGAACCGCCGCTTTTCCAAACCCATTTGCCCCAGCATAAAATTGACCGCGCCGACGCGCGCGCCCAAAAACGGCGCCGGCAACAACGCCAAATTCCGCCCGCGAATCGCGATGTTGCGGGCGGCAAATTGCAGGCGGACAAACAGGGGCTCGGCGGTGTCGAGCGGATTGTCCGGCGTCAGCGAAAACGCCGTCAGTTCCGCGCCGCCATACACCGCTTTGACGACGCCTTCAAAATAGCGCCGCCGCTCGTTCGGCGTAATCCGCGCGAAATAGCCGCGATATAAATTGTCGTTGATGCCGGCGAATTGGATGGTCGTGTCAACTTTCAAATCGCCCGCGGGCGAAAGTTCGCCGTCGGAGTCAATCGTCAGCATATTTTCCGCCGCCGGCGTGGTCGGCGACACGCGCAATTTTTCGCCGTTCGCCGCCGCGACGAGATAACTCTTGTCGCTCAAATAATCCGGCAACAGCGTCCGCGTGTTTTCGTCGGTCGAATCCATCAACATATATTCGCCGTTGACTAACGCGGCGGTAACGGCGTGGTTGAAAAACGGCTGGGCGACCTCGGCGTCCTTTTTCATATTGGTGTCGATGAGGACGGGAAACGCTTCGATGCCCGCGAGACGCAACATCGCGACGAGGAGCGCGGCTTTGTCGCGGCAGACGCCGTGTTTTTCGGAGAACGTGTCTTTGACCGGATGCGGCTCGTAACCCGGCGCCGTTTCCTCGGTGGTTACGCCGACGTAGCGGATTTTCTGGCTGACCCACGTAAATAAGCGCTGAATTTTTTCCCGCGGGTCGGTTTCGTCGCCGACGATTTTATGGACGGCGTCCTGCATGGCGGGCGACACGTCGGCGAGCGGCGTAGCGCACAAGTCGGCATACCAGCGCGAGATTTCTTCCCAGTCGGCGGCGGTGCTGACGAGCAGACGTTGCGTGCAGGCGAAGAGCGGCGGCATATTCGCTTCGGGGAACGCCTGCGGCACGTTGCGGATAATCCAACGGTGGCGCGTAACCTCGCCGATGGGGTCGGGCGCGAACGTTTCAATCGTGCCGCGAATTTCGTCGCGAACGGCGATTTTTTTCAGCGGCAAACTTTTGGGCGCGTTGATTTCGACGGACTGCCACAGTAGCGGGCGCGTTTGCTCCAACGAAAAAGCGTCGGCGAAAATGCCGCGCGCGCGCGGTAGGCGGGTGTTGTCGAACATCAAGAAATGCACGATGTCGCCGACCGCGAGACCGGGGACGTTGACCGTGATGACTTTGTCGTTGGGATTGTAAATGTTGGCGCCCATCGAGCCGCTGTTGATGGAGGTGGAACTTTGCGCCGCAATGTCAATCGAGACGACCGCGCCGTCGGGCTTGATGATTTCAAGCGCCGCGACGAAGCAATCTTCGGGTAGTTGGTAGGGAATGGTGTAGTAACTGGCGACGGTGGCGTTTTCTCGGCGCCCTTTTTCGGTGAGAATTTTAATGTATTGCTCGTCCCATTGGGTATAGGTGCCGTCGGGACGGTAGTCGATGCGCGTGGCGCCGCCGAGCAGAACTTCGTCGGCGTCGGGATATTTCGCGAGCGTCGCGTCGTCGCTTCGCCCCAGCGCCTCGGCGCGGTTTAAGAGCCGGCGCACCGCCGCCTCGCCGGCGCCGATAAAGTCGTCCGCCACGGCGTTCGGATTGACCTGCACGGCGGCGATGCTCGCCGGCGCCGTAACCGTTTCACCCGCGCCGGAAAAGGTCGAGAAAGTCAAAACTAACGCGAGCAATTTTGCGAGCAATTTATGATAAGATGAATTCGACATATTTTTTCCTCGATGAATTAGGGGCGGGAGATTTCAGAACAATATACGGCGCCGCCGCGAATTACCAATAACGTCGGCGGGCGTTTGCCGCGTATCGGGGAGAAAAAGTTGAGAGTTGAGAGTTTAGAGTTGAAAGTTGAGAAGGGAAAAGGGAAAAGGGAAAAGGGAAAAGTTGCGCATTTTGCCCCGCCGCGCTCTAAATCTCTCAACTCTAAACTCTAAACTCTGCTCTGCCTCACCACATCACGCACGCGCTCGGCGTCAGACGGGTTTCTTCCGCGAGCCGCCGGTCATTGCGGTAGGCGTCTTCAATCCATAAGCGCGGCGCGTGGTCGCGACAAAAACGACTGCCGGAAATCGTGTCGATAATGATACATTCCGCCTCGCATCCCTCTTTTTGGCAGGGGAGCCGGGACTCGACGAAAAGATGGCTGATGGCGTTGAGATTTTCCATAACTCACCGGCGGACGGCGCAAAAATAATCGCATGCTAAGTAATTACCGAAAAACGCGCTTTCCTTTTGCAGAGAGTTTTTAGGAGGGGGGGGAGGGGCAAAGGGGCTTAAGCGGTTTAAGGGGTTTAAGCAACGTAAGAACCGCATTTTTCACTTTTCACTCTCAACTCTAAACTCTCTCAGTTGGCACGGCGATTGCGTATCCGCCTCCGGTTTCTTTTCCGCCATTCGGCAAAACGGATTTTTCTGCCGGAAAAGTAAAGGAGTGCCGCCATGACTTTTCGCTCGTTCAACATCGGGATGACTTCCCTGCAAGCGACGCAATTGATGCTCGACACCACCGGGCATAACGTCGCCAACGCCACCACGCCGGGCTATTCCCGCCAGCGCGTCAACACCGAAGCCAACAAGCCGCAACCCTACGGCAACGTCGCCGTCGGCACCGGCGTCTTGGTCAACGACATCACGTCCATCACCGATGTGTTTCTCGAACAGCAAGTCCGCGTCGCGACTTCGACCTACGGGCAACTCAACCAGAAAAACACCGGCTACGAAAATCTCGAAGCGTATTTCAACGAACTCACCGGCAACGACATTTCGACGACGTTCAGCAATTTTTGGGACGCGCTCGACGACTTGAACGACCACGTCGAAGACCTTTCGACGCGCGCCAACGCGGCGTCCGTCGCGCAGACCTTCGCCGAAAGCGTCCAATCGACGCGGCAAAAAATTTACGACTACCGCGCCAATCAAAACCACGTTATCGTGGAAACCGTCGGCACGGTCAACGAGGTCTGCGCGCAAATCGCCTCGCTCAACGCCGCGATTATGAAAATGGAATCCTCCGGCGCGACCGGCGTCAAAGCCAACGACTTGCGCGACCAGCGCGAGGTCTTGGTCAAACAACTTTCGGGACTGATGGACGTCAACGTCAGCGAAGAAAAAAACGGCTCGCTCATCGTCGCGCAACACGGGCGGATGTTGGTGTTTGAAAATCAAACTTTTGAGTTGACGACGACGCGGGTGGAGCGCGGCGGCTTGATGGTGGACGACATCGTTTTCGCCGCCGACCGCGCCAAAGTGGTAATGGCGGACGGCGCGGTTTACGGAATGGTGCAGATGCGCGACGTGGTCGCGCTGTCGTATCAAAACGACCTCGACCAATTCGCCGGCGAAGTGATTTGGAATTTCAACCGGCAATTTTCGCAAGGCGTCGGGCTGACCGGTTTGAGCGAAATGACCGCCGACTATCGCATCATCGACCCGGCGGTAACGCTCGATAAATTGCAATACGAATTTACGCCGCAAGCCAACACGTTCCAAATTAAGGACGGCGTGTTTGAGGTCATCGTCTATGACGTGAACAGCGGCGAAGCCAAACACGTGCCGATTGACATCGACCTGACGAGTTCCGCCGACGACAAGCGGACGATTCTTTACAGCACCGAAGCGGTCGAAACCGCGCCCGGCGTGTGGACTTACAACCAGCCGGAAAATTCGTTGGTGCGCAAAATGCAGGACGCCTTCGACTCGGTCGCCGCGGGCGCGTTCACGGTGTCGTTGGACAAACTGAACCGCGTGTCGATTGTCGCCAATTCGGAGTCCACGCAGTTCGCGTTCGGGCGGGACGACACCGGCGTGTTGGCGGCGCTGGGGCTGAACACGTTTTTCAGCGGCAACAACGCGCAGACGATTACGGTCAATCAAACGATGCAGGACAATCCGCAACTGTTCGCGGCGGCGGATGCGTTTGTCGATGGCAATCAAATCAACATTCGCTCGCTCACGCATATGCGCATTGAGACGACGATGAAAAACGGCACGGCGTCGTTCGAGGATTTTTACAACGGCGTGGTCGGGCGCTTGGGGATTGAGTCGGCGCGCACGGCGTCGCTGTTTTCGGCGCAAGCCGATATTAAAGTCAGCGTCGAAAACCAGCGCGAAAGTTTGTCGGGCGTGAATATGGACGAAGAAATGACGAAAATGTCGCAATATCTGACGGCTTACAAAGCGTCGTCGCAATTCATCAGCGTCGTGAACCAAATGTTCGACAGTTTGCTGTCCATCGTTAGATAACGGTTATAGTTGTTTGATTTTAGAAATGAACTGCGGCATACCGTAATTAAAAATTACAAATTAAAAATTAAAAATAGAGGAGATATTGTCCCGTCTAAACGCTCAACCCTGCTCCATTTGGCTCAAATAATAAATCCCAATTCCCGCCGCCGCCAAGCACGTCAGGACGAACAGCGCGATTTTTACCCACGAATACGGGCGCTCGCCCTGCACTTCGCCGGTGCGTCCGTTGATGACAAAGCGGAATGTGCGCTCGCGGTAACGATACGCGGAAATCCACAGCGGTAGCAAAATATGCTTGAAGGTTACGTCCGCGTGTTGCGTATCGGATGACAAAATCCGTTGCTCGTCGCCGCCGATGTCGCGAAGAACCGCGCTCCGAATGACCGGCGCCATTTTTTGCTCGGCGACGCCGAAGCCGTCGCGCAAGCCGATTTGATAGGTCTCGGCGCGATAGCCCGATAAAAATTCCGCTTGAAAATCCGCCAAATTTTGCAAATCCCACGGCTCCAAATTTTCAATCAGCGACCGCGGCAACGACTTGGTCGCCGGCACCAGAATATCGTCGAAATTCACTTGCACCGCGCCGTGCGCCGGATACCAGCGCGTGTGGCGAACCTGCCGCGTCCGCCGGCGTCCGTTGGCGTCGGCGTAGGTTTCGGATGTGTAGTAATACTCGCCGCGCTCGCCGGCATACGTCGTCGTCGTCTTACTGTCGTAAGTCCAATACGGCGTATAAACGCCGTTCAACACGCCGTCGCGCATCGTCCGCGCCGTCAAATTATTCGGCGCGAACCACAGCGATTTCAGCCACGCGCCGAACCGCGCGTAGGCGTTTTCTTTGTTGATTTGGAACGGCAACAAGCCCTGCACTTCGATGGCGGTTTGCACGAAATCCTGCGCCACGACCGGAATGCCGCAATAAGGGCAATTCTCGGCGGAAACATGGTCGGCGAGCGTGATGTTCGCGCCGCAACCGTTGCAATGCGTCAAATGGATTTTTTTCTCGCGGGCTTGCTCGGCTTCGGCGCGGTCGATAAATTCGTGATAATCTAATTCGCGCAATTTCGCGGCGGACGCGATACTGCCGTCGACGTTTTTGGCGGTTTCGGGAATTTGACTTTCCGCGCCGCAATAAGGGCAACGCAAATTATGCGTGCCGGGGATAAAGCCCATCGCGCCGCCGCATTGCGGACACGGGAATTGCTTGCGGTTAATGACGACTTTATCGGCGTCGGGGTCGGTGGCGGCGGGCGCGGCGGAATCTTTCTCGGTCTCGGCGGTCGGGGTCGCGGACATAATTTCACCTTCATTTAGAGTTTGGAGTTGAGAGTTTAGAGTTTAGAGAGCGGAGTTTTATTTTTAAGACGCGCGAAGCGCAACCGCCGCTAAACTCTCAACCCTCAACTCTCAACTCTCGACCGGCAACGCCGGCGATTTCTTTTTTGCCGCGCAGGTAATACGGCAGACCGCCCATGAAACTGAGCAAGACCGTCCAAATCCGCCACGCGAGGAAAATCGTCGCGCCGCCGACAATTGCGTTGCCCGCGCCGTCTTGGCAGAGCGACAACACGCCGGCGAACACCGCTTCGCCCACGCCCAAACCGCCGCCCGGCACCGGCAAGGTGTTGGCAATCGACGCCAGCGGCGCGGCAAAAAAAATGTCGAACACGCCCGGCGCCGCCGGCAGGACAATCGCGCGGCTGATAAAATAAATCGAGCAGATATTGACCGTCTGTTGCCCGACCGACAAGAGCAGCGCATAGCCGAGCGCCGCCAAATCGTTGCGGAAAATCAACAACGCTTCGACAAACCGCATTAGCGCCGCGCCGCCGGGGACGCGGGAATGTATAAAATTCGACAGCCGCCGTCCGGGCTGACAACTCGGCACCGTCGCCACCGCGAGGAGCGCGACGACCAGCGCGGCGATTGCCGCCGCCAAAATAAAGCGGCAACGCAATAAAATTCCGGCGAGCGCCGCCGTCAATTCTTCTTCCGGCGCGCGGATAATTTGCCACTCGTAACCCGCGCCGCGCCAAATCCACCAACCGCCGGCGCCAATCAACAACGCCGTCAGCGCTAAAAATTTCAGCGCCGCGCCGCGCCCGCGCAACAGCGCGACCAAACCGCCCGCCGCCGCCAGCACCAACGCGGCAATCGCGCCGAACACGACGACGGCGATTTGGTGCAAATTGGGCGCGTTCATCACTTGCTCGCGCGCCAGCGCAATCGCCGCGCCGCCGACCACGAGCAGACCGAACAGCCCCATTACGCGGTCAACCAAAACGCTGGCGAGCGATTTCGCCGTTTCCCGCGTGTCGCGAATAAAATAACCGGCTTTGATGACGTCGCCGCCGACCGCGCCGGGCATAAAGGTGCTGAAAAAACAGCCGATAAAACCGATGCGGAGCGTGTCGCGGTATTGGTAGCAAGCGATGCCGAGCGCGCGCAACAATAATAATTGCCGGTAAAAACTGCTGACCATCGGCAGAAACGCGCCGGCGACGCCGGCGAAAACCCAGCCCGGATGCGCGAATTGCGATTGAATTTTGCTGAAATCCAATTGCCCGTTGCGCAACAAATACGCGAACGCGCCGCCGACAATCGCGATTTTCAACAGCGCGACGGCGATTTTTTTACCCCGCCGCCACGGCGAGGTTTTGCCGGCGGGAGACGGTGGAAGTGAGGACGGCGCGGAGTCGGTCATTAGATTTGTTTTCCAGTCGGTCTAAAAAAATAAGGTTCAAGAATTGAATACCGCAACCGCGTTTTAGCGAGAAAACAAATTAGCGAGAAAACCAATCCCGCAACCACGCGCGCCAACCGGTGCCGGCGGAAAAATAAAGCGGCGCCGCGCGGAGCAATTTCCACGGACGGCGCCAACGCGGCAACGGCGTAACTTCGATGCGGCGGGCGTAAAAGTCGATAAATTGCGCGAGTAATTGCCGATTGACCGGCGGAATCTCCTCGGCGAATAAGCGTTTTTCCGCTTCGATTTTCAGCGTGATAAATTCGTCGCGCCGGCGGGAAAATTCCGCGATTTTTTCGGCGCCGGACATCGCGCGGATTTGGCGATAGCGCGTCAACCGCGTTACCGGAAAGCCGGTCAATTCCAGATTCGTAACATTGTTTTCATGGACGCGGTAATAAGTCAGCGGCGCGTTTTCGTAATAAAATTTTTCGGTGAGCGCGGCGAGATTGCGGAACCACGCGTCGCAGCCGAGATAATTTTCCGGCACCGGCAACGCCCGCGCGATAAATTCGCGCCGCACTAATAAATTGTGCCCGTAAGCGAACAGATAACGCGGCACCAACGCCAACGCGCCGCCGCGATTGATTTGCGCGGCAATCCACGGCGCCGCGCGGCGCGGCAATAGCCGTTCACCCCGCGCCGACAAGTCCTCGTTCACGCGCCAAGAATCGCAGGCAAAAACCATTTTTTTAGGATGCGCCTCGAACGCCGCCGTCAACCGCGCGATTTTCTCCGGCAACCAGATGTCGTCTTGGTCGCATAAAAAAACGCCGTCGCCGGACGCCCGCGCCAACAACGCCGCAAAATTTTTGACCACGCCGAGCGGCGCCGGATTAACGATAATTTCCAATTTCACGCTCGCCGGTTTTTCGGGCAAAACGCCGGCAATCGCCCGCCGCGTCGCGGCGTCCGGCGAATCGTCGCCGATTAAAATTTCGTCGGGCAATCGCGTCTGCGCGAACAGCGACCGCAACTGTTCGCCGATATATTTTTCCCCGCGATACGCGGCGAGAACGACGGAGATGGCGGTCATTGGGCTTCCCATTTTTTGCGTTTCATTCGGCGACCGCGCGGACATAACCTTGGCGTTCAAAACCGGCGCGGCGCCGGCGCCAACACCGTATCTTCACCGGTAAAAAGCATATTCACGAACGCAAAAATTGTCAATTATCTCCGCCGCCCCTAAATTAAAACTTGGGTTCAAGCGTAAAATCGAGTATCCTGAACGCCGGTATTAAGGATACGGTCTAAAGCGAAACCCTCTTGTCGAACAGGTCGATTGATGATTTTCGCAGGCATTGACGAAGCCGGTTTAGGTCCGGCGCTGGGCGTGTTGAGCGTCGCCGGCGCGGCGTTGCGCTTGCCCCCGTCGCCGAACGAGGCGTGGAATTTTTTCGGCGCGGACACGAAAAAAATCGTCGGCGACAGCAAAGCGATTTTCCCCGCGAAAGGGCTTGCCGGTTTGGAAGTTCCCATCCTCGCCGCGTGGCAAAATTGGCGCTCTTTGCCGCGCGACCGCGACGAATTTTTCACCGCGCTCGGCGACGCGAATTTTTTGCGATTGGCGCGAGAAATTCCGTGGCACGCCGCCGCGTGGCAAATGCCGCTCGCGGCGAAAAGCGCGTCTATCGCCGCGCTCGCGGCGCGGCGAACGCCCGCGATAGAATTATTGACGTTGCAAGCCCGCGCGCTGACGGCGGCGGAACTCAACCGCCAATTCGCCGCCGCGAAAAAATCCGCCGTCGAATGGCGATTGGTCGCCGCGTTAATCCAAAAATTCGCCGCGCTCGACCCGTCCGCCGCAACCGTCATCGTGGTTGACAAACAGGGCGGGCGCCATTTTTACGCGCCGTTGCTGGCGGAACTGTTTGCGTCGCCGCTTATCGAAACCGTGCGCGAGGGCGCGGCGGGTTCGGAATACGTCGTCGCCAACTGCCGCGTAATTTTTTCGCCGCGCGCCGACGCGAATTTTTTTCCGGTGGCGCTGGCGAGTATGCTGGCGAAATATATCCGCGAGCGCTGTATGTCCGACCTGAACGCATGGTTCGCCGCGCGATGCGCGAACTTGCGACCGACGGCGGGCTATCACGGCGACGCGCCGCGTTTTTACGAAGCGGTCAAGAGCGTCCTCGACCGCGAGCGGATTCCGCGCGAGAAATTTTGGCGCAGTCGATAAGAAGTATCGCGCCCCTTTCCAATAATTTTCTTGAAATTATCTTTGGAGCGCGATACAATGCGCCCGTTTTGTCGGAGCAGGTCGCGCCAAATGTCAGGCAGATTTTTTAGCACCCCCATCTCTTTCGGGAGATGGGTACGGGCGGCGGATAACGCCGCCCTGTTTTTTTGGCAGGTTTCTATGGTCGCACAGCGAACTTACGTCTATATCGACGGGTTTAATCTGTATTATCGGTGTTTGCGTAAAACGCCGCACAAATGGCTCGATTTGTCGCGGCTGTGCGAACACCTTTTGCCGCCGGACAAGCACCAAATTCTGAAAATTAAATACTTTACGGCGCGAGTGCAAAGCCGACCGTATGACGTTGACGCTCCGACGCGGCAAAACGCCTATCTGTTGGCGTTACAATCTCATATCCGCCATCTCGAAATCATCTACGGGCAATTTCTTTCGCATCCGGTTAGGCGACCGTTGGCGCCGCCGAAATCCGGTATGGTGGACATCATTCATACCGAAGAAAAAGGCACCGATGTCAATTTAGCCGTTCATTTGTTGAATGACGCTTGGCGCGACGAATACGAATGCGGAGTGGTAATCTCCAATGACAGCGACCTTGCCGAAGCGATGCGCTTGGCGAAAGACCGAAATAAAATAATCGGCTGGTTGGCGCCCGGCGGAAATTGTTTGTCTCACACCTTAAAAGACATTCCGCATTTCATAAAAATTATTCGCGCTAAAAATCTCGCCGCTTCACAACTGCCGCCGGTCATTCCCGGAACCAATATCCATAAACCGGAAAAATGGTAGCCCGTCCGTTCGCCGATTTTTGGCGCGGTCGATAGCGCGATTGCTATAATTTTTTGCCGACCGATTATTTTGCGGAAAAATAAGAAAACTTCTTAAAAATAAATATGCGCGTCTTACGCGGCGCGTTATCATTTTGCGAAGCCCTATGTATGAAATATACGTTAAAAAACGCGCGTTAAAAAACTTGCGGAAAGCGCCGCCGTTCGTGCAGGATTTATTCGCGGAATTAGTCGCGGATTTACGCGCCGCCGGCGCGATACAACCGGCGTGGTCGAATTTTTCCAAATTGACCGCCAATAAATATCACTGCCACTTAAATTATTCGTATGTCGCTTGCTGGCAACACGAAAACAACTCCATTAAAATTGAGGTCTATTATGCCGGTTCACGAGAAAACGCGCCGTATTGACGCGACCAGCGCCGGTCGCGGCGTTGACGAACTCCGCGCTTGGTTTTGCCGGAATTTTCCCGACGCGGCGATTGCGGATAACGACGCGGCTGACGACGACTATGTTCGTTGGGAAACGACCGCGCTCGCCAAAGAAATTGAAGCGCGCAAGAGCCCCGGACGAGTTCTGCGCGCCTATCGTTTGCGCGAGGGCGTGTCGTTGGTGGAATTAGCGCAAAAAACCGGTCTGCAACACACGGCGATTGCCGCGATGGAGCGCGATAATCAGGAAATTGACGCCGGTTTGGCTCGCCGTTTTGCCGAAGCGTTACACTTTGATTCGTCCCGCTTGTCGGTTTAGCCAGTCCTATTTACGGGGGGGGGGGGGGAGCATTTATTATGCTCGGTCGCCGGTTTAACCCGCCGCTCTCGCGACGCCTGTAAAGGAACGCCTATGCCGCCCCCGTCTCTCTATTCGCGAATATCCCACCGCCTGCCGGTCTCGTTGCTGGCGCAATCGTTTTTTGTCCTACTCGCCTTCTTTTTGATGACGAGCATCAGTTACTTCGCGGTGCGGGGAATTTTGAACAAACATCTGCTTTCCGCCGCGGAAGAATCTCTGCGCACCACCGAAGCGCATATCGAAGCGACTTTGCAGGAGCAGAAAAACACGCTCATCAATTCCGCGCTCATCATCCGGCGGATTATCAAGCGCGGCGGCGGTCAAGAACAACTTCTGGCTTATATGACGGAGTTAACCGACTGGCTGAAGACGAACCGCGGGGACGCCGCCGGTTTCAACGGCATTTACGCCTTTTTACGCGGCGATTTCTTATCGGGCGCGCGGTGGCAAGCGCCCGCCGTCTATGACCCGACCGAGCGTCCGTGGTATCGGGCGGCGAAAGAAGCCGCCGGACAAGTCGCCGCCACCGATATTTACATTGACGCGCACACCGGCGACGCCATCGTGTCCTACGCGCAGGAATTGTTCGACGACGACGGCGCGTCGTTGGGCGTGCTCGCCATCGACGCGCGGTTGGACAAAATCCTCGGTTACATCAAATCCGTCAAATTGTTCAACAGCGACCGCGGTTTCTGCGTTCTGCTGAACCGGAGTTTGCGTTTCGTGAACCATCCCAACGCCGCGTTCATCGACGCGCCGTTCGCGTCGGTCAACGACCGTTACGCCGATGTCGCGCGCCGCTTGCGGGCGGGAGAAAACATTTCCGCGTGGCGGGCGAAGAACTACGCCGGCGTGGCGTCCGTCGTTTTTTTTCACCGGATTTTCAACGGCTGGTATCTCGGCGTCATTGAGCCGGAGGACGACTACCGTCGCGATTTAACCGATACGCTGTGGGCGTTGACGACGATGGGGGCGTTGATGAGCGTGGCGCTGATTTTCGGGTTGCAACGGTTGCGCCGCCGCATCAACAACCTCATCAACGAACTCCGCGTAACCGCCAATAGAATGCAGGAAGCCAGCCGGTTGAAAAGCGATTTTTTAGCGAACGTGAGCCACGAATTCCGCACGCCGCTCAACGCGGTGCACGGCTTCGCGGCGCTCGCGATGCGCGACGACGACGTCCGTCCGGTATGTCGCCATTACTTTGAAAAAATCTCCTTGGCGGTGCGCTCGCTTCTCGTCATCATCGACGACCTTTTAGACCTCACCGCCATCGAGCAGGGAAAAATCACGCTGACGGTCGCGCCGTTCGATTTGCGCGAACTTTTAGAAAACACGCTGACTATCCACGAAAATGCCGCCGCCGCGAAAGGGCTGACCCTGGCGGCGGAATTTATTCCTCCCCCGCCCCACCTCAGCCAAATCGTCCGCACCGACCTCCGCTTCGGTAAAATGACGCTGAACTTAACGGGCGACGCTTCGCGCCTGGCGCAGGTGTTAAATCATTTGGTCAGCAACGCGATTAAATTTACGGAGCGCGGCGACGTCGCCGTGCGCGCCCACACGCTAGACGAAAACCCGCGCGGGGTCTTGACGAAAATCGAGGTCATCGACACCGGCGTCGGCATCAAGCCGTCGATGCGCAACAATATCTTCGCGCATTTTTCCCAAGGCGACTCGTCGAGCACGCGGCGCTTCGGCGGTTTGGGCATCGGGCTAGCGAATTGCAAACGGTTGTTAGAATTGATGGACGGCAAATTGACGGTCAGGAGCGAAGTGGGGCGGGGAAGCGTTTTTACGGTCGCCGTCCGTTTGCCGCGCGGAGAGCGCGCCGCCCCGCCGCCGGAACCGACGGAAGAGGATTTCGCGGCGCTGAATTTGGCGGGCAAAACGATTTTGATTGTGGACGACAATCTCGTTAATCAGGCGTTGTTGGAACAGTTGATTGCGCCGACGCAATGCGAAACGTTGCTCGCCGGCGACGGGCAGGAAGCGGTGAAGACCGCGCAGACGCGGCACCTCGATTTGATTTTTATGGATTTGCAAATGCCGGTGATGGACGGTTTGCAGGCGACGCGCGTCATTCGCGAAACGTTCGGCACCCTCGACCTGCCGATTATCGCGGTCAGCGCCAACGCGATGCCGGAACACAAACAAGCCGGTCTCGCCGCCGGTATGAACGACTACCTCACCAAGCCCGTCGATATCATCGAACTCTACAACGCGCTGAAAAATTACGTGGGGTAAGAAATAATTGCGCATTAAAAATTGCGGGTTACAAATGGCGGCTTGGACTTAAAAATTGCGCGAAGCGAATTTGATAATCAAACGCCTTTTTATTCCCCTCTACGGAGGGGTGGCATCGCGACGGTTCTATGTCGCGATGACGGGGTGGTGATTTTACCAATCACTCCGAACCGCCGCGCCGTAGGCGCGTAATGATTGGAGGATTTATTAAAAATCACCACCCCGTCAGGCGAGATAGAGCGTTTCGCCTGCCACCCCTCCGTAGAGGGGAATTAAAAGGAGGATTAAAAATGGCAACGAAAAAAACGGTTAAAATCAAGCCGGTCGGCGTCTCGGAAATCAAAGACCTGAAAATTATCCGCGAAGCCATCGCGCAAGTTCACCGCCGACCGACGGCGGAGGACTGGGCGTATGTGAAAGCGCGGGAAGACGCTTTAGAAAGGGCAATGGCAAAATGAACGCAAAAATCATTATCGACTTAATCAACGGGGACAAATTCTTTTCCCTCAACCGTCTCGCCGCCGGCACCGATATTGAATTTTCGTGTCCAATAGAGGAATATAACGCCTACCTTAATCAAGAGGCAATAAAATCCCAAGACGATATGGTCGCGGTAACCTATCTGTTGCGCGAGCGAAGCGCCGGCGCAATTGCCGCCTATATGTCGGTGATTGCCGATGCCATCAAATTAAGCGCGGCGGAAAAAGAATTACATAACCTTGATTATCCGTTCAAAACCCTGCCGGCAATGAAAATCGCGAAACTCGCCGTCGCCGGTTCATTCAAAGAGCGGTATCGCGGCATTGGCTCATATATGATTGACCTCGCGGCTGGTATTGCGACAGAAACCTACCGCGAACGTTTTGCGTGCCGCTTCGTTACCGTTGACGCCGACATCGAACACGACCAAGGCGTGGTCGCCTTTTACGCCAAAAACGGCTTTGTCAGAAATACCGAGATGAACAGCAAGAAAAGCAAGACCGTCAATATGCGGAAAGACCTCTTTATCAAGACGTAGAACCATTACGAATTAAACCCCTCACCCCTCCCAAAATATGCACACGCTCACCGCCGTCGAAATCGCCGCCCGCGTCCGCGCCGGCGAACTTGCCCCCCGCGAAATTTATTCCGCGCTCCGCGACCGTATCGTCCAACGCGACGCCGCCATCGGCGCGTTTTTGCAATTGCCGGAACCGGCGCAATTTTCCAATAGCGGCGTTCTCGCCGGCGTGCCGGTCGCGGTCAAAGACAATATCTGTTGGCAAGACCAACCGACGACCTGCGCCAGTAAAATGCTTGAACATTTTCGCCCGCCGTATTCCGCGACCGTCGTTGAATTGTTGCAAGCGTCCGGCGCGACGCTCCTCGGCAAAACCAATATGGACGAATTTGCGATGGGCAGTTCGACCGAAACCTCGGCGTTGCGCCGCACGCGCAATCCGTGGGATTTAACCCGCGTGCCGGGCGGCTCGTCCGGCGGCTCGGCGGCGGCGGTCGCGGCGGGATTTTGTCCGCTGGCGCTCGGTAGCGACACCGGCGGCTCGATTCGCCAGCCCGCGAGTTGTTGCGGCGTCATCGGCTTCAAGCCGACTTACGGCGCGGTCAGCCGTTACGGACTAATCGCGTTCGGCTCGTCGCTCGACCAAATCGGCGTGTTCGCGCGCTCCGCCGACGACGCCAATTTATTGTTCAACGTCATCGCGCAACCCGACCCGCGCGACGCGACTTGCGACCCGTCGGCAATCGCCAAATTAGACGCCCTGCCCGACAATTTAGCGGGACAACGCATCGGCTTGCCCGCCGAGTATTTCGACGCCGACGGCTTGAACGCCGAAGTCAAAAGCGTCGTCCTTGCCGCCGTCGAGCAATTGCGCGCGCGCGGCGCGACGGTGAAAAACATCAAACTAAAAAATCTGAAATACGCCGTGCCGACGTATTACATCGTCGCGACCGCCGAGGCGAGTTCCAATCTGGCGCGTTTCGACGGCGCGCATTTCACCGAACGGGCGGCGGCGGACGACATCGCGGCGCTGATGAGCCGCACCCGCGACAAATTTTTCGGCGAAGAGGTGAAGCGGCGGATAATGCTCGGCACTTATGTTTTATCGGCGGGCTACTACGACGCTTATTACGTGCGGGCGCTGAAAGTGCGGACGCTGATTGCGCGGGAATTTGCCGACGCTTTCGCGGAGGTTGACCTCATCGCCTCGCCGACGGCGCCGACGACGGCATTTGCGTTCGGCGAGCGCGCGTCCGACCCGCTGGCGATGTATTTGTCGGACATTTACACGATTAGCGCCAATTTGGCGGGGATTCCGGCGATTTCCATTCCGGTCGGCGCGGACGCCGGCGGCTTGCCGGTCGGCTTGCAATTGATGGCGAAACGCCACGCCGACAGTTCGCTCCTCGCCGCGGCGAAGGTCTGCGAAGAATTTTCGGGTTGGCGGAATCGGGTGGCGGACGGCGCGAGTGAGCAGTGGGCAAAAAGTTGAAAGTTAAAAGTTAAAAGTTGAGAAATCCCTAACCCCTTTTCCCTTTTCCCTTTTTCAACTTTCAACTCTCAACTCTAACCAACAGCACCGCGACTTGCGCGCGGACGGCGTCGCCCCGCCCGACGGCGTCCAACCCCTCGCCCGTCTTGGCTTTGACGCTCACCGCCGACGGCGCGACGCCGAGCAGTTGCGCGATGTTCGCGGCGATGGCGGATTTATGCGGCGACAAACGCGGTTTTTCCAGATGAACGGTCGCGTCGAGATTGCCGATTTGATAACCGCGCTCGCGCATCAGCGCCGCCGCCGCCGCGAGAAAATCCCGCGACGCGCGTCCGCGATTTTCCGGCGCGGCGTCGGGAAAATGCTCGCCGAGGTCGCCCGCCGCGAGCGCCCCGAAAATCGCGTCGGCGAGCGCGTGCAACAACACGTCGCCGTCGGAATGGGCGACCGCCGCAAACGGCGCCGGCAAACGCACGCCGCCCAACCATAAATGGTCGCCGGCGCGGTCAAGCGCGTGCAAGTCCTCGCCAAAACCGATGCGCGTCATTTTTTCTCCGATTTTTTTCCGGCGCAACTCTTGTCGATAAAAAAAAAACTCCTACTATCTCGTAAATCTTTATCGGACATTGAGCGCAAAAAATTTTTCATAATCTTTGTTTCAAGGGAGGGGCAAAAATGAAGAAGTTGGTGATGATGGCGGCGGTGATGACGCTGGGTTTGGTGGCGACCGGTTGCAATACTCCGTCTTGCGGCGCGAAAGACGGTTGTCGTGTGATTAAGCCGAAACGCGAAGGTTGCAACGATTGGTATTGCCAGAATATCGGGCGCAAATTGGTTGACCCGCGCGTGCAAAAAGGCGAAGAAGTTACGTTCGACGACGGCATCGTGATTCGCACTTATCCGCAAGACAAAATCGTCAAACAATTCTCCGAAGACGCGGCGAAATAAATTTTTTCCAACGCCACACAAAAACCCGACGCTCGCGCGTCGGGTTTTATTTTTCGGCGGAAAGCGTAAGAAATTTAAGGGAGTTTAAGAACCTATCCTGTTATCAACGAGCGTCGTCCCGATAGGGGACGCAGTCCCGTAGGACGAAATGTCGGTAGAAAAAGCCGCCCGAAGAAAATCCGTCCCGTAGGGACGGAATGTCGGTTAGTGATAATTAGACCGACATTGCGTCCCTAACGGGACGCGACTTTATGGCGGCGGTTTTCTACCGACAGATTGCCCCTAACGGGGCA
>JAISJR010000050.1 GCA_031261425.1 Planctomycetota bacterium
AGTCCCGGAGGGACGGAATGTCGGTTAGTGATAATTAGACCGACATTGCGTCCCTAACGGGACGCGACTTTATGGCGGCGGCGTTTCTACCGACAGATTGCCCCTAACGGGGCAAACAGTAAAAGAATTGAAAGTTGAAATTGCGCGAAGCGAATTTGAAAAATCAAACTCCGCAATTGTTAATTGTTAATTTTTAATTGTTAATTGTTAATTGCCCTTCGCCACCCGCTTTATCGGCGGCAACCATTGTTCGAGGAGGGCGTTCAGTTTTTCGGTGTCAATCGGCTTGCTCAAAAAGTCGTTGAAGCCGCTCGCCAAAAACATTTCGCGCATGCCGCTGACCGCGTTGGCGGTCAGCGCGACAATCGGCAAATTCCGCTCCCGCTCGCCCAATTCCCGAATCAGTTTCGTCGCTTCGATGCCGTCCATTTCCGGCATCATATGGTCCATAAAAATCAAATCGTATTCGTTCTTGCGCGCCAGCGCGACGGCGTCCGCCCCGCTCAAACAAGTGTCGATTTGCATCTGATAATCCGCGAGCAATCCCTTGGCGACTTTCAGGTTAGTCGCGATGTCATCGACCACCAACACCCGCGCCGCCGGCGCCGTGAAGCGCACGGATTCGCCGGTCTCCGCCGCCGCGACGCTGACGGAGATGTCGCCGAGCGGGCGGCGGTCTTCGTATTTCTGCATAATCGTGGCGGTAAAAGTCGAGCCGCGCCGGTATTCGCTGGTGACGGCGATGTCGCCGCCCATCGCGCGGCAGAGATTGCGGGCAATCGACAGCCCCAAACCGGTGCCTTCGATGCTCGCGTTCTGATTGCCGTCGAGCCGTTTGAATTTGCCGAACAGCGCGGGCAAATCTTCGGGTTTAATGCCGATGCCGCTGTCGTCAACGATGAAAGTCAAGCGCGCGGAAGTCGCGTCGATAAATTCGCAATCGGCGAAAAATTTCACAAAACCCCGCGGCGTGTATTTCACCGCGTTGGACAAAAGATTGAGCAAAATTTGGCGGACGCGCACCGCGTCGCCGAGCAGGCGCGCGGGGATTTCCGGCGCGATGGAGCAGGTGAAAGTCAAGGGTTTTTCGCCGATGCGGCTTTCGATAATGTGGCGCGTGTCGTTGAAAACCGAAGCGATTTCATAAGGAGCGCAATTGACGGTGAGACCGCCGGCTTCGATTTTCGAGAAGTCCAAAATGTCGTTGATAATCGCCAGCAGATTCGCGCCGGATTGTTGGATGTCGCCGATGCGTTCCAAGCCCAGCGGCGTCCCGTATTCGCGCCGCGCCAGTTCGCTCATTCCGACTATCGCGTTCATCGGCGTGCGAATCTCGTGGCTCATTTGCGCGAGAAATGAACTTTTGGCGTCGCTCGCGGCTTGCGCGGCGCGGTTGAGCACGACCAATTCCTGATTGCGCCGGTCAACCGCGGCGTATAAATTCGTGACAAAGACGTTGCAAACGATAAAAATCAAGGCAATCAGCAACATCGCGCCGGCGAACAAGCCGGTCATCTTGTCGTCAAAAAGCATCGCCGGCGCCACGGGCGTAATCCCGACGATATGCCAGTCGAGTTGCGGAATGGAACTGACGACGATTTTAACGTTGTCAACGTCGAGAATCCGGGTTTTTCCCGACGGCAAGCGCCGGACCGCCGCCATAATTTTGTCGCCCATCTCGCCTAAATGGTCGGCGAGCCGGATTTTGTCAAAGGCGAGTTTTTGCTCCGCCGCCACGGTGATTTCGCCCGAATTATTGATTAAATAAATGTCGGTGCCGGGGCGGAGATTTTGGTAGGTGGCGTTGATAAAGTCCGACAAGTTGATGCCGGTGCCGAGCATGCCGATGGGTTGCCGCTCGGCTTTTTCGCCGATAAAAACCGGCGCGTTGACCCAGAGGTTGGTGCGCCGCAACGCCGGATTGTAATTGATGTTGAAATTGTATTTTTCGGTGCGATAGAGGGTCATATTATACCAGTATTCCGACGGTTTGTCCGGGTCAACCACATAATAACCGCCGGCGTCCGAATAAAATTTCTTGTCGCGGTCGTTAATCCAAAATATCGAATTGTTGCGGAAATTGCGCCGGTAGGCGGCAAATTCCCGCGTGGCGAGCGCTTCCGCCGCGCCGTCTTCGGGATGCAGAAAATAGTCCTTAAATATCGGCGTGTCCGCCATTTTCGACACGAGCGTGAGTTCGCTGTTGACTTCGTTGGCGAGGCGCAGTTTGAGAGTTTCGATTTCCAGCGAAAGTTCGTTTTCCAATTTCGCGTTGCCGACGGCGCGCATCGACCAGACAAACGCGAGCGTGCCGGCAACCAAAATGGTCAGAAAAAATATCAGCGAAAACGTCTGAAAGGTGCGTTTCATCGAAGTATCGGGGGTTAGAGGGCGGCGGGGCGGGCGGTTTTTCAACGTAAGTTACCGGCGGAAAAATGAGGCGTAAGCATATAAAAAAGCGGCGGAAAGGCGAGAGGGGACGCAGTCCCGCTAACTCACGTTACGCGATTTTTGCTAAATCGTTCCGACAGCCGCGCTGAAAGCGCGACATATATCAGCCCAGGGTAAGCGGCGATGCTCTATCAGCCGCGCCACCCTGGGTAAAGACGGCGCGAAGCGCCAACCGAAATTGGACGGTTCGCCGCGTTTTGGCGAACCGCTCCCGCCGCCGCCGCGTTTGCCGCCGCAAACCACGCGGCGGGACTGTCGGATGGTTTTATCAATCAACCGCTACCCAGGGTGGCGCGACGATAGAACATGTCGCTTACCCTGGGCTAATATGTTTCGCCCTTGCAGGGCGACTGTCGGAGTTTTTTCAATTTCTTCGTTGCAATAGCACCGGTGCTAACCGCGTAACACGAGTTAGAAATTAAAAATAGTGGAGTCGTCATTAAAATTTCGCGAAGTGATTTTCACCGTCAAATTTCATCATTTTTAATTTTTAATTTGTAATTTTTAATTGAGTCAGAGGTGTTTCAGCAAAGCGTTTAGCGCCGGAATTTCCGCCAGCGCCGCCGACAGGTTGCCGAACGCCGCGCGGAGGTTGTTTTGCGTTTGTTCGACGGAGCAATCGAGAATTTCGCTGATTTCGGCGAAGTTCAAGTCCGCGTCCTCGCGGAGTAAAAACACGTCTTTTTGCGCCAGCGGCAAGGCGCTCGCCGCGCGGGTCAACCGTAATCCCAAATCCTCGACGTTCGGTTGCGGCGGCAAATTTTCCCGCAGGATGGCGGACAGCGGCGGCGGACCCGCGCTCGCCGGCGACGCCGCCAAAGCGTCAATCGCCGCCTCGCGCGCGAGGCGATAGAGGAAAAACGGCAGGCGCGTCCGCTCCGCGTCGTAAGCGGCGGCGGCGCGCGCGAGCCGGCGGCAGGTCTCGCGCAACGCTCCGGCGGCGGCGATTTCGCCGAGATAATGGGTCAAAAAAGCGAACAGGGCGGGGAGAATTTGCCGCGTCAACTCGCGCTCGGCGACGACGTCGCCGTCGCGGTAACGCGCGAAAAGTTCTTCCGGCGTGAGGCAATCCAAATCATCGGCGGGAACGGACATAGGCGACACCGGCGCGGGAAGAGAGTTGAGAGTTCAGAGTTTAGAGTTGAGATGACCACTTTCAACTCTGCTCT
The DNA here is from genome assembly GCA_031261425.1 of Planctomycetota bacterium. GTDB lineage: Bacteria > Planctomycetota > SZUA-567 > SZUA-567 > SZUA-567 > MS499-59. The sequence goes on from JAISJR010000050.1 coordinate 3,621, forward strand.
TTCAACTTTCAACTCTAATCTCTAAACTCTCATCTCTCAACTCCGAACTCTCAACTCTGTTCTCTATGCCCGCGCTTAATCAAGGTCTGTCTCTGCACGCCGGTCTGCGCCAAAATATGGCGATGACGCCGCAGTTGATTCAGGCGATGGAACTGTTGGAACTGCCGTTGCTCGACCTCGAACAACGCCTGCAATACGAAGTCAGCGTCAATCCCGCGCTCGAATTAGCCGAAGACGCTCTCGACAACGAGCCGGACGCGCCGGAAACGTCCGCAGACGCTCCCGCCGAAATCGACGACGCCGACGACGAAATCGACGCCGACTGGTCGAACGTCTATGACGATTTGCCGGCTTCGCACGCCGCCGCGCGACAGGACGACGACGAATTTGACCCGAGTACCGCCATCGCCGAGCGTCCCGTGCCGTTGGACGAACATTTATTCCGCCAACTCGGTTTGTTGCCGCTGACGCCGCGCCAATTGTCGCTCTGCCGCGAGGTCGTCGCCGGTCTCGACGAGCGCGGTTTTTTTACGCGCGCCGTCGAGTCCGTCGGCGAAAATTTGCTCCCGCCGCCCGCGCCCGCCGAGCAACGCGCCGCGCGGCAGACGGTGCAATCGCTCGCGCCCACCGGCATCGCGGCGGCGGATTTGCGCGAATGTTTTTTATTGCAGTTGCGGCAATTAAACGCGGAGGAGCCCGCGACGGCGCTGGCGGAAAAAATCGTCCTCGACTATCTCGACGACCTCGCCGGCAACCGCTTGCCGAAAATCGCGACGGCGCTGTCTTGCTCGATTGACGACATTAAAGACGCGGTCGCGGTCTTGCGCGGTTTGACGCCGTATCCGGGGCAAAATTTTATCGTCCGCCGCGAGCCGCCGGCGAAGCCGGAAGTGTTTATCGATTTGGTCAAAGCCGCGCCGGACGAATATGAAAAAGCGCAGGCGGCGCTCGCGCGGACGCGCGAGCGGTGGCGGCAAGCCGCGTCCGCGGCGGAGCGCGGGCAAATCAGCGATTGGGACGCGCGCGAAGCGAAAGCCGCCGCCGTCGATGCGCAAACGACGGGGCAATTGTTCGACGGCGACGGAATGAAGTGGGAAGTGAGATTGGCAAACGGCTTGCAACCGGAAATTTCGCCGGTGTTCTTGGCGCTGTTCGACAACACCGCGCGGGGCAAAACCTTGCGGGAAAATTGGGAGCGTCAGCCCGAAAAACGCGAATGGCTGAACGAATTGCGCAAACAGGTAACCGGCGAACAGCGCAAAAAATTTCGGGAAAATTATTTCAACGCGGGCAATTTGTTGCGCGCCGTGCGCCAGCGGGAAATCACTTTATACCGCCTAACGCGGGAAATCGTGGCGCGGCAAAAGGACTACCTCGCCGGACGGGCGCCGACGCCGACGCCGCTGATGATGAAGGATTTGGCGGAACGGTTGGATATGGACAACGGCACGGTCAGCCGCGCCGCCAGCGACAAATACGCCGCGACGCCGCTCGGACTGCGCCCGCTCCGCGAATTTTTCGCGCGGGCGGTGGCGGAAATCACGCCGTCCGCCAATGCCGAAGCCAACGGGGCAAATGGGGCGAACGGCGCGGGCGGCGAACAAATCTCGAATATGCTTATCCGCAAACGGATTCAAGCCATCATCGACGCCGAGGACAAAAGTATGCCGCTGAAAGACAACCTCATTCAGGAAATGTTGGAGCAAGAGGGCATCCGCATCAAACGCCGCACCGTCGCCAAACACCGCGGACTGCTCGGCATCGGCGACTACGCGCAACGGCGGCAGTATTAGGGCGGTTACGCGCGTCAACAAAAATTGCGCGGTTAGCGGTTATGGTGTTTTGATAATCATTCCGACAGTCGCGCTGAAAGGGACGCAGTCCCGTAGCGCGAAACATATCAGCCCAGGGTAAGCGACACGCTCTATCGTCGCGCCACCCTGGGTAAAGGGGTCGCGAAGCGACCATCCGACAGTGTCGGACGAAGTCCGCTCTCGCCGCCGGAGGCGGCGTTTGCCGCCGCCAACCGCGCGGCGGGACTGTCGGATTATTTTTATCAATCAACCGCTACCCAGGGTGGCGCGGCTGATAGAACGTCGCCGCTTACCCTGGGCTGATATGTTTCGCCCTTGCAGGGCGACTGTCGGAATTGATTATCAAAATCGCTTCGCGTCGTAATTCGTAATTTTTAATTTTTCGTTGCAACAGCACCGACGCTAACCGCATAACATCAGTTAGGATTAGGCGGAGGGCGGAGCAAAAAAAAAGCAGGGGCGAAATGCCCCTGCTTTTTTTTAGTAAGCGTTTAAGGTTTTAAGCAAGAGATTAAGGGGTTTAAGCATTTTAAGTTTTTTAAGATTCTTAAATCCTCTTTTCCCTTTTCCCTCTCACCTTTACCTAAAAATCATCCCCGTCCAGCGGAATCACTTTACTGCTGTCTTTCGGCGCGGGGAGCGCTTTCGGTTTGCCCGCCGGCTTTTTCGGCGCGGGCTTCGCGAACGGTTTCGGTTGCGGTTTGCGCGGGGCGGGCGCGGAGCGTTGCTGACTTTCACCCTCGCCGCCGGTTACCAGCCGCACCAACTCCCGCACCATATCGTTCAACGTCGCCGCTTGCGCCGAGAGTTCCTCCGACGCGCTCGCCGTCTCTTCCGCGCTCGCCGCGTTCTGTTGCGTTACTTGGTCCATCTGCGAGACCGCGCTGTTAATTTGCTCCATCCCCGTCGCCTGCTCGTTCGTCGCGCTGGTGATTTGTTGAATCAAGCCGCTCACCTGTTGCGAACCCTCTTCGATTTGCTTGAAACTCTTTTCAAGCAAACCCGCGATGTCAGAGCCGTTTTTCACCCGCGCAATCGTGCCTTCGATAAGGTCCGTCGTGTCCCGCGCCGCCTGCGCCGAGCGTCCCGCCAAATTCCGCACCTCTTCCGCCACCACCGCGAAGCCCTTGCCCGCCTCGCCGGCACGCGCCGCTTCAACCGCCGCGTTGAGCGCCAGGAGGTTGGTCTGAAACGCGATGTCCTCAATCGTCTTGATGATTTTGCTGATTTTCTCGGCGGAGTCGTTGATTTCACCCATCGCCGTCGCCATATTCGC
>JAISJR010000022.1 GCA_031261425.1 Planctomycetota bacterium
GTTTATTCGTGGCTTCTCTTTTTTGCGTGTAACGTGAGTTAAAAAGATTAACCCTTAAAAATTTCGGAGTAATTAGTCAAAATGACGCTTCGCGAATTTGCCAATCAAACGCCGCAATTTTTAATTTTTAATTGTTAATTGTTAATTGTTAATTGTTCTACTCCGCCGCCGCGGCGCGGATTTTCAACAGCGTGGTCAGCAACGCGGGCAGGCGGTCGAGCGCAATCATATTCGGTCCGTCGCACCGCGCTTCGTCGGGTCGGTCGTGGACTTCGAGGAAAATCCCGTCCACGCCGACGGCGACCGCCGCGCGCGCCAACACTTCCGCCATCGCGCGGTCGCCGCCGCTACGGTCGCCCAAGCCGCCCGGCATTTGCGTGCTGTGCGTCGCGTCAAAAATCACCGGACAACATTCGCGCAGTAGCGGCAAGGCGCGCATATCGCTGACCAAATTATGATAGCCGAACGACGCGCCGCGCTCGGTAACGCAAACATTGCTCGCGCCGCCGGCGACCACTTTCGCCACCGCGTTCGGGATGTCGTCCGGCGCGAGAAATTGCCCTTTTTTGATGTTGACCGCTTTGCCGCCGCCGCCGAGCGCCTGCAAAAAAGTCGTTTGCCGCGAAAGAAACGCCGGCGCCTGCAAAATATCCGCGACCTCGGCGACCGGCGCGATTTCTTCAATCGAATGCACGTCGGTCAAAATCGGCAAGCCGGTTTCGTCTTTGACGCTTTGCAACGTCGCCAAACCGTCGCGCAAACCGGGTCCGCGAAAACTTTTGCCGCTCGACCGGTTCGCCTTGTCGTAGGACGCCTTGAAGATGTAGGGCATCGCCAACGCAGCGGCGATTTCCTTAATCGCGCGCGCCATTTGGCGGCAGTGCGCCGGACTTTCGATAACGCACGGTCCGGCGATTAAGACCAGCGGTTGCCCGCGCCCGATTTTAATGTTGCCGACTTGAATGGAGTCAATCATTGGTTCTCCGTTTATTTTTGCGCAAGCGTTCACTGCCCACTGCTCACTGTCCACTGTCCACTGCTCACTGTTTCCCCTGCTCCGTCGCCGCTTTGATAAAGCCCGCGAACAGCGGGTGCGCGCTAATCGGGCGACTGCGAAATTCCGGGTGCGCCTGCGTCGCGATGAAAAACGGATGCGCCGGCAGTTCGATAATTTCGACCAACCGGCTGTCGGGATTGCGTCCGGCGATGAGCATCCCGTGTTGTTCCAGCGTCGGAATTTTTTCGGGATTGAGTTCGTAGCGGTGGCGGTGCCGCTCGCGCACCACTTCCGCGTCATAGAGTTGGCGTGATTTCGATTCGGGTTTCAACTGACAGGCATACGCGCCGAGCCGCATCGAGCCGCCCTTGTCGGTAACGCGGGCTTGCCCCGGCATAATCGTAATGTATTCCGGCTGATTTTCGTTGCCCTTGCCGCCTTCGAGCCATTCGCCGCTGAGCGCCTCCGCCTCGCCGCAAACGTGGCGCGCAAATTCAATGACCGCGCATTGCATCCCGTAACACAAGCCCAAAAACGGCACGTTATTTTCCCGCGCCCAGCGAATCGCCAGCATTTTGCCCTCGACCCCGCGCTTGCCGAAGCCGCCCGGCACGAGCAAGCCGCCGACGCCTTCTAACGCTTTGACGCCGTCTTTTTCGAGGTCTTCCGCTTCGATTTTGCGGATTTTCACGCGGACGTGGTTCGCCGCGCCGCCGTGCGCCAGCGCCTCATAGACCGATTTGTAACTGTCGGTCAGCGTCATATATTTGCCCACGACCGCGATTTCGACCTCGCCCGCCGGATGAATGACGCGCGTTACCATTTCCTCCCATTGCGTCAAATTCGGCGCGTCGGTCGCGAGATTGAAATGCTTGCAAATTTTGTCCGCCACGCCCTCGCGTTCGAGCAACAGCGGCACTTCGTAAATACTGTGGTCAACGTCTTTTTCGATAATCACGTCGCCCGTGCGGATGTGGCAGAACATCCCGATTTTGCGCCGTTGCTCGTCGTCAATCGGCACTTCGGCGCGACAAATCAGCATATCCGGCTGAATGCCGAACTCGCGCAGTTTCTGCACGGAATGTTGCGTCGGCTTGGTTTTGACCTCGCCCGACGCGCGCAAATACGGAATGAGCGTCAGGTGAATGAACATCACCTCATCGACCGGACGGTCGAGCGAAAATTGGCGAAACGCCTCGATATACGGCAAGCCCTCGATGTCGCCGACGGTGCCGCCGAGTTCGACGATGTTGACCTCGACTTCCGGCGCGGCGTTTTTCAGAATGGCGTCCTGAATGGCGTTGGTAACGTGCGGGACGACCTGCACGGTGCCGCCGAGGAAATCGCCGCGCCGCTCGCGCTCGATAATGTCCAAATAAATCCGACCGGTGGTGTAGTTGGACTGGCGGTTGGTGCGGACGCCGGCGAATCTTTCGTAATGCCCCAAATCGAGGTCGGTTTCGGCGCCGTCGTCGGTAACAAAGACCTCGCCGTGCTGAAAGGGGTTCATCGTGCCGGGGTCAACGTTGATGTAGGGGTCGAGTTTCTGCATCCTGACGTTGAGCCCGCGGGCGCGGAGCAACAAGCCGATGGAAGCGGCGGTAAGCCCTTTGCCCAACGACGACACGACGCCGCCGGTGATGAAGATAAATTTGCTCATAGCGTCCTTCTCCCGAATTTTTCCCCGAATTTTTTTAAGCGGCGGATTGTAAAAGCGACCGGCGAAAACGCAACGCGACGCGCGCGCGGCGCGGAACGGACGCGAAGCGTCCACAATTGCCCGCGGCGGGGGTTTGGCTACACTGGCGGGGGTTGTTTTATGAATGGATTGTGATTTATGCCGATTCGCGAGGCAGTCCGTTTATCGTCGGACGTTGTTCCGGCAACGCCGGCTATCGGCAATCATTTGCCGGGAAATAGCCGGTCGCCGTTTGCTCGCGCCGGTTGTCTGAATCTCAATATCCCACCGCAAGAACTCGTGCGCCTCATTCGTGAAGGTCGCGCGGAAAATTAAGCGCGACGGGAGAATTCCGACAGACGAAAGGAGAGACGCTACTATGAACATCTTGCACCTTTTTGCTTCGCGTCATTGGGGCGGCGGCGAGCAGTATGTTTTTGATTTGGCGAGCCGGCAGATGGAAGCCGGTCATCGCTTAACGTTGGTCTCCGGCGACAGTAAAATTATTCGGGAAAAAGTCGCGCCGCTCGGTTGCCGTTATTACACGCTGAAAAACCGCTGGCATTTCAACCCGTTTTCGATTGTCGCGCTTCGGCGAATAATGGCGCGAGAACAAATCGCGGTGGCGCACGCGCATCAATTTCGCGACGCTTTTATCGCGGTTTTGGCGGCGCAATTATTGCCCGCCGCGCGCCGCCCGAAAATCGTGATGACGCGGCATATGATTAGCCGCGGCAAAAATAATTTTTTGTATCGTTATCTCTATCGCCATCTCGACCGCCTGATTTTCGTTTCGGCAATCGCCCAGCGCGAATTTCTTTTGGGCGCGACGGTCGCCCCCGACAAAACCGCGGTCGTTCATAACAGCGTCATTCCGCAACGGCGTCCGGCGACAACCGATTATCGCGCTCAATTCACGGGGGGGGGGCGACTTTTGGCGGGCTTTATCGGCGCGCTATCTCCGCCCAAAGGCGTGGAATTATTGTTGGACGCGGCGGAGCGACTGCGGGAAAAAAACGTCGTCTTTTTGTTGGCGGGAACCGGTGAAGACGCTTATGTAAATTTTCTGCGCGAACAAATCCGCGTCCGCCGATTGCCGGTTTTTTTGTTGGGCTTCTTGGATAATCCGCACGCTTTCGCGGCGCAAATGGATGTCGGCGTTTTGCCTTCGCTTTGGCGCGAACCGTTTGGGCTGTCAATTTTGGATTTTATGAGTATGGGCGTGCCGGTCATCACCAGTAACACCGGCGGGCAAGTGGAATTTGTCGAAAATGAAAAAACGGGCTTGTTGGTCGCGCCGGCGGTTGACGCGGTCGCCGCCGCCTTGACCCGCTTATTGGCGGATGAAAATTTGCGCCATTCTCTCGGCGAAAACGCGCGGCAGGCGTTTGCCCAACAATTCGCCTATCCGATTTTTTACGATAAAATAATGGCGATTTACGGGGATTAAACCTTTAATAACCTCCGATAGTCGCGCTCTATTCAATTGCCACGCCTTAAAAGGCGTGGCAATTGAATAGAGCCACCGCGTTCAATCGCACTGGGCTAAAATTCGTAATTTTTAATTTGTAATTGTTCTTTCTACTTCACCACCACGTTCACCATCCGTCCCGGAACGGCGATGATTTTGACCACCGTTTTGCCGGCGATGAGGGCTTGCACGGTCGCGTCCGCCAAGACGGATTTTTCCAATTCGGCGGCGGCGGCGTTGACGGCGACTTCCTGCCGGTGGCGCAATTTCCCGTTAATCTGAATGGGAATTTCGACCGTCGCCTCCGCCGCCAATTGCGGGTCGCCGACCGCCCAGCCGGAGCGGAAAATGCTTTCCGTATGCCCTAACATTTCCCACATCTCTTCGGCGAAATGCGGCGTGATGGGCGACAACATCTTGACCATCGTCTCAATCGCCAACCGCGCCGTCGCGCCGTCAATCGCCTCCTTGTCCGCCATTTTTTGGCGGAATTGATTGAGCAGTTCGTTGCACCGCGCAATCGCCGTGTTGAAGTGGAAACCGCCTTGCAGGCGGCTACCGCCTTCGATGGCTTCCGTTGCCGCAATGATGCATTGGTGCGTTTTTTGCGTGAGTTCTCTATCCGCCTGACCGCGCGGCGCCGGCAGATTTTCGCCGACCGCGCTTAATTTCCGCTCGCTGTTCGTCCACTCCCGCACCGTCAGCCGCAAACGGTTGAGCGTCCGCCACGCGCCGTTTAGCCCCGCCTCGTTCCAAATTTGCATCCGGTCGGGCGGCGCGTCGCTCAACATATACAGCCGCACCGCGTCCGCGCCGAAGCGGTCGAACAGCGCGTCGGGGTCAACGATATTCAATTTCGTTTTGGAAATTTTGGTCATTTCGGCGGCAACGTCGCCGCCGCATTTTTGGCATTTGCCGACCACGCCCGTCGTTTTGTCTTTCGCCGCTTCATCGGCAAATTCGACGCCGTCCGCCGGCAACCACTTGCACGCCTCGCATCGATACGCCGTTTTGCAAACCATTCCTTGACAAAAAAGTTTTTGGAACGGCTCGGTGAAATCAACCAAGCCAAGGTCGTGCAACGCCATCGTGAAAAACCGCGCGTAAATCAAATGCATCGTCGCGTGTTCGATGCCGCCGACGTATTGATTAACGGGCAACCACCGTTTGATTTTTTCCGCGGCGAACGGGGCGCGGTCGTTTTTCGCGTCGGCGTAACGCAAAAAATACCACGACGAATCAACGAACGTGTCCATCGTGTCGGTCTCGCGTTGCGCCGCGCCGCCGCATTGCGGACATTGACAATTCACGAAACTCGCGCCGGTTTTCAGCGGATTGCCCTCGCCCTTAAACTGCACGTCGTCCGGCAGAACCACCGGTAAGTCCTTTTCCGGCACCGGCACCGCGCCGCATTTATCGCAATAAATAATCGGAATCGGCGTCCCCCAATAACGCTGGCGCGAAATCAGCCAGTCGCGCAAACGATAATTGACCGTCCCTTCGCCGAATTTATTTTCCGTCAGCCACCGGATAATTTCGCTCATCGCCGCGACGTTGTTTTTGCCGTTAAATTCGCCGCTGTTGACGAGTTCGCCCGCCGCGGCGTAGGCGGCGGTCATTTGCGAGGCGACAAGTTTTTCGCCGGACGGTTGAATGACGACGCGGACGGGCAAACCGTATTTTTTCGCAAATTCAAAATCGCGCTGGTCGTGCGCCGGCACCGCCATCACCGCGCCGGTGCCGTAATTCATCAGCGCGAAATTGGCGACCCACAGCGGAACGCTCTCGCCGTTGACCGGATTGACGACATTAAAACCGGCGGCGACGCCGACTTTTTCTTTGTCGACTAAATCCTTTTCCGACGTGCCGCCCTCGCGCATTTTCTTCGCCGCGTCCAAAACCGCCCGCTCTTGCGGCGTGCCTTTGAGCAATTTCGCGAGTAGCGGATGCTCCGGCGCGATGGACAAAAACGTTACGCCGAACAGCGTGTCGGGGCGCGTGGTGAACACCGGCAAAGCGTCGCCGGTTTCCGCAACCTTGAAATAAATTTTCGCGCCCTCGGAGCGTCCAATCCATTCTTCCTGCATCGCCAACACCGCGTCGGGATAGTTGCCGCGCAGTTGTTGATGACCGTCGAGCAACCGTTGCGCGTAGCGGCTCATCGTGAAGAACCATTGCGACATATCTTTTTGCGCGACGGCGCTCCCGCACCGCTCGCACTCGCCGTTGTGGACTTGCTCGTTGGCGAGGACGGTTTGGCAGGAGTCGCACCAATTCACCGGCGCGGTTTTCTTGACCGCCAGACCGCGTTCGTAAAATTTGAGGAAAAACCATTGGTTCCATTTATAGTAGTCAACGTGGCTGGTCGCGACTTCGCGCTCCCAGTCGAAGCCCCAACCGGCGCGGCGCATTTGCGCGGTCATTTTCGCGATATTTTTTTCGGTGAAGGCGTGCGGGTGGACGCCGGTGCGGATGGCGGCGTTTTCGGCGGGCAGTCCGAACGAGTCCCACCCCATCGGCGAGAGCACGTCGAAGCCGCGCAAAATTTTATAGCGGGCAATCACGTCGCCGATGGTGTAGTTGATGACGTGTCCCATATGCAACACGCCGCTCGGATACGGATACATCGTCAGGGCGTAGTATTTTTCGCCGCCCGCGTTGAAACCGGTTTTGAACAGCCCCATTGCGTCCCACCGCTCGCGCCACTTTTTTTCGACGGCGGCGAAATCGTATTTGTCGTCATCCATAGATTTGTCCTTTCGGGAAATTACGATTGGCGAAAGTGTAATTCCGACGGGCAACCAATCAATTAAGAAAGGGGAAAAATGATTGCCACCTATCAGGTAAAACCGCAGGAGATTGAAACGTTCGTCGCGCAATTGCGGTCGTATCGCGCCGTTGACGAGTTGAAAATAACGGTGGAAACCGTCACGCCCCAGCCGACCCCGGAAACGCAATCGGCAACCAACGCGCGCATCTTGCGGAGTTGGCAGGCGGCAAACAGCGGCGAGCCGCCGTATAAAACGCTGACGGTCGAAGAAATGGAGGCGATGATAAAATGAACATCTCATTTTCCGATTACGCCGCGTTTGCCTCGTTTTATGAATGGACTTTGACCGACAAAAAAATCGCCAAGAAAATTATGGAGTTGATTCAAGACATCGAGCGTCATCCGACCACCGGCATTGGCAAACCGGAAGCGCTTAAATATGAATTTTCCGGCGCTTATTCGCGGCGCATTACCGGCGAACACCGATTGGTGTATAAAATTGACGGCGATGCCTTAATTATTGTTTCCTGTCGCGGGCATTACGACTGATAAATTGAAAGGATAACCCGATGCAAATTTCCGCGCTGGCGATTGACGGTCCGGCGGGTTCCGGCAAAAGCACCGTCGCCCAAGCGGCGGCGGCGCGGTTGCGCTTTACGTATATCGACACCGGCGCGATGTATCGGGCGCTCGCGTGGAAGGCGTTGCGGCTGAAAATCGACCTGACCGACGAAGCCGCGCTGACCGCGCTCGCCCAAAAAACGGCGTGGCAATTTGCCGACAACGGCGCGACGCTGATGCTCGACGGCGAAAATGTTTCGGCGGCAATCCGCGCGCCGGAAGTTACGAACCACACCAAATTCGCGGCGCGGGCGGCGGGTGTGCGGGCGCATTTGGTCGCGTTGCAACGGCAAATGGCGGCGGAACGTCCGGCGGTGATGGAGGGGCGCGATATTACGACGGTGGTGTTGCCGGCGGCGCGGTGGCGGATTTTTTTGACCGCCGCGCCGGAAGTCCGCGCCCGCCGCCGCCAAGAAGATTGGGCGCGGCGCGGCTTCGGCGGCGCCGGCGGCGATTACGACGAAATTTTGCGGGATATTTTGGCGCGGGACGAGTCGGATTTTTCCATCGGACCGCTGAAAGACGCGCTCGATTTGGCGCAGGCGGGGAAAATCATTCTGCTCGACACCTCGGCAATGTCGCCCGCCGCCGTGATTGACCGCGTGATTGCGATTGTCGAATAAATTCCCCTCTACGGAGGGGTGGCATCGCGACGGTTCTATGTCGCGATGACGGGGTGGTTTTCGTCATTTCACGGACTCGGTAGAACTATGCCTCGCGACCTAAAAAATTACAAAGAACTGCCCTATAATCCGGCGTTGAAAGACCGCGCGCGCGCCTTGCGCCGTGCCGGAAATTTAGCGGAAGCGTTGTTTTGGAATCAAGTCAAGAAAAAGCAATTTAACGGTTTGGATTTTGACCGGCAAAAAGTTATCGGTAATTACATCGTTGATTTTTATTGTCCTGCCGTCAATGTCGTGATTGAAATTGACGGCGTTAGCCATGACCATAAAGGCGACTACGATGTGCGTCGCGATGAGTATTTGCAAAATTTAGGGCTAACGGTAATCCGCGTTGCCGACGCCGAAGTGAAACGCGATATGTTTAACGTGATGGAATCGCTACGGGAGCATCCGGCGTTTGCGGGATTGGGGCAGGCGTAGCCCCGCTCTCATTCCCCTCTACGGAGGGGTGGCATCGCGACGGTCCTATGTCGCGATGACGGGGTGGTTTCTCGCGTTGTCCCCAATTCAAACCACCACCCCGTCAATCGGCGATAGAGCCGCCGATTGCCACCCCTCCGTAGAGGGGAATAAAACCGGAATGAAAATTAGCCGCTTACTATCATTTTCCCGCCGTCGGCGTATGCTTGGCGGTTCACCAATTTTTAGGCGGAGGGCGATATTATGGACATTCGGAAGAGCGAGCGCGGAGTGGCGGTGATTGTGGCGGTGGCGTTAGCGGTGGCGTTGCTGATGTTGAGCGTGGCGTTGCTCGGCACGACGCGGCGGCACACGGACACGTCGAAGTCGTATCGCCAGACCGATATGCTACAAATGGCGTTGTTGAGCGTCAAAGCCGACGCGGTGTATCGGCTGAACGACGACGGCGGCGACTTAACCAACGCCATGAAAAATTTAGACCTGCAATTAGGCGCCACCGCCGGTAAAAATCTTTACGACCTCGACGGCGCGCGCGATTTTGTTACGCCGCAGGAATTTGCCGACGCCGGCAACGAGGTGAGCGGCTTCCGCCCCGACGCCGCCGATTTCTACAAAAATCCCACCGGCAATTATCTCGACCGAAAAATGAATCCGACGACGGCGGAGCAAAGCATTTACGAGTTGAAAACCCGCGCGTATTTGGTGCCGTTGGACGCGTCGTTTTTGGTGAACTGGGTGCGGAAATTCGACGGCGAAAATTACCCGTTCCCCGGCTTGTTCGACGGCGAAGCCGCGCTGATTAGAAACATCGTGCCGCTCTTCACCGACGTTTGGTCGGGATATAACGACGCGAATTTAGCCCACGCGGCGGACGGCAACCAAGATATTTATTTGGAAAACGAATTTTCGTTGGACGATTTAATCAATGTTGACAAGGAGGTGGTCAAGAGCGAGGGCTGGACCCGGGAAAATTACTTTGCCAAAGCGGCGGCGCATATCGTTCTTCACGCTCCGGTTACCGGCGCGGATGGTGAAATTGACATCGGTCAAACCATCGTCAATAAAATCAACGACGTTAAGTTTGACAGCAACGGCTTGCCCTATCAACGTATCGAGGCGGCGGATAAAACGAGCATTTTGAGCGAGGACAGTCCAATCGGCGAAGACAGCCCGTATTATCCGTTCACTCGTTTGGTGAAACTCGCCAAAGACGCCAACGATAAATATCTGATTGATATGATGGACGGGGCGCGGCAGGTGATGAATTACACGACCTACCAAGGCAACACCAATTACAGCGCGGCGGAAAAAATCAAAATCGAGGCGGATAACACCGCGTATTTAACCGCCGACGCCAATCAAAAAGTCAAAGAAAGAACCGATTTTGCCACGTTCAACGAAATCGGCATCAACTTTGCCTTGTTAAACCAAGCGCGCGGCAACGCCGCCGCCGCTTACGGCGTTTTCACCGGCTCGATGCCGTATAACACCGTTAGTTTCATCGACAAAAATCTGCTGAAAAAGAACGACACGACCGGCGAATTGGAAACGCCGCTTCGTCCGGCGAAAATTCCGCTAAACGCGAACACGCCGCAATGGCTGATTGCCGCCGCGATTGGCTGGCAATTGTTCAACAGTCCGACCGCCAAAGCGCGAATGGCGGCGCAGGCAAAAGCGAACTACGAGGGCGGCGCGATTTACCGGATTGACCTTACCGCCGGCGAGACCTTGGCGTTTGTTTTTGACCACCGGCGAATGTATAACGGCGATTTTATTGGCGATACCGGCGACCTGTTTATTACGCCGTTCACTTATGCGTCGATGAGAAATGCCAACACGACGGTCTCCGCCAAGGGATACGCCAACTTTTACGCCTATCCGCTTAAATACGGCGGCACAATCAATAATACCGCTTGCCGGGTTGAATGGAGCGGTTGGCAACGCACACATAATCTTGATTTAATGGCGTTTGCCGGCGGCACGACCAACAGTTACGTCGCGAACGGCTACAGCCCGTTCAAAAAAGACAACACCTACATTGATGTTCGCACCAATTCGTTTGCCGGTACCGGCACTTATGTCCGTCCGTCCATCCAAAAAGACGTAAATGTCGGCACCGGTAACCTTTATGATAAGAATGATATTTGGTATTGGGGGCGAATGGCGACGTTTGGCAACACCTTGCGGACGCATAACGAATTGCCGGCAATCATTGACATCGTTACCAACCATTTGCTCGCCCATAAAGCGACCAACGACGTTAAAATTGACGAGATTATCGCGCAAATCTATAACGACCCGCGCGTCGGCTATGACAACAATCATCCGTCGCTTTCGCGTTCGTCCATTGCGCGCAACCCTTACGAAGGCACCATTATTTGGGCGTTGGAAGATGACCACTACCGGGCATTGGCGGGGACGTTGACCGAGCAACCGGCAAATAAAACGCCGACGGCAATCTTTGAGCCGACGAAAACAGACACAAAAACCCCCGCTACCGCCGGACCGCTAAAATCATATTCGACGCTTAACCTTCCTCCTCGCGCCGCCGCGTCCGGCGGCGGAAGCACCGGCGACCGGTTCAGCGAAACCTATATGACCGGCAATAGTAACGGCGGCGCGGCCGCGTGGAAAAGATATGTCGTCGATAACGTCGCCCGCGACTGGGACGGCACCATTCTGTGGATACAGGGTAAAATGCCCACCTCCGGCGCGAATAAAGACGATGTTCGTTATCCGGCGAATCCGACTTTCGGGTGGAGCCAACGGGTGCCGTATGCGAAAGAAATGAACTTTCAGGATTGGTATTTCAACACTCATCCCGGTAATTACAAACCTTCCTCCTCCCCGGCTGTTGACGGTTCAAATTACAACGACAAAGACGTGACCGGCAATAGCGGTTCCAACGTGCAGGGTTACGATGTGACTCAGTCAGCCAACGGATACGCCGAACCGGTGTGGTATCGAACCCTCGACGCTTACGCGCCGTTAAGCGCCTCGGCGACCGCCGACTCGAACGGCAGTTTTCTCAGCGGTCCGGTTTTTTATTGCGACGCCTCCGCAAATGGTCAGAAATACATTAGCGGAAGCACTATCAATTTGACCGCCCCGCCGTATCAGCACAGTATGGGACGCTGGGATAAACGCGCTACCGGCAACGACGCGGAAGTCGGCGATGTCCCCGGATACAAGGCGACAATCGCCACTTTGCGGGACGATAGCGAGCGAAATCCGACCAATCCCAATGTTGTGGCAAGCCATCTCGACCCCGCGAAAAACGGCACGCTATACCGTAACGACGCCAATAAAACCACTTCCCTCTGGCGGTGGAACTGGGGGAAATGGACGCATATCTTGAACGGTCCGACCAAAGCGGGCGCAACGACCACGACCTACGTGAGCGAAAACGGCACTCGCGCCACGAGTCCGTCCGGCACGGGCGAGGCGGTCGCTCGCTATGGTATCGTCAACAGCGACGGGAAAATCGTTTCTGCCTTTTATGCGCCGAAACGAATCACTATCGACTCGACAAGTAAAAGCGTGTTATATTCCTCGGCTTTACGGCTGTTAGAGTGGGATGAAAACAGTAGTTCGGCGAAAATTATTACCCAAAATAACAACGGCAGTATCAATCATAGTGATAACGGGGGGACAAAGTATAGCGACGCTCTTTTTGATTATTCGCACGAAAGTTTTGGCAAGCGAAAATTCGTAATGCGTCCCGCGTATTATTCGCGGTGGAAACCGGCAATCGGCAGTACTTACCCGATGGACATCGAAATCAATCCGCAAGCGGTTAAAAACGCCGCGATTGAGCGGGTCGTCGTCAATTTATTCGGACTGCTCGCCAAAGACGGCAACGGGAAAATCCATTCCTATCCGTCGTATAAGAGTTGGAAAACGAGCGGTCTTACCCCGATTACCAAACTTGATTATTTGGTTTCCGGCGACGCCGACGCCGCGGACGCTTATTTGCGGGACAATTACGACATCGGTTCGCCGATTTTCTACTATGAGCCGACCGACCGCTTTTATCGCGTCATCGTCGCCGCCGGACTTATCCACACCGGCAAAAACGAAGTCGTCGCCAAAAAATTTCTGCAATTCGTCTATCGCAAAAATAACGGCGCCGGCGGCGCCGTCGTCGATAACCACCTGATTGACCCGGAATAAATTATGACGCAGAAATTGACCGCGTGGTTAGTCAGCCGCCGTCGCCGTTTCGCCGATTTATTTGAAAAAATCGGCGCGGGCGCGTTCCTGCTCGGCGCGTTCGGCGGCAATGCGGCGGCTTTGGTCAGCGCGTTTATCATCACGGCGCTATGTCTATTACTCACGGAAAAACAGGAGGATTAACCATGGATTTCGGCACCGCAATGTTGATTTTCAGTGTTTTCGCGACAATCATCACCGCGATTATCTTGGTCAACGATAAGAAAAAAACGCCCCGCCCCGACGCTTAACCGCCGTTTTATTGAAAGGAACGCAAAAATGAAACCTCCCCCCGCGCCGAAAAAACGGCGCAACGCCGAACCCGTTGTCGAAAAGCGGCGGCTAATGGCGGAAAAACTAAAATCGTTTGCGACGCCCTTTTTAACCAAAGATGAAGGGGAAAGTTTGCGCCGCGATTTACGTTGTTTTCACCCTTCTTGGGACAACAAGGAGTAGTAATGGGAATAATCATCGACACCTGTGTTTGGATTGGCTTGGCTGACGGCGATATTTCCGGCGAGGACGTTTTTGATAAAGTCGGGGACGCGGAAATTTTTTGCTCGGTCATCACGATTGGCGAATTGGAATTTGGGCTTGTGTCCTGCGCCGACTCCCAAAAAATCGGTCGCCGGCAACGACTTTTAGACGCTTTGCTTGCCGAGTTTCCCATTATGAATCTCGCGACGACGACGGCAAAAATTTTCGGTCGGTTGGCGACGTTGCTCAAAAAGAAAACGAATCCGCGTTCTTGCTACAACGACCTCTGGCTCGCGGCGCAAGCGGTGGAAGCCGGTTTTTCGTTGTTGACCGACAATAAAAATGACTTCAAAAATTTACCGGAGTTGCAACTTTTAACGCTATGAATGGCGAGGCAATTTGGAAAGCACACTAACCTTCGCTTCGCTCGGTTTGCATAGAGCCACCGCAACCGGCGATAAAAATTCGCCCCTTTTTATTTTTTACGGACGCGCAATAATTTCTCGCCGTTTTATATTTTCCACGTTTTGAGGAGGAGGTGTTATGTCGTTGCTCGCCCAGTATTGTCCCCGCGTCGAGTTTGAAACGCATGCCGATTTTGCCGCCAATTTCAAAATTAACATTCCGGCGGATTTCAATTTCGCCTACGATGTCGTGGACGTTTACGCCGCGAGCGAACCGACCCGCCGCGCGTTGGTTTGGTGCGACGACGCCGGCAAAGAAAAAATTTACACTTTCACCGACCTCAGCCGCATTAGTCAACAAATCGCCAACTGGCTCGTCGCGCAAGGCATCAAAAAAGGCGATATGGTTATGATGCTCACCAAAGGGCGCTATCAATGGTGGACGCTGATTCTCGCCTGCCACCGGCTCGGCGCGATTGCCGTGCCGGGAACGCATATGCTCAAAAAGAAAGACCTCCTCTACCGCTTTGAAGTTACCGAAGCCAAGATGATTGTCTGCGCCGAAGACGCGGCGTTGATTAAAGAAGTTGACGCCGCGCTCGCCGAATCCGGTCGCAAGGTCGTCCGCGCGTCGCTGAACGAAAAGTTCGCCGGCTGGCAACAGTTCGACGAAGAGACCGCCGCGCACGCGCCGAGTTTTCCGCGTCCGACCGGCGACGCCGCGACGCACAACAACGATATGATGCTCGGCTATTTTTCCTCCGGCACGTCCGGCGAGCCGAAAATGGTCGCCCACAATTTCATCTATCCGTTCTCGCACATTCTCACCGCGAAATACTGGCAAAACGTCATCGACGGCGGCTTGCACTACACCGTCGCCGACACCGGCTGGGCGAAATGCGCGTGGGGCAAAATCTACGGACAATGGCTGTGCGGAAGCGCGGTGTTCGTCCACGATTACGCGACGTTCAACGCGCTCGACACGGTGGAAAAAATGCTTCACTACGGCGTAACGACGTTCTGCGCGCCGCCGACCGTGTTCCGTTTTCTCATTCGCGAGGACTTGTCGAAATATGATTTTTCCGGCATTAAATACGCCGTTACCGCCGGCGAATCGCTCAACCCCGAGGTCTATTCGCAATTCGACCGCTTAACCGGCTTGAAACTGCGCGAGGCCTACGGGCAAACCGAACTCACCGTCTCCGTCGCCACGACGCCGTGGATGCAACCGAAGCCCGGTTCGATTGGTCGCGGTCTGCCCGGCGTGAACGTCGCGCTGTTGTCGCTCGACACCGGCACTCCGGTCGAAGCGGGCGAAGAAGGCGAGATTTGTCTGCGCACGCAACCGGAATTGCCCTACGGCATTTTCCTCGGTTATTACAAGGCGGACGAGTTGACGCGCTCGGTGTGGCACGACGGTTATTATCACACCGGCGATATTGCGTGGGCGGACGAGGACGGTTATTTGTGGTTTGTCGGACGCGCCGACGACGTGATTAAAACCAGCGGCTACCGCGTCGGACCGTCGGAAGTCGAAAGCGCGTTGATGGAACATCCGGCGGTGTTGGAATGCGCCGCGACGGGCGTGCCGGACGAGGTGCGCGGTAGCGTCATCAAGGCGACGATTGTTTTGACGAAAGAATACGCCGCGAGCGAAGCGTTGAAAAAAGAATTGCAAGAACACGTCAAACACACGACGGCGCCCTACAAATATCCGCGGATTATCGAATTCGTGCCGGCGTTGCCGAAAACCATCAGCGGCAAAATCCGGCGCGTGCAGTTGCGAGCGGAGCACGGGAGGGACAATTAACAATTAACAATTTACAATTAACAATTGAGGAGTTTGATTATCAAATATCGCTCCGCGAAATTTTCATAATCAACACCAAAATTGTTAATTGTCAATTGTTAATTGTAAATTGTTAATTGGCTATGCTCGCCATTCTCGTCGCCGATATGCACTTAAAGCCCGGCGCGCAACCGGCGCAAAACGCGGCGTTGCGGGAATTTTTGCGGCAAGTGCGGACTTTACGCGCGCGCCGGCTGATTTTATTGGGCGATGCGTTCAATTGGTGGTTTGAGCGCGGTGGGCGGGTGGTCGGCGACTACGACGAAATTTTCGCCGCTTTCGCGTCCGTCGCCGCCGCCGGCGTGATGATTGACCACGTCAGCGGCAACCGCGATTTTATGGTCGGCGCGGGGCGCCCCGCCAATCACCTTGACCAATCTGTTTATCGCGGTTTTTTTCGCGGACGCGGCGCTGTCAATCAAGCAAGTCGTTTAACCGCCGCGGGCATCAATCCGCGCGGTTTCGTTTGTCAATTCGAGCAAGACGGCGAAAGAATTTTCTGCGCGCACGGCGATATGTATGCGCTCAATCCCGCCGGACACGGAATGTTGCGCTGGTGGACGATGTCCCTGCCGATGCGGTTCTTTTGGGCGTGGGCGCCGTTTGCCGTGTTGCAATTCTTTTTTTCCCGCCTGCAACGTCGCGAGACCTTGCCCTATCGCCGCCTGTTGCCGCAAACCGAACTCATCGAGCCGACCGTCTTGGCGCCGCTCGCGGACGCGGGCATCGACCGTTTTTTCTGCGGACACTTCCATTGCGACTATCGCGAACTGACCGTAACCGGCGGCGCCGCCGATAAAATTTCCGCGCGCGCGGCGCTACACATCATCCCCTCGTGGCTCAACCGCGGCGCGTTCGCCGTCCTCGAAAACCGGCGGTTAAGAATAGAGCAGGGTTGAAATAGTTTCAAATTGGGCGCGTTCAACTACAATGGCAAAAATCTAACCATTCGTGATTTTTAATTCGTAATTTCTTTAACCGCCCCGCCTTATGCCGTCAAAAATCCTCTCTTTCATCCTCTGCGCTCTGCCCTTGACGGCGTGTATGTCCGTTGACGGCGGCGCGGCGGCGGCGCGGCGGACGGTGGTCATCAATTACGAGGTGAAAATCGAGGGCGCGCCGGAAAAATTTCGCTTGGTGGCGCTATTGCCGCAAACCCGCGCCGGTCGGCAAACCGTTCATTCCTTGCAAGTCCAGCCCGACGCGCGCCTCTTCGCCGCCAACGGCAATCGCTACGCCGAATGGACGCTCGCGCCCGAAAAAAACGCGAAATTCACGCTCGCGATTATGGCGGACGTAACGCTATATCCGGTTGACTTGACGACCGTCGCGGCGAACCCGCCGCCGGCGGACAACACGCCGGCAGAATACTTAATCGACGAACCGAAAATCGAAGCCGGCGCGGCGGAAATTCGCGATTTTGCGCGGCGCGTTTTGGGCGAAGAAGACGGCGACCCGCTGGCGATGGCGGAAGAATTGTTGACGGCGATGTTGAAAACGTTGCGTTACGGCGGTTTCGCGACCGACGACGCGGGGGCGCTCGCGACGTTGCGTTCGCGCTCCGGCGACTGCACGGATTTTGCCGATTTATACGCGGCGCTCTGCCGCGCGGCGAAAATTCCGGCGCGGCACGTCAGCGGCGTGTTGACGGAATGGGAGCAAGTGCCGGCGCACAGTTGGGTGGAAATTTACGTCCCGCCGCGCTGGTTGCCGATTGACCCGTTGCACACGAAACTCGGCAAAGTCAAATTCGGGCAAATGGCGCCGCGCTACCTCGCGCTCTCGACCACGCGCAACGACCCGACGCTCAACGGCGGAATGTTGTATCGCTGGGAAGTCGAGGGCGGCGCCGGCGCGAAAGTGCGGCAAGTCGTCGCAAGGGAATAGAGAAAAGGGAAGAGGGAAAAGGGAAAAGGGAAGAGAGAAGAGGGAAAAGTTAAGAGCGATTATTTTTCTCTTTCACCTTTCACCTTTTCCCTTTCACCTTTTCCCTTTCACCTTTTCCCTTTCACCTTTTCCCTTTCACCTTTTCCCTTTCACCTTTTCCCTTTTACCTTTTCCCTCTCACCTTTTCCCTTTCACCTTTTCCCTTTCACCTTTTTCCTTTCACCTTTTTCCTTTCACCTTTTCCCTTTCACCTTTTCCCTTTTACCTTTTCCCTCTCAACTCTAAACTCTCAACTCTCAACTCTATTTGAAAGGGCTGATAATGACCGAGCAATCCAATCCCACGACCACCACGGCGGAGGCGGTGGTTTTGTCCATCGAAGATTCGGCGCATAGCGCGTGGCGGCGGGTGTCGCCGTATTTGACGCACCTGCTTATCGTCGCCGTGTTTTTAGTGATTTTCGCTTCGCTCTACGGGCTGGTTAATCATTGGCAAACCGCGGCGGAAACCCGCGCCTGGCAACAAATTTTTACCGCCGATTTCGCGGCGCGGCAGGCGCCGGACCGACCGGAAGCGGCGGCGGCGCTGAGCAAAATTATGCCGGAAATCGCGACGGCGCGCGCGCGCTTTTACGCTTATATGTTGGAGCAATCGCGCCTCAGCGCGAGCGACGACCGCGGGGACTGGGAACTTGCCGCGACCGCCGCGCAAAATTTTCTCGACCAATTCCCGCGCAGTCCGTGGGCGACGCAAGTCCGTTTTGATTACGCCGGTATTTTGGCGAATCTCGGCAAATACGCCGAAGCGGCGGGCGCGTATTTGACGGTCGCGCAAACCCGCGACCGGTTTCGCGACGAAGCGCTCTGGTTCGCCGCGCTGTGCAACGAACGCGCCGGCAAAACCAACGAAGCGTTGGACGGCTACGCCCGCGTCGCGGGCGACGCGCAAAACGGTTACGCGGCGCTGGCGAATTTCGCGCGGTTGCGGTTGGAGCAAAAACCAATTAACAATTAACAATTTACAATTAACAATTGAGGAATTAACCGTCAAAATTTCGCGAAGCGATTTTTTACCATCAAACTCCTCAATTGTAAATTGTTAATTGTAAATTGTTAATTCTGTTACGGCGGGCGGGAAAAATGGCAATTGAATTGGAGTGCAAAATTTCGCTGACCGCCGAAGCCGCCGCCCAATTGCGCGCGCGGCTGACGGCAATCGGCGCGAAGTTTCACGGCGAGGAATTTGAGCAGAACTGGGTTTTCGACCGCGACGGGGAATTGTTGGCGCGGCGCGAAACGTTGCGGGTGCGCGTGAACAATCACCGCGAGAGCGGTTCACTGACGCACAAGCGCCCGCTCGTCGCGACTGACGACCGCTATAAGTCGCGCGAAGAAATCGAAACGCAGGTTGAAAACGCCGCCAATGTCCGCGCGATTTTGCAGGCGCTCGGCTATGCGCCAAGTTGGTATTACGAAAAACGGCGGCAAACGTGGCGGGACGAAAATTTTTGCATCGTCCTCGACACGTTGCCGGAAATCGGCATTTTCGTGGAAATCGAAGCGCCGGACGAAGCGGGTTTGAGCGCGATGCTCGACCGTCTGCATTTGGACCGCGCCGCGAGCAAAAATTTAAGTTACGCCGAATGGTGGCGCCAACATTGCGGGACGGAACGCGGCGAGCCGATGCGCGAATGTAAGTTTGCGGGCGTGTGATTAAACCGTTTTCAATCGTGCTTGCTCTATTCAATTGCCACGCCTTTTAAGGCGTGGTTGGTGGTCAAAAAAAAGAAAGGGCTTTAGCCCAAATAAGTCATTCGGCTTAAGCCGGTCATTTTTCCAACGCTATCCACGCTCTAAAGGGCGTGGCAAATTGAATAGAGCGTTCTTTATATCCGTGTCCTCCGTGAGGAATAATTTCTTTCTTTTCGCGGCTAGCGCAACCAATCTAATCTAATAAATCATTACCCGAAATAAACCTCTTTTCACGAAAGGAAACCGATGGCTTCCATCTCCGAAAAACTGCCCTACAAAGTCCGCGACATCAACCTCGCCGGCTGGGGGCGTCGCGAACTCGACATCGCCCAATACGAAATGCCCGGCTTAATGGCGACCCGCGAAAAATACGGCGCCGCGAAACCGCTCGCCGGCGTCCGCCTCACCGGTTCGCTTCATATGACCATCCAAACCGCCGCGCTGATTGAAACGCTGAAAGCGCTCGGCGCCGACGTCCGCTGGGCGTCGTGCAATATCTTTTCGACGCAAGACCACGCCGCCGCCGCGATTGCCCAAGACGGCGTTCCGGTCTTCGCGTGGAAAGGCGAAACGCTCGCCGAATACTGGTGGTGCACGTTGCAAGCCCTGACGTGGGACGACGGCAAAGGTCCGCAACTTATCGTCGATGACGGCGGCGACGCGACGCTCCTCATTCACAAGGGCTACGCCTACGAAAACGGCGACAATTGGGTGGAAACGCCCGCCGCCAACGAAGAGGAAGGGTGCATCAAAGACCTGCTGAAAAAAGTCAAAAGCGCCGACCCGCAACATTGGCATAAAGTCGTCGCCGACTGGCAAGGCGTGTCCGAAGAAACGACGACCGGCGTGCATCGCTTGTATCAAATGGAGCGCGAGAAAAAATTGCTCGTCCCCGCGATTAACGTCAACGACGCGGTAACGAAAAGCAAATTCGACAACATTTACGGTTGCCGCCACTCGCTTTTGGACGGCGTCAAACGCGCGCTCGACGTGATGATTGCCGGCAAAATCGTGATGATTTGCGGCTACGGCGATGTCGGCAAAGGTTGCGCCGAAGCGTGCGCGGGCGAGCGGGCGCGGGTGATGGTCAGCGAAGTTGACCCGATTTGCGCGCTCCAAGCGTTGATGTCGGGCTACGACGTGGTAACGGTCGAGGATGCGCTACCGGTCGCCGACCTGTATGTGACGACCACCGGCAACTGCCACATCATCACCGTCGAGCAAATGGCGAAAATGAAAGACCAGGCGATTATTTGCAACATCGGGCATTTCGACAACGAAATCGAAGTCGAGAAATTGGCGAACTACCCCGGCATCAAACACACGGTCATCAAGGACGATTTAACGCCGGGCGGACCGGTCGATAAATACACTTTTCCCGACGGACACAGCGTTTATCTGCTCGCCAAAGGGCGGCTCGTCAACCTCGGTTGCGCCACCGGACACCCGTCGTTCGTGATGTCCAACAGTTTCACCAATCAGGCGCTGGCGCAGATGGATTTGTGGAAAAATCATCGCCCCGTCGGCGTCTATACGTTGGACAAAAAATTGGACGAAGAAGTGGCGCGGTTGCATCTGGCGAAACTCGGCGCGAAACTCACGACGCTGACGCCGGCGCAGGCGGACTATATCGGCGTGAAAGTCGAAGGACCGTATAAACCGGATTATTACCGGTATTAAACAACCGGAGATTTGTCCGGCGAATTAGACGAACTAACTCACGTTGCGCACAAAAAAAAAGAGAAGCCACGAATAAACACGAAAAGAACTTAACACGAATTTTCACGAATTAGACGAATTAACACGAAACCGAGCGAAGCGAAGGTTAGTGGGCTTTCCAAATTTTTTTGTCCGTTTTCCGGCTTTTTATTTCG
>JAISJR010000078.1 GCA_031261425.1 Planctomycetota bacterium
CTGATTTGATTCGACGCCGAATCGACTTGCATCGAACTGTCGCCAAGTCCCGCGATAATTTTGTTCAGCGACGCGGTCAATTGGCGAATGATGACGATAGCGATGACGGCGCCGAGCACCAAGCCGATGATGCTCCCGATAACCGTCGTGTAAATCGCGGTGTTCGCCGCCGCATTGCCCTCAGCCGCTAATTCGTTGACGAGTTTTATGCCGTTGTCGAGCAAGCCGTTGACATAATCCGCTATTTCCGTCCGCGCGGGACGGGCTTCTTTTTCATAAATTTCCATCCCTTTAACGTTGCTGTCCTCGATGGCGTTTTTGGTAAATTCCATACGGAGCGGGCGGATTTTTTCCAGCAAAATATTTTTTAAATCGGTGTAGTATTTTTGCCGCTCGCCGGTGGTCAGCGAAATTAGTTCCTCGACGAAAGCATACGCTTCTTTCATCGTCTCGTCGCCCTCTTTAACATAGGCGTCCGTGGCTTTCGCGTCCGACGAGGCGTTGATATTCGCCATAATCACCTGTGATTTCAGTAGGCGCACGCGCAATTTATTGACGAGGATGGTGCGCTTCGACAACGCGGTTAATTCGTCGGCGTCGTTGATTCTTTCGACTTCGGCTTCATTGATATTTACGAATTTGGCGAGGTTGTCGTCAACGTTGGTGTAAATGCCGGAGATTTCGACGAGTAACCGCTCCGCCTTGGCTTTGGTGTTTTGAATCGAAAAATCGGCGACGCGGTTCAATATCGCGAGATATTTATCCCACTGGGCGCGAACTTTCGGCATTCGTCCGGTGAATTCGGCGCCCGCGTTCGGCGGTAGATAAGTGTCGTATTCCGCCGTCACTTTTTTCATCACTTCGTCATTCGCGGCGAATTGTTGCGTTTTAATTTTCGCCATTTCGTTTTCGTCGGTGGACATCACGAGGTCTTTAATATCGCTGACCTGCTTCCACAACTCGTCGCCAATTCTCGACAACACGCCTAAGCGTTGCGCCGTCAGCGAACTGTGCTCCATTTTTTCGGACAGGTTGTTGAGCGAATAAATCCCCAGTCCCGCGATACCGAGCGCCACGGCAATCAGCAACGCCACCACGCAGTAAATCTTCGATGCCAAACTCATAGCCATCCCTCCTCTGTGTGAGAAAAAAAGCGTGAAAAAATAAGAACCGCTAAGGATTTTAAGTTGCTTAAGATTCTTAAGATTCTTAAAAAACTTAAACGCCTTAAAAAAAACCGCCAAGGTTTTTAAGATTCTTCAGAATTTTAAGATTCTTAAAAACCTTAATCGCCGTAAAAAACTTAAAATCTTTCAACGCTTTCTTAAAAATATTTTCCTCTTTTTCTTTGCCGCGAATTAAATTTACGGGGGGGGGCGCAATAATTTACCCCGCAATTTTCGCCGGAAAGATGAAAAAATTAAAGCGATAAGAAGCGATAAGGAGTTTAAGCAACGCAAGCGCTCAACTAATCGCCCCGCAGGGGCGGTGCGTAACAGCCCAGCGCAACGCGCTGGGTAAAAAGTCGCCAATAAATTGCGCGCCCTGTTAAGGGCAATGCAAAAATTTCCATTGCCCTTACAGGGCGCCGACGTTTTTCGACAACGCTAACCCAGCCCGCCGGAAAATCAAAGAGCCGATTTTCCTTTGGGCTGGGCTGTTATGCTTTGCCGCTTCGCGGCGATTGGCGAAGCGATAAAAAGCGATAAGGATTTTAAGGGATTAAGGAGTTTAAGGCGCGGGAAGCGGCGGCGGCGGTCAAAAAAAAAGAAATGGGATTTAGCCCGACAATGAGTTGGCAGTCGGCGGTGGTTAGTTTATAGTTGCCGCGTTTTATTTTCACCGTTAGTTCATCGCCGCTAAAAAAGGACTCTCTATGCCCGACGCTCCCGCCAACTGCGGCAACTGCGACAAAGCGTGCAAGACCGCGCGCCGCCCGTTGCTGACGATTCCCGACATTCCGCCGGCGCTGAAATTGAAAGCGACCGTGCGCTACGGCTACACCGGCAATCAGGAACTTTTCGCCACCGACCTCGCCGATTTACAGCGCGGCGACTTCGTCGTTACCAAAAGTCCGCGCGGCGGCGACCACGGCGAAATTTTAACCGCGCCCGCGCCGCTCGCCCCCGACGACCAAATTTGCGGCTACGTTACGCGCCGCTTCTCCGAAAGCGACCGGAATATGCTGACGCATCTCGCCGGACGCGAGGCGGACGAGAAAAATCAATGCCGCGAAGCCGTCGCGGAACGCGGTCTGCCGATGAAAGTCGTGGCGACCGAGCATTTGTTGAGCGGCGAAAAAATCATTTTCTATTTTGTCGCCGACGGGCGCGTGGACTTCCGCGAGTTGGTGAAGGACTTGGCGCGGCGCTTTCGCACGCGCATTGAGTTGAAACAAATCGGCGTGCGCGACGAGGCGCGGATGTTGTCCGACTATGAACGGTGCGGACGCGAACTCTGTTGCCGCGTCTTTTTGCGCGATTTGGAACCGGTAACGATGCGAATGGCGAAAACGCAAAAAGCCACGTTAGACCCGAATAAAATCAGCGGACATTGCGGACGCCTGATGTGTTGCCTGCGCTTTGAAGACGACGCCTATCAAACCGTGAGCGGCGGAGAGAGTTCAGAGTTCAGAGTTCAGAGTTGAGAGTTTAGAGGCGGATGCGCTTCGCGCATTATTTAGAACCTATCCGAATATCGAACCAATCGGCTGTTTGCCCCGTTAGGGGCAATCTGTCGGTAGAAACGCCGCCCGCCATAAAGTCGCGTCCCGTTAGGGATGCAATGCCGGTCTAATTATCACTAACCAACATTCCGTCCCTACGGGACGGATTTTTTTCGGGCGGCTTTTTCTACCGACATTTCGTCCCTACGGGACTGCGTCCCCTATCGGGACGACGCTCGTTGATAACAGGATAGGTTCTAATCCCTCTCAACTCTAAACTCTCAACTCTTAACTCTCTTCTTTTTGGCGACCGAGAAGCCGAAATAGCCGACCGGTCGCCCGAGCGCGTAATACTTGCCGTGCAAATACACCAACGGTTGCGCGGACGCCAAATCGAAGGACTGCTCGCGGTCGAGCAATTTTCCGGCGGCGTTCAGCGCGACGACCTCCGCGAGAAACATCGCGTGCGCGCCGAGCGGAATAATCTGTTTGACGCGACATTCAATCGCCAGCGGCGACTCGGCGACGACGGGCGCGCCGATGCTAAACGCCGGTTGCGCCGTCAAATTACATTCCTTGAATTTATCGAAATCCCGCCCCGATTTCACGCCGCACCAATCGACCGCGCGCGCCAACGCCGCCGTCGTCAGGTTAATGGCAAACTCGCCGGTCTCTTTGATTAAACGATAACTGTAACGCTCCGGTCGCACCGAGATGTAACACTGCGCCGGCGCGGAACAAACGTTGCCGGTCCAGGCGACGGTGATGAGGTTGAAGCCGGTCTCGCGATTGCCGCAACTGACGAGCGCCGCCGGCGCCGGATACACCATCGTCCCCGCTTGCCACCGCACGCGGTCGGCGACGGGGGACGATTTGGGGGCGGCGGCGGGAGAGCGTTTTTTGGGCATTTTTGAAATCAATTAACAATTCACAATTTACAATTAACAATTGTTGTCGAACAACTCTGTTCTCAAAATTGTTAATTGTGAATTGTGAATTGTTAATTGCTCACAGCAGTCCTTGTTCGGCGAAACTGAAATAATTGTCGTCGCCGATAATGAGGTGGTCAAGCACGCGCAGATGCAGGATTTTCGCGGCGGCGGCGAGCGTCGCCGTGGTGGCGCGGTCGGCGGCGGACGGCGCGCTGTCGCCGGAGGGGTGATTGTGCAAAAACGCCACGGCGACGGCGTTGTCGCGAATCGCCCGCGCGAAGACCTCGCGCGGCGTCAACATAAATTGCGTCAACGCGCCTTTGATAACCAAGTCGTCGCTCAACACGGCGTTCTTTTGATTGAGCGTAACCACGAGAAAATTTTCCTCTTTTTGCGCGCGGAAAAAGTCGCGATAAAAATGATAAAAATCCGCCGCCGCGCGCATCGGCGGTCGCAACACGGCGCGCGCCGCCGCCAATTTTTGCAACAACGACGACACCGCCGCCAAGCGCGTCGCCGCGCCGGCGGAAATTTTTTGCAGGCGGCTGAACTCGTAAAAACCGGCGGTGAAAATTTCCCGCAATGCGCCGAAATGTTCTTTAAGATGCCGCGCCGCTTCCCAGTCCTTCTCCTTCGGTTTGTCGCCGCCGAGAAGGAGCGCCAAAAATTCTTCGTCCGCCAAATCAAGCCGTTGCGCCAAGCGCTCGTTCAAATTTAGCGGCTTGACGTTCTGCCGCGGCGCGTTGTGAAAAGCGCAGTGTTTTTGCAATTCGCAAGACCGGCAAACCGGCGCGGCGCCGCACACGTTTTCCGCAAACGCATTTATTACGGCGATAATTTGCGCGGCGTCCCGTTGCGCCGCCGCGGCGATTGCCGCGAGCGCGGCGCGAATTGATTCTTCGTCATCGGCGCGCGCCGCGAAACGTTGCTGAAAACGGGAAATTTCGGCGAAGCGCGCGCGGTCGTTCGCGGGGCGATGCACGACGGCGGCAAGAAAATCCTCGCCGCAATGATTGCTCAGCGAATTCGCGACAAGCGCGTAAAAACGGGCGGGAGCGAGAGGAGCGAACATATTTAGAGTTTAGAGTTTAGAGTTGAGAGTTTAGAGTTCAGAGTTCAGAGTTCAGAGTTGAAAGTTTGTCGCGCTTCGCGCGGCTTAAAAATAAAACTCCACTCTCTCTAAACTCTCAACTCTAAACTCTCAACTCTGCTCTTTTCCTGCCACGCGGCTTTGAGGTCGCCGATGTTTTCGCTCATCACCAAATTCTTTTTCGCGTCATAGACGCGCAATTCCGGCGCCAACGTCGCGCCGCCGATATGGGTGCAGGGAGCGCCGTGCCGCTTCATCAATTGCTCGAAGGTGTAGGCGTCGGCGTGCGTAACCTCGACCAACAGCCGCCCCGAACTTTCGCTGAACAGCGCTTGCGCCGTCGTCAATTCGCCGGCGAGAACCGGCGGCAAATTCGATAAATCGAGCGTCGCGCCCAAGCCGCCGCCGAACGCCATTTCCGCCGCCGCCACCGCCAAGCCGCCTTCCGCGCAATCGTGCATACTCTTGCACAAACCCGTAGCCGTTGCCGCCGCCAGCGCCGTGAAAATTTTCTTGTTCGCTACGGCGTTGACGACCGGCACATTCTTGCCGACGACGCCGAGCGTCGCGTAAAAATGACTACCGCCGAGTTCGTTGCGGGTGTCGCCGACGATATACAAATAATTGCCGCCGTTTTTCAAGTCCGCCGACACCGCGCGGCGGCAATCCGGCAGAACCGCCATCGCGCTAATCAGCAACGTCCCCGGAATACAAATGGTCCGCTCGCCGACGCCGTATTCGTTGTTCAGCGAGTCCTTGCCCGACACAAACGGCACGCCGTAAATTTTCGCGATGTCGTAACACGCCTGCGCCGCCCGCACCAAACCCGCGAGCCGGTCGGGCTTGTCGCAATTGCCCCAGCAAAAATTGTCGAGTAGCGCGCACCGGTCGAGCGACCCGCCGACGGCGATGATATTGCGGAGCGCCTCGTCAATCGCGTTCGCCGCCATCCAATACGGGTCGAGGTCGGAATACTTCGGATTGATGCCGTTCGCCACCGCCAACCCCGTCGTCTGCCCCAACAGCGGCGCGATAACCGCCGCGTCGTTCGGCGAATCGTGCGCCGCGCCGCCGAGCGGTTTGATGACCGACGCGCCCTGCACTTCGTGGTCGTATTGCCGGATAACCCACTCTTTCGAGCAAACATTCCACGCGGAGAGTATTTTTTTCAGCACGGCGCCGTAGTTGACGGCGTCCGGCAGGACCGGCTCGGACAAATTCGGCGCTTCCCATTTCGCCGTCAGCGTCCGGCGCGGACAGCCGTCGTGCAGAAAATCCATCGTGAGTTCGCCGACGGACTCGCCCTGATAACGCAACCGCAATTTTTTATCGGCGCGAAATTTGCCGATGACCGCGAGCGTTACATTTTCCTCGTCCGCCAATTTTCGGAGCGCCGCCAAATTCGCTTCGGCGGCGGCAATAACCATTCGCTCCTGCGCTTCGGAAATCCAAATTTCGGTGTAATTCAGACCGGCGTATTTCAGCGGCGCTTGGTCTAAATCGACCTCGACGCCGCACTCTTCGCCCATTTCGCCGACCGCCGACGACAATCCGCCCGCGCCGCAGTCGGTCAGGGCGGAATACAATTCGGCGTCGCGGGCGCGGAGCAAAAAGTCGAGGACTTTTTTCTGCTCAATCGGGTTGCCGATTTGCACCGCGCCGGACGACACCATTTCGGAATTTTCGTCGAGTTCGACCGAACTGAACGTCGCGCCGTGTATCCCGTCGCGTCCGGTGCCGCCGCCGACGACGATGACGAGTTCGCCGCTAACGGGACGCCGCCGCGTCGCGTATTTTTTCGGAATGAGCGCGAGATTGCCGCAAAAAACGAGCGGATTGCCGGTGTAGCGCTCGTCGAACAGCAACGCGCCGTTGGCGGTCGGGATGCCCATCCGGTTGCCGTAATCGCGCACGCCGGCGACGACGCCGTTCATAATCCGGCGCGGGTGCAAACAGCCGCGCGGCGTTTGGTCGTCGGGCAAATCCGGCAGACCGAAACAAAAAATGTCGGTGTTCATAATCGGTTGCCCGCCGAGTCCCGTTCCCATCGGGTCGCGAATACAGCCGCCGATGCCCGTGCCCGCGCCGCCGTAGGGTTCGATTGCCGACGGGTGATTGTGCGTTTCGACCTTGAAGCCGACGCCCATTTCCGGCGTAAATTCGATGACGCCGGAGTTATCGACGAACACCGACCAACACCATTCCGGCGACAATTCCCGCGTTACTTGCGCGACGGTGCTTTTCAGCAAATTGTCGATGACCCGCGTTTCGCCCGTCGTCGCGTCGGTATAGTTAATCAGTCCCTTGAACGTCTTATGCCCGCAGTGTTCGCTCCACGTTTGCGCGACGGTTTCGAGTTCGATGTCGGTCGGGTCGCGTCCGAGTTCGGCGAAGTATTGTTGCGCCCGCTTCATTTCGGCGAGCGACATATACAGTTGTTGCCGCCGCGACAACGCGACTAATTCGTCGTCGTTCAGCGCCGCGAGCGGCACCGAGACCTTTTTGAAAACGTAAGGCGCGGCGACCGGTTTTTGACTCGGCGCGTTTTCGTCGATAAAAAATTCTTCGATGACGACGTTGGCGAGCAATTTTTCGACGGCGTTTTTCAGCGGCGCCAAGTCCGGCGTCCCGCGCCACGCCAGCAGATATTTGCGGCTTTGGCGCACCCAGTCGGGGCGCAGTCCTAATTGTTGCAAGCCGCGTTTGATGGATTGTTCGGCGGGATTCATCACGCCGTTTTTGCGGCGGATTTCGAGAATCGTTTGTCCGGTCTCGTCCAACACGGCGGCGTTGACGGCGAAAATATCGACGACGGCGTCGGCGAAAAATTCGCGGGCGGCGCGGGCGGCGTCGGCGAGCGAAAAATCGCCGGCGACGGTATAAACGCGAATCTCGCGCACGGCGGCGAGGTCGGGCAAATTAAACCCGCGTAGTTCGCGGGCGAGCGTTTCGTCGCGCGCGTCTTTGACGGCAATTTCCAAACGATAGGTGTCCATAAGTCGATTCCTTCACTAAAAAAAACTTATCCACGAATTAGCACGAATTAAACCAATTCTCACAAATTTTTTTCTCACAGAGGCACAAAGACACAGAGAAAAAACGAATAAATAACTCGACTTACGCAGTCAACCAAAAGACGCGAATTTTTACGAGTAAAAGAGAGAAATTTTTTTGTCCACGAATTACACGAATTACACGAAGTTAAAGAGCCGGAAAACGGACAAAAAAAATTCGTGTTAATTCGTCTAATTCGTGTTAATTCGTGTTAAGTTCTTTTCGTGTTCATTCGTGGGGTCTCTTTTTTTTGCGCGTATCCCTGGCTCTTAATTGGGAAATCACACTAACTTTCGCTTCGTTCGGTTTCGTGTTAATTCGTGCTAATTCGTGGACGAATCTCTTGTTCCTGATGATGGTTGGCGGCGATAAATTCCGCGATTTCCTCGGCGGCGGCTTGCGCCGTTTGCCAGTCGGCGCGCGCGCACGGCTCGCCGCCATACCATTTGCGGTCGAGTAAATTAACCAAGGCGCGAAGCGGCGTCTCGGCGGCGGTGCGGGCAAAGCGGCGCAGATATTGGCGATTGGTCGTCGCCGGTTGAATTTTGCCGCGGTCGAGCCGCCAGAGCGTCGCCTGAAATACGGCGCGTAGCGATGTGAGATAATCGCCGCGCTCGGCGGCGGCTTGCGCGGTCGCGAGATAATCCGCCGCCGTGCAGGTCTTGCCGCTCGCCGTCAGCGACAATTCGACGCGCCGGCGGCGGGCGGCGAGATAGAGCGAATAAACCAAATCCGCGCCGATGCCGAACAAGAGCAACAGGCAAACGCCGACCGCGACGTAATACAGCGCCGGCGAATTTTCCGAAAACGCCTGCGCCCGCTCCAGCCACGGGCGCAACCAATTGAACGCCGCGTCCAACGCTTGCGCGAGATAACGCGAAAACAGCATTTGTTCCGGTCGCGCCGCGGTCGCGTATTGCGGGTCGCGCAAGACCTCCCGCGCGGTCGCGGCAATGATTTCGTTGTCGGGCAAGGGCATAAGAACCGATAAGAATTTTAAGGGTTTTAAGAATCTTAAGATTCTTAAAACCCTTAACGAACTTATAAACCAGAAAGCCCTAAATTGTGGATACCGAAGCAAAACAGGCAACAAACTGCGCGTTCGTTGCCTGCCGTTTTTTATCTATTTTGGAAAATCGTTACGCCGCGGCGGAGACCTTGCGCGTGAGAATTTTATCGCGGTATTCCTGCCATTGGCGGTCGGAAGTGAGGAAACTAAACCGCCCGCGCAATTCGAGGAAAAATTCCCAAATCGCCGGCGTGCCGCGCCCGACCAATTTCAGGCGCACCAAGGTGTGCAACAAATCAAACATCATCACCAACATTTTTTCGGTCTGCTCGCCTTCCCGCCCGCGACTGCGGTCGCTCGCCTCCTGCAAACTTTTTATGCCGCGCAACAGCGACGCCAACTCGTTAAGATACGCGCTGATTTCCGGGTGTTTCAGCGCGTCCGACCGATAAATTTCTTTCATACAGGCGTAGGGCGATTGATTGCCGGCGCGCATGAGCGCGCTGGCAATCGCCGACGCTTTGGCGAAATCGTAGCGGGTCAGCGCTTTGATAAACGTGTCCTCGCCCGGCGCGACCGCCGGTTCGAGCGGCGCGATAGCGCGGCGCTCGCCCGCGCCGTCGAGGGCTTTGAGCGCGTCGTTTTCGTCGGGGCTTAAACCGGACGCGGCGCAAAGCGAACTGCGCAAGGTCGCGGCGTAAATCTGCATTTCCGGCGTAAATTCCATCCGGTCAAAAACGGCGAGCGCTTCGTTCGCCGCGCGGTTGCGCAAATCGAGTTCGCTTTCCAAGCGACGCACCAAGCGGTGTAATTCGTCGAGAAACAACGTCGAAGCGTGTCCGGCGGCTTGCGCCTGCATCGCCTGCAATTCTTTTTCGCGATTTTCGAGGGCGCGCGTCAAACGCGAGCGCTCCTGCCGCTCGGAATTTAATTCGCCGGTCATTCGCTCCACGTCAAAACGGGCGCGGCGGCTTTCCAAATCGGCGCCGGTCGCGGAATTATGCACCCGCTCGATTTCGTCTTTCAGCGTGGCGATTTCGCTAA
Organism: Planctomycetota bacterium; assembly: GCA_031261425.1. GTDB lineage: Bacteria > Planctomycetota > SZUA-567 > SZUA-567 > SZUA-567 > MS499-59. The sequence goes on from JAISJR010000078.1 coordinate 9,795, forward strand.
GCAACATTTGATTGCGCGATTCCTGCTCGCGCATCCGCGATTGCAACGCCGCGATTTCCGTCCGTTGCGCCTCGTTCGCCGCGATTTTTTCGCCTTCGCTACGGCTGAACTGTTTGCGCATCGCGTCGGCTTCCTGCAACGCGCCTTCTTTTTCCGCCGCGAGCGTGGCGACTTTTTGCTCGCCGACCGAGTGGAGATAACGGAGTTCGCGCGCCTGCTGGTCGGCGGCGAGCCACGCCGATTGATAGCGGCGCGAGCGTTCGGACAGTTGCCCCAACAATTCGGAAATTTGTCCGGCGATACTTTCGACCTCGCCGGAACTGCCGGACAACGCCAAGGAATTTTGCAACGAAGCGATTTGGTCGGCGGTCAATTCCGGCGGTCGCGGCAATTCGCTGGGCGCGACGCGAAGCGCGGGTTGGCTTGCCGGCGCGGGCGCGGGCGGCGCGGGCGGAGTTGGAGTCGGAGCGGGCGCGGGCGGCGTGACCGTGGCGGTCGTGGCGGCAAATTCCGCGCCGGATTTTTTTAATAAACCGTCGATTTCGTCGAGCGAGGTCTCCGCCGGAGCCGCCGGTTTTGCCGGAGCGTCCGCCGCCGCGAACATCGCGTCAATATCGTCCTGACCGGCGGGCGTGTCATCGACCGGCGGCGACGCGGCGTCGGCGGACGCCGCCGCGAGCAAAGCGTCAATGTCGTCCTGACCGGCGGGCGCGTCATTGACCGGCGGCGACGCGGCGTCGGCGGACGCCGCCGCGAGCAGAGCGTCAATATCGTCCTGACCGACGGTGGCGTCATCGACGACGACGGCGGAAGAAACCGCTAGCGCCGGCGCGGCGGACTTCACGGGCGCGGACGCCGCCGCGAGGAGCGCGTCAATATCGTCTTGGCTGGCGGTGCCGCTGTCGGCGGAAGATGCGGATTCGGCGGGCGCGGGCGCAGATGCCGCCGCAAGAAGCGCGTCAATATCGTCTTGGCTCGCGGTGCTATTGTCGGCAGTCGCGGCGGACTTCGCCGGCGCGGGCGCGGATGCCGCCGCGAGGAGCGCGTCAATGTCGTCTTGGCTGGCGGTGCCGCTGTCGGCGGCGGAAGCGGCGGGCGCGGGCGCGGCAGAAGCGGCGGGCGCGGTAGTGTCGCCGGCGGCGGCGGCAAGGAGCGCGTCGATGTCGTCCTGATTAGCGGTGCCGCTGTCGTTGCCGGCGTTCATCGCATTGTTGAGCAATTTATCAATATCGTCCTGACCAATATCATCCATAGCCCACCTCGACACCGACCCGAAAGCGCGACCGCGCCAAATAGAATTATTCTTTCATATCGACGAAAAGCGCCCGTAAATTTAATAGAGTTGATAGTGGGCAGTGGACAGTGGACAGTGGACAGTGGACAGTGGACAGTGGACGCTTGCGCGATTTGAAAAGCAAACTCCGCCGTTTTTAATTTGTAATTTTTAATTTTTAATTTCCGTATTGCGCCGCCGCCACGCAATAGCGAATAACGCCCAGCCGAGCAGGCACGGGACGATGGACAAGTATTGCCCCATCGTCAGCCCCTGCGCGGCGCGCAAATCGGTTTGGTATTCCTTGAAAAATTCCACGCTAAACCGCGCCGCAAAATACAAACCGAAAAATAAGCCGAGCAACATTCCGCGCGGACGTTTTTCCCCGCCCGCCCAGCGGTCGGCAAAATACAAACACGCCAAAATCGCTAGCGCCATTAAAAATTCGTAAATTTGCGACGGATGCCGCAAGGGCGCATCGACCGCCTCGCGCGCCGCCGGCGGCAACGCGCCTAAATCGTAGCGGACGAAACGGACGCCGCCCGCGAAGTCCGTAATCCGCCCGACGATTTCCGAATTGAAAAAATTCCCCACGCGCACGCCGGCGGCGGCAATCGCCGCGCTGAACGTGAAGCGGTCGGTCATTTCCCAATAGTTGAGGCGATAGCGCCACGCATAGACGCCGAGCGCCAATAAAATCCCCGCCGCCGCGCCGTGGCTGGCGAGCCCGCCTTCCCAAAAATACCAAATGCGCCACGGGTCGGCGCGATACACGTCCCACTCGTAAAATAAACAATGCCCCAACCGCGCGCCGACAATCGTGCCGACGACGCCATAGACGATAATCGCGTCAATCGTTTTTTGCGGATAGTTGCCGCGCCGCATTTGCCATTGCCACAGATAAAACGCCGCGAGCAAACTGAGCGCGAAAATCACGCCGTAATAGCGAATCTGCAACGAACCGAGCGAAAACAACACCGGGTCCAAATTGTGAACCACGCCGAGCGCGGCGTCGTAGTAAACGGTTTCCGGCATATTGGGCGCCTTTTGGGGTTTGCGAGTTTCACCGTAAAAAAAAGAGATTATCCACGAATTCTCACGAATTAGACGAATTAACACGAATTAAGAGCAAGAGATTTTTCACAGAGCCACAGAGATACAGAGTTCCACAGAGAAAAAACAAAATAAAGTTTAACTCTTTATTTTTTCTCTTTCCTGTCTCTGTGCCTCTGTGGCTCTGTGAGAAACAAAAAATTTGGCAAGCACACTAACCTTCGCTTTGCTCGGTTTCGTGAAAATCGGTTTAATTCGTGCTAATTCGTGTTAATTCGTGGACAAATCTCTTGCTCTCGTTTTCGTGGACGAACGCGCGAAAGAAATTTTGTTTTCCGTGCCGCGGCGCAGGCGGGCGATATTGGCGCGGTGGCGCAGGAAGACGATAGCGACGATTGCCACCGCGAGAAACAGCGCCGGTAAATTTTCCCGCGCCAAAACGGCGCCCCACGTGCAGACGATTTGCGCCGTGATGGTCGCCACCGCCGCGCCCAACGAGCCGAGCGACACATAGCGCGTCAACGCGACCACGCTCAGCCAAACAATCAGCGCGACCAACAACGGCAACGGAATCACCGCCGCCGCCACGCCCGCGCCGGTCGCGACGCCTTTGCCGCCGTGAAACTTTAGCCAGACCGGAAAACTATGCCCGACGACCGCGAGCAAGCCGCCCAATACTTGGTGAAACGGCAACGCCGGGTCGCCGGCAAGAAACCAATGCGCCAACCAATACGCCGCGACAAAACCTTTCAGCGCGTCTAAAAACAACACCGGCAACCCGAATTTCCAGCCGCAAACGCGCAAAACGTTGGTGAAGCCGATATTGCCGCTACCGGCTTGGCGAATGTCGAGACCGGCGCAAAAACCGGCGAACAAGCCGAACGGCAACGACCCGACCAAGTAACACAGCCAAAGATAAAAGATGAGGTTTGACATGGTTTTTCGAGTTAGAGAAGTAAATAAATGCGAGTTTTTAGTTGGTAGTGATGGATTTTTTATTGGCAAATCCGCAAGCGCGCGCGAAACGAATCTTTGATAATCAAAACTCCGACAGCCGCCCCAACGGGGCGAAACATATTAGCCCAGGGTAAGGCGCGCGCGCTTCGCGCCGCCACCCTGGGTAGCGATTGATTGATAAAACCATCCGACAGTCCCGCCGCGCGGTTTGCGGCGGCAAACGCCGCCTCCGGCGGCGAGAGCGGTTCGCCCAAAACGCGGCGAACCGTCCAATTTCGGATGGCGCTTCGCGCCGTCTTTACCCAGGGTGGCGCGGCTGATAGAGCGTCGCCGCTTACCCTGGGCTGATATATT
>JAISJR010000093.1 GCA_031261425.1 Planctomycetota bacterium
CGGCGGCGAGAGCGGTTCGCCAAAACGCGGCGAACCGTCCAATTTCGGTTGGCGCTTCGCGCCGTCTTTACCCAGGGTGGCGCGACGATAGAGCGTGTCGCTTACCCTGGGCTAATATATTGCGCCCTTTCAGGGCGACTGTCGGAATAAATTATCAAAACAATCAACCGCATAACACCAGTTTTTAAGAGCGCGAACTCTCAACTCTCAACTCTCAACTCTACAACTTTTCAAAGTCCGCCGCGCCGTGTTTGCAGAGCGGGCAGATGAAGTCCGGCGGCAATGTTTCGCCCTCGTGAATGTAGCCGCAAATTTTACAGACGTAGCCCGTTTTTTTCACGCCCGTCACCGGCGGTTGCGGTTTCACATTGGCGAAATAATACGCATAAGTCATCGCCGGTATGCTGGCGATAACGCCCGCCTCCGTAATTTCCGCCACAAAAACCGTGTGCGTGCCGTAGTCGCGCGACTCGACCACTTTCCCCGACAAGAAAGCGTTGGCGTAAATATCGTCGTAAATCAAACCGTTGGCGCTCCGCTTGACCGCGGCGCCGGCGAACTTGTTCGTGTCGCGCCCGCTGTGAAAACCGTAGCGCTGGAAAACGGCGAAAGGCGCGTCGGTGTGCAGAATCGACACGTTGAACACGCCGGTTTGCATAATCAGCGCGTGCGTGTAGTTCTGTTTGTTGACCGCAATCGACACGCGCTTCGGGTTGTCGGTGATTTGCGTCAGCGTGTTGATGATGCAACCGTTGTCTTTCTCGCCGTCTTTCGCCGTCAGCACGTATAAGCCGTAACTGATATTGAAAAACACTTCGTTTTGCACGAGCGAGGTCTTCGCGTCGCGGCGGACGGGCGGCGTCAGCGACGCGGCGAGCGCGTCCGCCAAATTTTCCAAATCCGCGCGGTCGCTGTCCCGCGCCGCCGATTTCAGCGACACCGCGCCGTCCAACACCGTGATATTTTTCATTCCGGCAAAAATGTCGCGCATTAACTTGCCGGCGGTCGGCGCCCACGAGCCGTTTTCGACGAGCGCGACTTGGCGGTTTTGCAAATTGTGCGCCGCGAGATCGAGCAACGCCGTTTCCATATTGCAAAAAATTCCGGCGTTGTAAGTCGTCGAAGCGAAAACCCAATGACTGCACCGGAACGCCTCGGCGACGATGACCGACGGATGCGTGTTCGACACGTCATACATCTTAATATCGCGGACGCCCTTTCGCGCCAGCGCCGCCGCGAGAATTTGCGCGGCGTTTTCCGTGCCGCCATACACCGAAGCGTAGGCAATCAACACGGCGTTATCCTCCGGCGTGTAACTGCTCCACCGTTGATATTTGTCGATGAACCAGCCGAGATGTTTGCGCCACAGCGGACCGTGCAACGGGCAAATCATCGCGAGGTCGAGTTTCGCCGCCTTGTCGAGCAGGGTCTGCACCTGATTGCCGTATTTGCCGACGATGTTGGTGTAATAGCGCCGCGCGTCGTCGAGCCAGTCGCGCTCAAAATTCACTTCGTCGGCGAAAAGATTGCCGTTCAGCGCGCCGAAAGTCCCGAAGGCGTCCGCCGAAAACAGAATTTTCGCGGTGGTTTCATAGGTTACCATCGCTTCGGGCCAATGCACCATTTTCGCCATTACAAAAGTGAAGGCGTGTTTGCCGGCGGCGAGCGTGTCGCCTTCTTTGACGGTAACGGCGTTGGCGGCGAAGTCGTAATTGAAATGCGAAAAATCAAAAAAGCGTTGAAGCATTTCCAACGTCAGCGCGTTGCCGACGATTTTGACTTCGGGATAGCGCAACGTCAATTCGCCGAGATTAGCGGCGTGGTCGGGTTCGACGTGATTGACGATGACGTAGTCGAGTTGGCGCCCGTCGAGGAGAAACCGCAAATTTTCGTAAAAAACGGCGCTCACGGATTTATCGACGGTGTCGAGCAACACGGTTTTTTCGTCGAGAACGAGATAGGCGTTGTAGGACACGCCGCGCGGAATGGGAAAAACATTTTCAAACAGCGCGAGGCGGCGGTCGCTGGCGCCGACCCAATAAATGCCGTCGGCGATAGGTGCGGTCTGGTGCATAAGATTTCTCCTTTGAAAGTTTAGAGTTTAGAGTTAAGAGTTGAGAGTTTAGAGAGTGGAGTTTTATTTTTAAGATGCGCGAAGCGCAACCACTTTTTCAACTCTAAACTCTAAACTCTCAACTCTGAACTCTAACTTTGCCTTGTCGCAAAATTTTGACGCCGCCGCCGGTAAAGAGCGCGACGGTGGAAGCCGCGCCGGCGAGTTCGCCGCCGTCCACGATTAAATCAATTTCATCGCCGAACGCCGCGGCGATGCCGGCGGCAACTCGCGCCGGCGGCGCGCCGTGGCGATTGGCGCTGGTGGCGGCGAGACCGCTCGGCAATTTTCGCAACAACGCTTGCAACCACGGAAAATCCGGCAGACGAATCCCGACGGTATTACTCGATATAACCGGCGACGCGGCGGACGGGAGAAGCGCGGGCAGAATTGCCGTCAGAGCGCCGGGCCAATGCCGCGCTAAAATCTCGGCGACGGACGGCTCGACGACGGCAAATTTTTTCACTTCGGCGAAATCGGCAAGCAAAATCTGAAACGGTTTTTCCGGTTCGCGGCTTTTGATTTGCCGCAGACGCGCCAACGCCACCGCGGAGTCGGCGCGTCCGCACAAACCATAAACGGTGTCGGTCGGCACGGCGACAATGCCGCCGCGTTGCAAGACGGACAAAGTTTTTTCCGCCGCGTCCGCGGCGGTGAGGTTGATAAGAGGACAATTCATAATTCACAATTCACAATTAACAATTAACAATTAACAATGGTGGAGTTTGACAATTAAAAATCGCTTCGCGAAATTTTGATAATTAACTCCTCAATTGTTAATTGTGAATTGTTAATTGTTAATTGTCTTCGCCGTTTTCTTCTTCGGCGTCCGGCGCCGCGAGGTCGTCAAAGCCGACATCGCCGTTTAGCAGTTTGTCGCGGAGTTTTTGGTTGATTTCCGCGCGCATTTCGGGGTGGCTGTCTAAATACGCCATCGCGTTGTCGCGCCCTTGTCCGATGCGCGTGTCGCCGTAGTTAATCCACGAGCCGCTTTTGCCCAGAATGTTATGCTCGGCGCCGAGGTCAATCAATTCGCCGGTCGCGTTGATGCCCTTGTTAAACATAATGTCAAAATTCGCCGTGCGAAACGGCGGCGCGACTTTGTTTTTGACCACCTTCACTTTGACCTGATTGCCAATCGTTTCCTCGCCCTTTTTCACCGCCCCGACGCGGCGAATGTCCAAGCGGAGCGAGGCGTAAAATTTCAGCGCGTTGCCGCCGGTCGTCGTTTCGGGATTGCCGAACATCACGCCGATTTTCATCCGAATCTGATTGATGAAGAGAATGGTCGTGTTCGATTTTTTGCAGATGCCGGTGAGTTTCCGCAAGCCCTGACTCATCAGCCGCGCCTGCAAGCCCATATGCGAGTCGCCCATTTCGCCGTCGAGTTCCGCCTGCGGCGTCAGCGCCGCGACCGAGTCAATCACAATCACGTCCACCGCGCCGGAGCGAGTCAACAACTCGGCGATGTCGAGCGCCTGCTCGCCGCTGTCCGGCTGGCTGACCAAGAGTTCGTCGAGGTTGACGCCGAGCCGCCGCGCGTAGAGCGGGTCGAGCGCGTGTTCGGCGTCGATGAACGCGCCGACGCCGCCGCTTTTTTGGGCGTTCGCCAGCACTTGCAGGGCGAGCGTCGTTTTGCCGGAACTTTCCGGTCCGTAAAATTCGATGATGCGTCCGCGCGGCACGCCGCCGACGCCAATCGCCGCGTCGAGCGCCAGCGAGCCGGTGCTGATAACCTCGCACTCGACTTTGTAATCGGAGCCGAGTTTGCGAATCGCCTCGTTGCCGAAACGTTTGCCGATTTCGTCCAACGTATGCCCCAGCGCTTTCATTTTGCCGCCGGCGTCCTCTTTGACCTCGTCCTTGTTTTTGGCTTTTGCCATTGGAGTGCCTTTCGTTAGGATTTTGTAAAAATTAACAATTAACAATTTACAATTAACAATTGTGGAGTTTGATTTTCAGAATTCGCGAAGCGAAATTGATAATGGAGCGAAGCGACAACCTCCATTGTTAATTTTTAATTGTAAATTGTTGATTCGCCCATTGTAGTTTCGCGCCAATGAAGATACAGGTCTAAATTTTAATGGATATTCGCCCCTATCGCCCCGCCTGTTTGTCGCGCGTGGTCGCGCTGTGGAACGACGCGGCGCGCGAGTGTTTCGGCTTTTTCCCGCTCACCGAAAAAATTTTTCACGACCACGTCCTCGCCGCGCCGTTTTTTCAGCCGCGCCGCTTGCGGTTGGCGTGGGAAAAAGAAACGCTCGCCGGAATGATTCATTTTGACGTGGTCGATGTCGCGCCGTATCCGCGCGCCGGCGTCGTTTCAGCGATAATGACGCGCTCCGACCGGCGGCGACAGGGCATCGGCAAAACGTTGTTGCAGACCGCGCTCGCGCAAATGCGCAACGACGGCGCGACGTTTTTTGACGCGCTCGGTTGCTGGCCCTACTCGTCGTTTTACGCCGGTTTAATCGACGGCTCGGAGCGGTCGGGCATCGACCGGCGCAACGCGGCGGCGCAAAATTTATTCGCGTCCGCCGGTTTTACGCGCGGACGGCGCTCGCTGATTATGCGCGGCGCATTGTCGCGCGCGTCGAACGACGACCTCGCCGCCGATTTTTACCGCGAAAAATATCCCGAAGCGGGACAGTGGTTGGACGTGGCGACCCGTCATTGGACGCCGTCCCGCCAGATTTTATTGGACGCCGCCGGACGCGGTTTGTCGTATGCGACCTACGCGCGAATGGACGGCTACGCGGAATTTTGCGGCAAAGAAATTTACGCCGTCTATGCGGTGCGCACGCCGGCGATTTGCCGCCGCCGCGGTTACGCGCGGCGAAACTTGCTGGCGTTGCGACGCCACCTCGCCGCGTTGGGCGGCGAAATGCTTGAAGTCCACGTTTACGCCGACAACGACGCGGGCGTTAAACTTTATCAATCGCTCGGTTTCGCGACGGTCGGCGAAAGCGACAGTTATATTTTGTCCACGAATTACGCGAGATAAAAGAGAGAGATTTTTTTGTCCGCGAATTACACGAATTACAGAGATAGAGAGCGGATAAAAAAAATGGAAAAACACACTAACTTTCGTTTCGCTCTTAATTCGTGTTAATTCGTCTAATTGGGAAAGCCCACTAACCTTCGCTTCGCTCGGTTTCGTGAAATTCGGGTTAAGTTCTTTTACTCTTAATTCGTCTAATTCACGGACGATTTCTTCGCTCTTAAATTCGCGGACAATTTTTATGCAAAAACAATTTACGACCAATTCGCCGGCGCAGACGCGCGCGCTCGGCAAACGGTTGGCGGCGGCGTGTCGCGGCGGCGAAGTGTTTTTGCTGTCCGGCGATTTGGGCGCGGGCAAAACGTGCCTGACGCAAGGACTTGCCGCCGGTTTGGCGATTGTCGAACCGGTAACCAGTCCGACTTTCGTTACGCATCAAGAATATCGCGGCGCGCGCGGCTTGACGCTCGAACATTTTGATTTTTACCGGTTGCGCGACGGCGGCGACGAGTTCGCCGATTTTTTCAATCGTCCCGACTGCGTTTGCGCGCTCGAATGGGCGCAAATGCTCGCGCCGATTTTGCCGCCGGAACATCTGTCGATTACGCTCGAAATCGTCGCGCCGACCCGCCGTCGCCTTACGATTGAAACGCGGACGCCGAGCGGCGAGGAATTTTTGGCGCGGTTAGGCGGGAGCGCAGAGTTTAGAGTTGAGAGTTGAGAGTTGAGCGGTGGAATTATTTTCAATATGCGCGAAGCGCAACCTTTACTCAACTCTAAACTCTAAACTCTAAACTCTGTTCTTACCCGCTCGCCCAATAAAAAACTCGGACGTTTCCGTCCGAGTCGTTTTTACAGCCGCGTAAAATCCTCGCGGAGGGCGCTCGCGTTGCGGGCGCCTTTTTTGCGCTCCAACTTGGCTTTCGCTTTGATTTTGCTGTCTTGCCGAAGCAGTTTCGCGCGCGCGCGTTCTTGCTCGCGTTTTTCCCGCTTTTTCGCCTCGCTCGGCTTTTCGTAAGCGCTTTTGCGGCGAATGTCGCGCGTAATCCCTTCGCGATTGCACAATTTTTTGAACCGCCGCAACGCCTTGTCCAAGGGTTCGCTCGACTTCAATTCCATCCGAACCATCTACTATCACCTCCTCTCAACGAAGCGCCGGTTTATAGCGATTAAACCGCCGCCGGCAAGAGAACGGCAAATTAAAAACTGCGGTTACGCGGCTATTAACCGCTCCTTGCAAACGTGAATCTGCTCACTGCTCACTGTCCACTGCTCACTATCAATTCCGCCCCTCCCATTAAAGTCCGCTCTCAACTTTTGCCGATAAGCAGACGGCTCAACTTTAACCGGTAAAAATCACAGGGGGGGGAAATGATGGTCGTTTTCAGAAAAACACTGCTCGCGGCGGCGTTGATTTTTGGCTTGTCCGTCGGCGGCGTAGCGGCGGGGAATGAAATCGCGCCGAAATTTCCGGTCGCTTCCGTCGTCAAGCAAACCGTCGTCGTCATCGGCGACGACAGTTCGGCGGCGGCGGAAAATTCGTGGCTCGCGCGGTTTGCCGCGCAAACCGGCGCCGAAGTCGTCAACGCGCTCCGCGCCGATTGGCGCACGGCGGAAACGTGGTATGTGCGCGAGGTCTTGCAGAGTTATCCGCGCGCCGACGCCTACGTGTTCTTGCCCGCCGCGACCGAGCTCGCGGCGATGACGCAATTCGACCCCGAAGCGCTGGCGCGGATTGCGGCGCGCGTCGGCTATATGATTGACCTCGCGCGGCAGGCGAATCCGTCCGCCGACGTGTTGGTCGTCGCGCCCGCCGCCACCGATGAAAATCTCGGCGCGATGTCGGCGGAAGTGCTGGCGTTGGACTTGGAAAAAATCGCCGCCGAACACCGCGCGAAAAGCGTGAGTTTCCCGCGCCATTTGCCGTCCGGCTACCGGCGCGCCGCGGACGCGCAACAACAAATCGCGCAATTGGTCGCCGGCGAATTGTCCGCGCCGTTGATTGCCAATCGCCAACCGCTCGCGGCGGAACTCGGCGTTATCGCGCCGCCCGCCGCCGGTCGCCCGCTCGTCGATAGCGACAGCGTCGCCGCGTTGGTGGGCGAGATTGCGAAAAATTTCGACACGCCCGCCAAGGAAAATCCGGCGGAAAGATCCGCGCCGCCATTCGCCGACGCGACAACGTCGGCGGCGCGGTCAATTCAGCGTTTTGTCAGCGACCGCGACGTGGCGAAATTGTTGAGCGAAGAGGGCGTCGAACTTGCGGGCGGCGTGGCGGAAGCCATCGGCGACGCCGTCTATCAGGAGTTGGCGTTGCAACAGGACGCGCGAATGGAAACGCTGTTTAACGAAACCGGCGCGGCGGAATTTGCGCAAGTCGATTTTCAGCCGCCGTTTGTCGAGGGCGAAATTTCCGCGATTGTGCCGCCGCGACAAGCCGAACACACTTTCGCCGAAGTCGTCGATTGGCAAAAGGACGCGGGGTTAAATCAGGTGAAATTGGCAAATGCCGCCGGCTTGGCGAAAATACCGGCTCCCGCGGTTGCCGCGGAGCCCCAAGACCTCTATCGGGTGAAATTGGAAAATGTGAACGAAGCCGTTCTGGCGAAAATACCGGCGCTGTCGTTGGAAGAATTTGCCGGCGACGCGGACGTGCCGGGAATGGTGCAGTTCGACGCCGCGCCGCGCAACGTCGAGACGCGCAACGTCGAGACGCGCCGCGCCGAGACGCTCCGCGCCGAGAGCAACGCGGTGGTCGCGAACGCCGCGCCGGTTAAACCGGTTACGCCGACCGAACCGGCAGTATTGGCGGAAGCGCCGGCAACTGCGCCGAACACTTTAATTGCAACGCCGGTCGTCGCGAACGCCGCGCCGGTCAAGACGGCGAGTAGCATCAATCTTGGCGCCGACGCATTGCCGTTGCCGGAAGTGGAATTTGCCGAAGCGGGCAACAGTCAATTGAAAGTCGAGGATTTTTACAACGGCGCGACGATGGCGATGCGGCAGGCGGAAAACGGCGAAACGGTGGCGAGCATCGTGATGCCCGCAACTTCGATAATTACGGCGGTAACCACGCCGGCAACTTTCGCGGCGACCTCGGCGAGCGGCGTGTATGCGGGGCGCGGCGTAACGCTAACGGAGGAGGCGCATATCGCGCAGGCGGCGACGGACGCGGCGGCGACGGCGAAATTGTTGACGCGAAACGCGCCGTATCTCGAAGCCGATTTCACGCCGTTGGCGCAAAATTCGGTCAACGACGAACGATTTATGGAACCGTATCACGAGCCGTTGTTCGACCTGCCGCGCTACGGCGTCTATATCCACACGGCGATTGAATAGACAATTAACAATTAACAATTCACAATTAACAATTACTGTCGGAGTTTATTTTAAAAATGCGCGGAGCGCGTCCTTACAATCAATTGTTAATTGTGAATTGTTAATTGTTAATTGCTCTTCCCCGCCGCCAAACCAACGCGGCGTAGCCGACAAACATCGACGGCTCGCCGGCGGGTTGGACTTCGTAACTGGTCGTGTGCGCCAAGAGTTCGGCGGGCGTCGCGCCGAGGGCGCGCGCGTAAGCCGTCGCCGCCGCGAGCGCTCCCGCGCCGCACGCGCTCTGCTCCGCCGCCGCTTGCGGGACAATTTTTTCGGCGGCAAAATTTTGCGCCGACGCCAACAAGCGTCGGTCGTTTTTTTTGCTCCATTCCAACGCCGCCGCGCCGGCTACGGGCGTCAAACCATACGGTCGCCCGTAATGGGTTAAATCGGTGCTGGCGATGACGGCGAGGTCGGCGGTCAGATTTTCATTTTGCGCGAACGCGGCGAACCGCGCGCCCCAGTCCGCCGCCGCCGCGCTCGGCGGCACGGCAACCGGCAAAATTTTGGCTTGCGGAAAAGCGCGGCGAACGAACGGAATTTGTAGTTCAATCGCGTTGTCGCCGTAATGCGGTTGCGGATTGTTTTCGCCCCAACCGGCGGCGACGATTTTTGCCGCGAGCGGCGCGTCCACCGCCGCGCGACCGAGCGGCGAATCCCAAACGCCTTCCGCCCACAGCGCCGGAATTTTCAACGCTTGCGTATGCACCGCGCCGAAAATGACGAGGGTTTTAACCGCGGGATTGGTTTGTCGCAACGCGGCAAACGTTTTCGCCGCCGTGGCGCCGCTGAAACTCAAACCGGCGTGCGGCACGACGCCGGCGATGACCGGCGCGCCGGCGTAATCGCCGGCGGTCGCGAGAAAATGGTCGATTGCCGCGCCCAACTCGGCGGCGTTGGCGGGATACCAAGAGCCGGCTTTTTCGGCGCGACGATAAAAACGGTCGGGGGGCATTTTTTTGACTTTTGGGAGGATTGGATTAAGTGGGTTAAGGTGTTTAAGAATTTTAAGATTCTTAAACCGCTTATTCGCTTTCAATTCTCTTCAAACCCAATTTCCGCTTGGTGATTTTTCTGGCGCGCGCGCGCGGCGGATTTGAACACCGGCACCGGCAACGGCAAATTCAGCCGCGCCCCGTCGAGCATTTGTTGAATGGAAACAATTTGGATTTTCGGCGTTTTTTGCGGCAGGCGCATTGTCGGCGGGTCGGGCAGAAACCCAGCGGCGGACGCCTCCTGCAACATATTTTTCGTCGGCTCGTTCAGCGTGATTAAAATCCCCGCCGCCGCGTTTTCGCGGTCAAGCACGCCGCGCAAATCCCGAACGTCCTTCACCGAAACCGCGCCCGACTTCACCGAAAACAGCGCCGTGCCGGCGGCGGTGTAGGCGACGCCGTCAATGCCGCCGTCCGCGCCTTTTTTATCGTTGATTTTCGCCTGATTGTTCGCGTAGGTGAGAATCGCCCACTTCTCAAATTCTTTGCGCAACCGGTCGTCTTGTTTTTGCGCGAGCGCCCGCGCGGCGGCGAGGTCTTGCGGAATACCCGACAGTTGCACTTCGCCGAGAACTTTCTCGCCGTAGCGGTCAATCAACCGTTTTTGAATCAGCGAAACGGAGTTGTAAGTAATATCGACGCCAATCCATTTCCGCCCCAACGACTGCGCCGCGTCAACGGTCGTGCCGCAACCGCAAAAAGCGTCCAAGACGGTGTCGCCCGCGTTCGACGACGCTTTGATAATCCGCTCCAACAGCGCGAGCGGCTTTTGCGTCGGATAGCCGAGGCGTTCTTTGGCGGCTTGATTGATGATGTCGATAAGCCACCAATCCTCTTGCGCCACGCCTTTTTTTTCGTCGAGATAATCGCGCGCCACCCATTCGGGATGCGTCGTTTCCCATTGCGGGTCAACGTCTTTGGCGGAACGAATCGGGCTGTCGGTAATGCCGCGTCCTTCAAGGCGATACCGGCGCCCCGCGTCGTCGGTCAGGCGGTATTTTTTGACCGTTTCCGCCGCCAACGGACGCGCGATGCCTTCCCAGTTGAAAGTGTAATTATCGCTTTTGGTGTAGAAAAAAATGCTGTCGTGTTTTTTGCCGAAATACTTTTTCGACTGCGGACGCGATTTGTAACACCAGATAATTTCGTTGCGGAAATCGCCGCCGCGGTCGCAGAAAATCGCGTCCAATAAAATTTTGAGATAGTGCGAAACCGTCGGGTCGCAATGGACATAAAAACTGCCGGACGGTTTCAACGCGCGCCAAATTTCGACAAATCGCGTCGCCATATTCACCAAATACGCCAACATACTTCCCTTGCCGAGAATATTCTCGAAACCGAGAACCGTCTTGACCAACCGGTGGGTGTAGCGCGGCATACTTTTCAAGTCGGCGAGTTGCGTTTCCGCCGCCTCGCCCCAGCCCCACGTATCGACAAACGCCTGCGACTGCGCGACATCGTCCGCGCCGACGTTGTTGTAAATCTGGTTGTAATTGCGGTTGCTGTTAAACGGCGGGTCAACGTAACACAAATCCACCGACTCGTCGGCGATATATTTTTGCAACACTTCCAAATTGTCGCCGTAAAAAAGTCGGTTGGGCATTGGGATTTAGGGAAAAGGGAAAAGGGAAAAGCAATTAACAATTTACAATTAACAATTGTTGAACGGATGCGCTCCGCGCGTTTTTAACCATAAAACTCCGCTAAATAATTGTTAATTGTTAATTGTCAATTGTTAATTGTTGACTGTCCGCCGCCAGCAACCGCCGCAATTGCGGCAACGCCGCGTTGGTCGCCTGTTCGCCGATGGCGATAATTTCCGCGGCGCGGGAAAAATCGCCCCAGAAAATCTGACTGACCGGCGGACGCACGACTAAATCCGCCGCCGCCAAGGTTTGGTCGTTCAGCATTTTACTTTCGATTTGCTCCAAGCGCATCACCACGTCCATCCCGTTTTGCACCGCGTAGTTCTCCGGCAACGGCGAGCGAATATCCACCGCCAACACGACCTCGACGCCGAGCGCGCGCGCCTCCGCCGCCGGCACGCTACGCACCGGCGCGGCGTCAATATACATTTTTCCCCGCCACGCGAACGGCTTGAACACCACGCCGATATTCGTGCCGGCGGTGAGCGCCGACCGTAAATCGCCCGCCGTGAAATTTTCCAATTTGCCGTCGGTCAGATTCAGGGCGACGCTCGCGAACGGCAACGGCAAGTCCTCGATGCTAAGCGCCGGCGCCAACGCGGCGATGGCTTGGGCGCAGGGATTGCCGCGCAGAAAACCGTTGCGAAACGACAGCACCAGCGAAATCGCGAGCGACCGCAAACAGCGTTTGGCATAGATGAAAAACCCGTTGCCGCGCGTCAAGCCGTCGCCTTTGCTTTTGGTGAAAGCGCGGTCGGCGGTGAAAAATTGCGCGACTTCGCGCCGCGTTTGCGCCGCGTCGCCGCGATGCGCATAGACCGCGCCGATAAGCGCGCCCATACTGTTGCCGGCGACGGCGTGAATTTCGATGCCGGCGTTTTCAAGCGCGGTCAACACGCCGAGATGACACAAGGCGCGACTACCGCCGCCGCCCAACGCCAACCCAAGTTTTTTCTGCGGCAAGATTTTGCCCTCTGAAAAGCAAAGTTGAAAGTTGAGAAAAGAGCAATTGCCGATTAACCGGCGCGGCTTTCCTAACTTTCAACCGCCCACCGCTCACTACGCGGGAATAATCTCGTAGTGGCGGTTGATGATTTCCAACACGTCGAAAAAATTATCGACCTTGTAGGTCGGCTCGGTTTTGCCGGTCGTCAGCCGGTATTTGCCGCCGCGCCGGCAGAGAAAAGTGAGCATTCCGATTTGCGCCGGCACATCGACATCGACCGGCGGATTGTCGCCGATATAAGCGCACGTCTCCGGCGGCGCGTTCACCGCGCGGCACGCCGTTTCATACAAACGCGGATTGTTTTTGCTGATGCCGACGCCGTCGGTGATGAAAATCAGGCGGTGGTCAATCATCTGGTGCAAGCCGAGCCGCACGATTTTTTCCGCTTGTTTGGCGACGATGCCGGAGGTGATAATGCCGAGCGGCAAGCGTTGCGCCTGCAACTGCCGCAAGACCTCCATCGCGTCGTTGAACGGGAAAAAATTATAGGGTTTGGCGTCGTGATACGCCGCGACGCCGGCGGCGCAAATGATGCGCGGGTCTTTATGCGCGTGGGTGGCGGACGGCAGACGCTTGAGCAACTTGTCGAAATGCTGTTCGTGATTGCTCCCGAATTCCGCAATCACGGCTTGCAGTTCGCGATAGCAGTCGTCCGGCGCGATGCGCAAACCGGCGGCAATCATCGCCTTGATTGCCGACCGGCGCGCCATATCGGCGAAGTCCGTGATGCTGTAAATCGTGTCGTCAAGGTCAAAAAAAAACGCGCGGAGTTCTTTCATCGTGGTTTAGGGGCAAGGGTTAGGGTTTAGAGTTTAGAGTTGAGGGTTGAGAGTTGAGATGGTGGAATTTTATTTTTAAGACGCGCGAAGCGCAACCACTGCTCAACTTTCAACTCTGAACTCTCAACTATCGCCTTAAACTCTTATCAAAAAAAACGCCCCATCGCGGGGCGTTTTTTATTTGGCGGGCGCATGCCGCTCGTTTGGGATGAAAGTGGGCTTTCCTGATGGCAGGGGGCTTTTTCATTAACCAGAAGGAGGTTCGAGCGGGGACGCCCAGAAGTCAATTTACAATTAACAATTTACAATTAACAATTATTGAACGGATGCGCTCCGCGCGTTTTTAACCATAAAACTCCGCTAAATAATTGTTAAT
>JAISJR010000037.1 GCA_031261425.1 Planctomycetota bacterium
GCGTTGCCGGAAAATATCGGCGCTCTGTAAGAGCAATGGAAATTTCCGGCATTGCCCTTGCAGGGCGCGTCTTTGTTGGGAACCGTTTTTCCCCAGCGCGTTGCGCTGGGCTGTTACGCTACGCCCCGGCGGGGCGAACTGCCCACTGCTTACGGCAATCTTAACTCTCCGGCAACTTTTAACGATATTTCCGTCGCCGCATCGTCAGCGGGGGCGGCGCGGGTTTGCAGATGCGCGTCGAAATAATGCAAACTGTCCAAAATGTCGGCGACCATCGACAACTTTTCCCCGACCGCCGCGATTTCCCGACTCGGCAAAAACGCCGTGATAATCGCCAAATTTCCGCGCAAACCGCCGCGCAATCGGCTCGCGATAAATCGCAACCACTCCGGCAACTCCGGCGCGTAATTCCAAGTCAGCCGCGCCGCGCCGCGCGAATTATCGATTTCAATCAATTGCGGCGGCAAGACGGTCGCGCCGTCAAGTTTAATGCTCGCCGGCGCGGTGAAATCCGCGACCACGGTCGCGTCGATTAGCGGCGAGCGCAACCACACGCGGCGCTCTTCGGCGCGGACGTTCAGCAAATTCGCCGTCAACGCCGAAGTCGCGAGCGACGAAAAAAAATCGTTGCTCGGCGGCGGCGCCAGCAATTGTTTGACGGCGAGCGCAAAATTTTGCGCCGACGACGAATCGCCCGCATCGTTCGCCACCGTCCAGAATCCCGCCGCGCCCGCCGGCGTCAATTGCGCCAAAAACGCGCCGCCCGCGTCGCGGAGCAACAACTCAATCGACGGCTGATATTGGCTTAACACAGCGGCGACCGCCGGCGATAAAATTCCCGCCGCGGCAAGCGCCTCCACCGCTTCGCGCCACCGGCGCAATGCCGAGCGCGGCGCCGCGACCGCAAAAAATAATCCCGCGCCCGCGGCGGGTTGCAAGCGCGTAATTTTTTCGGCGGCAAACGGACTTGCCGCACGCCGCCGCAGTTCGCCGCCGAATTTTTTGTAATCCCACCAAGCAAAAATTTCTTGGGCAAAAATTTCTTGGGCAAAAATTTCCCCGTCGTCAAGCGGAACGCCAACCGCGTCGGACAGCGCCGTTTTCAGCGTCAGTTCAATCGCGCTTTGCGAACCGGCGGGAAAGTGCGAGAGCGTCGGCGCGGGGTCGGCGAAACGAAATTGCGCGAGCATTTGCGGCTCGGTCGCAATGATAAAATAGCCGTTGCTCTCCGCCAAATAACCGTCCGGCAAATTCGCGTCCGCCGCCCAATCCGCGATTTTCAACCGCCGATAAACTATGCCGTCCCGCGTCGTTTTCGGCAAAAACAGCGCCGCCGTTTTGAGCGCGAGCCAGCCCAAATTATCGACTTTAAGAATGGCGGCGACGCGCGGCTGGTTCTCATCGTCCACCGCCACGCCGAGCGCGAGCGCGACGCAATTATTTAAGCCGAACCAGCCGTTCAGTCGCCCCAACGCCCCGCGAATGACGGTCATCGGCGCGTCGAGATTGAGGTCTTGCTCGGCGGCGAATTTTTGTAACCACCGCCAACCCGGCAACGCCGGAACTTGTCCGAAGAAATCCCGCGCGTGCAGGAACCGGCTGATTTTTGCCGGCGAGTGAATTTCCAACCGCGCGGCGCAAACGTCCGGCAAAAACGCCCGCAACGCGACGCGGGGCGCGGGACGCGGCAAGAATAGCCAAATCGCCACGGCTATAACGACCGCCGCCGCCGCGAGAGCGAAAATTTTCAACCATAAACGACGCGGGGAGCGCGATTTTTTTTCCGGCGGCGGCGCGTTCACGGACAGGCGGTCGGGTTGGTCGTCGGACATTAAAAAAAGGGAAAAGAGGAAAGGGAAAAGGGAAAAGGAATAAAAAGGAGAAGATAAGAGGAACAAGGAAATGTTACACTTCTTTTCCCTTTTCCCTCTTTCCTTTTCCCTTTCTTTTATGCGTGAATAAGGGGAAAAGAGGAAAGGGAAAAGGAATAAAAAGGAGAAGATAAGAGAAACAAGGAAATGTTACACTTCTTTTCCCTTTTCCCTCTTTCCTTTTCCCTTTCTTTTATGCATGAATAACCTGATGCCGTTCCGGTCCGTAACTGGCGGTCGTTACTTTTACGCCGCATTCGCCGGCGATGAGTTCCAAATACTGCCGCGCCTCCGCCGGCAAGTCGCTTAATTTTTTGACGTTGTTTAACTCACAATTCCAACCCGGCAAGGTGCGATACACCGGACGACATTCGTTGAGCGTTTCGAGCGCCGCCGGATAACTTTCCAACGTTTCGCCGTGATGGTCATACGCCACGCAGACGTTGATTTCTCGAAACGAACTCAAAATATCGAGTTTCGTGATATGCAAATCGGTGGCGCCGTTAATTCGCGCCGCGTAGCGCCCGACGACTAAATCCAACCAACCGCACCGGCGCGGGCGTCCCGTCGTCGTGCCGAATTCGTCCCAGTGATGTTGTCCGTCGCCGCGGAGCGCCAGCGCCAAATCGCCGTCGAGTTCCGTCGGAAACGGACCGGTGCCGACGCGCGTGGTGAACGCTTTCAGCACGCCATGCACCCGCCGGACGCTCGTCGGCGGCAAGCCGGTGCCGGTCAAACAGCCGCCAATCGTCGTGTTGGAACTGGTAACAAACGGATACGTTCCGAAATCAATGTCCAACATCGACCCCTGCGCGCCTTCGAGCAAAATCCGTTTGTCGTTCGCGACGGCGTGATGCAAATACACCGTCGTGTCGGCGATATACGGGCGCAATTTTTCCGCCGCTTGCAAGACCTCTTCGAGGTCGCCCGCCGTCGTTCGCGTCCCCAAGCCGTCGCCGTAAGTGGCGGTGATTTCATCGGCGGCGGCGAAACGCGCTTGCAACAATTTGGCGAAATTGCCCGCGTCGGCGAGGTGATGTCCGCGCAAGCCCGCGCGCGCCGCCTTGTCGCCATACGCCGGACCGATGCCCTGCCGCGTCGTGCCGAGGTTGTCCTTGCCGCGCGCCGCTTCGCGCAAACCGTCCCAAATTTTATGAAACGGCAAAACCAATTGGGCGCGGTCGCTGACGAACAGCCGTCCGGCGGTTTGGATGCCGCGCGCTTCGAGCATCGCGATTTCTTCGACGGCTTTCACCGGGTCCAGCACCACGCCGTTGCCGATGACCGCGACGGCTTGTTGCCGCAAAATGCCGCTGGGAATCAAATGCAATTTGAAAATTTCGCCGCCGACCACGACGGTGTGTCCGGCGTTGCCGCCGCCTTGACAGCGCACGACAATATCGGCGTCCTCGCCGAGCGCATCGACAATTTTCCCCTTGCCCTCGTCGCCCCATTGCATTCCCATCACCGCGCTGATTGACATAACCCGCCCTTTTTTTCGTCAGAGTCCATAAAAAAATACCGCGCGTCCACGCGGCGGTCAACAAAGACGCGCAAGGGTAAAAAATCGGTGAGAGTTGGCAAGAGAGCAGAGTTTAGAGTTCAGAGTTCAGAGTTTAGAGTTCAGAGTTCAGAGTTTAGAGCTCAGCAGTGGAATTGTTTTTTGAATAATGCGCGAAGCGCAACCTCTGCTCAACTCTCAACTCTCAACTCTAAACTCTAAACTCGCTCAACTAAACACCATCGTCCGGTTTTGATGCACCAAGACCCGGTGTTGCAAGTGCGCGCGCAAGGCGCGGCTCAACACCTGCCGCTCCAAGTCCCGCCCCTTGCGCGTTAAATCCTCGACGCCGTCGCGGTGGGTTACGCGCGTTACGTCCTGTTCGATGATGGCGCCTTGGTCAAGTTCCGTCGTTACGTAATGCGCCGTCGCGCCGATGATTTTCACGCCGCGCTCTTTCGCCTGCCGATACGGGTCGGCGCCGACGAACGCCGGCAAAAACGAGTGGTGAATGTTGATGATTTCGGCGGGAAACTCCTCGATAAAACGCGGCGATAAAATTTGCATATATCGCGCCAGCACCACCGTGTCGATGCGCCACTCGCGCAACAGCCGCAACTGTTCGGCTTCCGCCGCCGCGCGCGTTGCCGCGGTTACCGGCACGTAAAAAAACGGTTTGTTGAAATGCGCCGCCGCCACGCGCAACGACTGATGATTGCTGACGATGAGCGCGATTTCGCCTTCGAGTTCGCCCATCTGCTCGCGCAACAACAGGTCGTAAAGGCAGTGCGGCGTCTTACTGCACAGCACCGCCAAACGCGCCGGCGGCGGCGCATACCACAAGCGCCACCGCATTTGATTGTCGAAGTTCGCCGCCAATCGGCGCAGGGCGTTTTCGGTGCCGGCGGCGTCGAGCGCGTAATGCTCCAAGTCCCAAACGAGCCGCATAAAAAACATCCCGTTGGCTTTTTCGGAATGTTGGTCGGCGTCGATGATGTTGCCGTTCTGCCGGAAAATTAAATCCGACAACGCGGCGACAATGCCGGTGCGGTCGCGCGAACTGACCAATAACGAGGCGGTGGACATCGAAATATCTCCGAGAGGGAAACCGAACCGGTCTAATTTTCTATTCCGTCGTCAAATGCAGGTTTTCCATATCGAGCAGGCGGTTTTGGGCGAGTTCCCGCCACAGGCGAATCTCCGCCAGCACGTCCGGCGATTTTTCCACCGTGGACATTTGGTCAACCTGATTGACGACCAACAAAAACATCCGTCCGGCGTTTTCGTATTGTTGCAAATCGAACAGCGTGTCGCCGATGTGGTAATAAATTTGCGGACTGTCCGCCGGCGGCAAAATGTCGCGCGCCCGCCGATAAACCGCCAGCGCCTCTTCCAACGCCTGATTGGCGCGCGTCAGTTGGTCGGTCGTCGTCCGCCCGATTTTTTTCGCCAATTGGCGATAACTTTGCGCCAACAGAAAAAACGCGTTGCGCCGCAACGTTTCCAAATAACGCGGACGCACCATCGGTCCGCCGGTAACGCCGAGGAGCGCGTCGCCCTGCAACAACAGCGCCCCGTTGCCCGGCGGCGAAAAAACCGGCGGCGGATAAAGCGTCCCGTCCAAAATATCGTCGAACAATTTCCGCATTTCCGCTTCGTCGCCGTCAAGCCGCTCGGCGTTGATTTCCCGCAACGTCAGCGCCAGATAATACTCGTTTTCCAACCGTTGCCGCCGCGCGTCGTCGTAATCCTCCGGCTCGCGGTCGCGCCGGATGCCGAAGTCGCCCTGATTTGACGCATTGGACGCCAGCCGGTAGCGGTCCAAGCCCTCGCGCAGAATTTTTTCGGCGTTCGCGTAATACGCCAAGTATTGCGCCGCGCTGACGCGCCGGTTTTCCGCGCGCGCCGCGCCTTCTTCCGCCCGCCGCGTCCGCTCGGCGATTTCATACCACACCTTGCCCAAACCGAAAGTCGCCCAGCGCCACGGGCGCGAGGTCGGCTCCAAGCCGGACTGGCGGCGAATTTCATTGAACACCTGCAACGCCGTTTGCGGCGTTTCCATCCGCCCGTCGATGTTGACCGCCGGATACGGAACGGCGGGGTCGCCGAGCCGGTCAACCATCAATTTGTCGTCGCGGTCGTCGCGCGTCGTGCGCACGTCGAAATAAACCGCGCCGAGATAATACAAACTCTCGTAGCCGTCCGGCGTGTGGCGGAGCGCGTTTTCGCGATAGACGCGAATCGCGTCCAAGTAGCGACCGAGATACCAATAACAGCGTCCCAACAAATTGCTCGCCCAGCCGATTTGGTCGGACTTCGCGCCGACGCGCGCGAACGCCGCGAGCGCCTCGCTCGCCTGCCCGTAATTGCCCGCCGCGAAATAATTCCGCCCCGCCGCGCGCAACGCCTCGCTGCCGATTTCCGCGTCGTCCAACAGACCGGCGGCGCGCACTTCCATAAACGTCGCGCCGGATTTATTCAGCAGTTCGCGCGCGCGGGCAAAATCGCGAAACGGCGCTTCCGCCGCCAGCGACGTGCTTCGCTCCAACAGCCGCGCGTTGGCGTAGAGCGTCGCGCCGGTCGTCGCGGGGTCGGGATAATTTTTCAGCAGATAATCGTTCAGTTGGCAGATGCGCGTCAGGGCGCGGCGCGGCACGGCGGCGCGTAGGCGCAACGACGCTTCGTCTTCGTCCGGCGGCGCCGGCGCGAGCGGCGCGTCGGCGATTTGCAAATAGGCGTCGGCTAATTCCCGCACCGCGCCGCGCACCATTTCCGCCGTCAGCAATTCGGTTTTCGGCAAAGCCGCCGCCGCGGCGAAAGGCGGCAAAATGCCGTTTTCGCCGGTCGGCAACACCGTGCCGCGGCACGCCGCGTCGAAACACATGCGGTTGAGCCATTCGCGGTCGCGCAAGGTCAGCAACGTCAGGTCGCCGGCAAGCAGACGCCGCGCGGCGGCGGGCAGTTCGAGTTTGCCGAAATTTTCCGGGTTGTAAAAATTTTCCCGTCCGAGCGCCGCGTTGAGATGCTTGATTAAAATTTGAACGTAGCGTTCGGGGAAAATTTTGGAAATGGAGGTGGCGCGCGCGACGCCTTGCAATTCGACCGGCAACAGCGACCAGATTTGCATCGCCGCCTGCGGCGGCGGCAAACTTAATCCGTCCAACAAGTCAACGCAAAATTGCGGATACGATTTGATGTCGTCGGGAATGAGTAGCGAACTGTCGGTCTTTTCGGGACCGCCGGCGAAGCGGACAAAGGCGCGGTCCAACTCGCCTTCGCGCAAATACGACACGGCTTCGTCGAATTTGCAGACCTCGTCGATGACCGGCGAGGCGAAATTGCGCGTGGCGCGCGCCAGCATTTTGCGCCCGTCGGCAAAATCGCCCCGCGCCATCGCGATGCGCGCCAACATCACGCTCGCCGCGCCGTCGTAAAGTTTTTCCGTGCCGCCTTGCGAGCCGATAAAAAAATCGGCGGCGCGTTGCAACAACCGCTGACGCTCGCCGTGGCGCGTGAGCCGGTGTTTGGTCGAAAGCGCGGCGAGCGAGCCGCCGCCGCCGAGCGCGTATAAATTCAGCGGGTCGAGCGCGGTCAAGCCCGCGGCGCCGAGCAACCGCGCCGCCGCCGCCGGCAGAACCAACGCGCGCGGCGGCAACGGCGAGCCGCTGAAATCTTCGAGCGCCGTCGCGAGCGCGGCGCCGAGGGCGTTGGTCTTGTCCCAATAAGTCGCCTCGCCGACGGGAATGGTCAGCGCCATATTGTAAAGCGCCTGCCCGCCGACGAAGTAAGCGGCGCGCAAAATATCGCCGGGCGGACTGTCGGCGATGACGCGGGAAAAAATCGTGCCGGCGTCGTAAAACAAGCGCCGCGCGGCTTCCGGGTCGGTTTTGACGACGCGCTCGGCGGCGCGGAAACTGAAATTGCCGAGTTGCGTCAGGGCGCGAAAATATTCGGCGCTGCGGCGGGCTTGGAGCAGAAAGATGCGATAGTTGCGCTCCGCCGCTTCGAGGTCGCCGCGTTTTTCGCCGACTTGCGCCAAATAAAACCGCAAATTGACGCGGTCTTCCGGCAACATTTCAAAGTCGCGCGGCGGCAAAGGCGCGGCGGCGGCGTTCGGTAAAATTTCGTTGAGACGGGCTTCGGCGAGGTTGAGTTCGCCGGTTTCGAGCGCGGCGCGCGCCAATTTGTAATTCAGATATTCCTGCCGCAACGCCTTACGCGCCCGCAAAGTTTGCTCGTCGTATTCTTCGTCCGGCGCGAAAAATTGATGGTCGTAAATTTTTTGCTCGCGCTCGTTCCACTCGCGGTTTTCCCACGCCAGCGCCCGCTGGTAAGCCCACACCGCGCGGGCGAAAGTCGCGGGGCGGTCTTGCGCGGTGTGCGGCTGATTGCCGTAAAGAAAATAGGTCTCGGCGTAAAGCAAATACGGATTGATGAGCGCCGGGTCGGTTTCGAGTTGTTCGCGATAAGGACTGTTGCCGAAGATATAGTCCACGTCGCTCCGCGCGCGAATAACGTCCTGCCAGACCTGTTCGTTGTCGGCGGCGCGTAGCGGATTTTCGGCGAGACGCAACGCCGGCAACACGCTCTCGTCCACATAAAACGCCAGCGTTTTCAGCGTCGGGTCTTCGCGGGTGGGCAGGAGCGCGTAGGCGGTCAGCGCCAGCGCCGCCGCGACGGCGCCCAACACCGCCGGATGATACTTCCATAATTTCGTCAACACCCTGACCGCGAAGCCCTCTTGGGGGGCGGCGGGCGCGGCGGCATCGGCGGGAGGGGCGGCGTCGGGCATTTTGTTGAGAGTTTGGAGTTGAGAGTTGAGAGTTTAGAGTTGAAAGTTAAAAGTTAAAAGTTAAAAGTTGAGAAGAAAGCGGAGTTTTATTTTTAAGATGCGCGAAGCGCAACCACTGCTAAACTCTAAACTTTCAACTCTCAACTCTCTTTACGGGGTCAAGCGATGATTTACCTCGGCGTGGATTTGGGCGACCGGCGAATTGGTTTTGCGACGGCGGACGACGACTGTTTAATCGCGATGACCGCCGGTTGCGCGACGGTGAAAAATCCGGCGCAGGCGCCGCAAGCGGTCGGCGAAAAATATCGCGAAGTCGGCGCCGGTTTAGCCGTCGTCGGCTTGCCGTTGTCGATGAACGGGCGCAAAAACGAGAAATCCCGCGCCGCCGAACAAGTCGCCGCCGCATTGCGCGCGCAGGGCTTGCGGGTCGAACTGTGGGACGAGCGTTTGACGACGGAAGAAGCGCGCAAGGCGCTGATTGCCGGCGGCGTGTCGCGCAAAGAACGCGGCGGAAAAATCGACGCGCTCGCCGCGCAAATAATTTTACACTCGTATTTGGCGGCGCATCAAGCGCAGAGTTGAGAGTTTAGAGTTGAGAGTTAAGCCGTGGTTGCGCTTCGCGCATTTTAAAAATAAAACTCCACTCTCTCAACTCTAAACTCTCAACTCTAAACTCTGCTCTCTAACGGGAAAAACAAAAATGGCAAACGAAGAATCGTCCGCGGAATTTACGCCGGTGGCAACGGTGTTGCATCCCACATCGCCGGTGCAATGGACGCCGGAAGACGCCGCGAATTTTATCGGCTCGGCAATTCGCGAAGCGCAAAAACCGACGTTGGAAGCGATGCGGCGGCGCGGCGTGTCGAAGTGGTTTTACGGCGCCACGTGTTTATTTTTTATCGCGTTGCTCGCCGCCGGCGGGTGGTATATTTTTTATCTCACGACGCAGTTGGCGACGGCGCAGGCGGCAATCGGTCGCGGTCTCAGTCGCGACGTTGACGCCGCGTTTCGCGCCGGCGCGGAAAAAGTCGGCGTCGCCGCCGCCGTGCTGGCGCAGACGACGGAAAACAATCGCGAAATCGCCGACGCGACGCGGTGGCGCGAACAACTGACGACCGCGCGGCAGGAACTCGAAACGCGCGCTGTCGCTTTGGCGCAACTCAAAGAAAAAATCGCGACCTTGGAAGCGCAATTGCAAGCCGCGCAACGGCAGACCGCCGCCACGCCGCCCGTGACCAACGAAACGCTTGAGAAATTGAAAACGGAACAGGAACGGGCGCAGGCGGAAGCCGTCAAAGCCAAAGCCGCGACCGCCCTCCGCGACCGCATCATCGCGCAACAAAAAGAAGAAATCGCCGTTTTGCGCCAACAACTCGCCACCGCGCAAACCGTCGAATAGCGTTCAAGAGTTGAGAGTTGAGAAGAGCGGAGTTTAGAGTTGAGAGTTGAGATAGTGGAGTTTTATTTTTAGGATGCGCGAAGCGCAACCACCTTCTCAACTCTAAACTTTCAACTCTAAACTCTGCCTCATTGAAATCGCGCCGCCGAAAAAATACAATGCGCCCCCTCAATTCGTCCCGCGCTCCTAAACCGGTCGGGTGATGGAACGGCAGACATAAGGGATTTAAAATCCCTTGCGGGCAACCGCGTACGGGTTCAAGTCCCGTCCCGACCACCAATTTTATTGTTGCAACGACTTGAAAATCAAGGGCTACCCGGAAAAACCGGCGCATTGCTCAAACTGCTGATAGAATGACTGTTAGAAAAACAGTCGCCTTCGCTGATTGGAGAGCAATATGCGCGCTCGCGAAAAAAAACCTTTTTATCTTTACCGCCGCGGCAACATTTATTACGTCAAACTAATCGACCCCGCCACCGGTTTAGCGCTCACTCCCCGAAGCGCCAGACAAACCGATAAAGCCGCCGCTGAAAAAATCGGTTGGGAATGGTTTATCAATGGACTGCCGGCAAAGAAAATAAAACGCCCGGTTGCCGCCGTCGGCTAATTGGCAGACCTTCCGGCAATACATCGCCACGCGGTCCCGCGACAACCCCGCCGACCACGCCGGCGCAATGCAAATCTTTGAAGACCTACAAAAGCAAGGACTCCTTGATATGTCCGTCGTTCTCGCCGGTAATGGGCGACGGAATTTCATGGAATTTCTTTTGTGGTTTTGGGACTATGAAAAAAGCGAATACGTTCGCTCCCGCCATCGCCATAATCATTCACTCGGTAAAGCCCATTGTTACGCCGCGACGCGAGCGGTCAGGTTATATTGGCAAAAACGCCTTGCCGGACGAACGCTCGGAAGCATCGCCCGTAACGAGTTAGAATCTTTTGCGCTGGATTTATCCGAGCAAAAATCACGGCTCGGCAAACCGCTAAGCCCTAAAACCGTCAACAACATTATGTCGGCAGGGACAACCACAGTCATTGCGGATTGCCAATATCGCCGCGAAAAAGCCGAGCGCGACACCGCCGCCGAAATCGCGTTATTGCAGAAAAAAACGGAGGCGTTACGCGCGGGATTTTTGTCGGCGAAAATATACCGGCAATGGCGAATTTGTTTCGCGGCAATTCTGGCAATGGCGTGTTTTGCGGCAGGCGCGTTGTTCATCAAATTTGTCGTTCGGTAACCAACAAATCGCGCCGGTGTTTTGCCGGTAATTTCGGCGGTGGATTTAATTACAGGATGGGGCTTGTGTACACAACACTTCGCGTTTGTGCCACAAGCCACGCCAAAATTATTCGGCGCTACGCTTCTCACAATTTGGCTCAATCCTGCGGGGGCTTCGCCCCTCGACCCCGAACTGCACGAAGGGAAATAATATGCTTGCTAATGATTTTCATATAAGAATGACGCCGGAGGAAAAAAGCGATTTGCGCGCCGCCGCGAACGTTGCCGGAATGACCGTATCGGAATTTGTGCGCCGCTGTTGCGCCGGTCGAACTATCACCGCCCGCGCCGACACCGTGATAGTCAACGAATTGCGGCGGCTCGGCGGCTTGTTGAAACTCGTCCACAGCGAAAGCGGCGGCGCATATCGCTCCGAAACGACGAACGCGCTGGCGGCGATTATTGATTTCATCAGAAAGTTGAGCGGCAAGAAAAATAATTAAAAAACCAGTCATCAAAAGATTGCTATTCATCATCATCATCGTCACTGTAGGAATCATAGTAGAAAGGAACCTCCTTGTCGTCGTCGTCCACGAATTCGGATTTCACTTCTTTGATAGGAATCAAATAGTCGTCCTCATCTTCTTCGTATTCCACTTCGTCTTCTTTGCCACCGACATAGCGTAACGCTTGGGCGGCGGCGGTATTTTTATTGTCAATAGCCATTTTTAGCGGCGTTTTACCGTTATTGGTGTTGGCGTTCACGAGCGCGCCCGCATAAATCAGCGTATAGATAATTTCGGGGGCGGTAAATTCGGAATATAGTTTTTGATGATTTTTCGCGGCTTGATGTAACGGAGTCGCGCCGTTTTTATTTTCGGCTTTCACGTTCGCTCCCGCCTCAATCAGCGCGGTAATAACGGCGGGGTTGTGATTATACCTCGCGGCTCGATGTAACGGAGTCGCGCCGTTTTTATTTTCGGCGTTCACGTCCGCGCCCGCCTTAACTAGCGCGGCGATAATCTCGGAGTTTTGATTATACCTCGCAGCTTGATGTAGCGGCGTGTTGCCGCCACCGTTTCTGGCACTCACGTCCTCAATTGTGAGTCCGGCTTTAACTAACGCGGCTATAACTTCGGGATTTCGATTTGACGTAGCGGCAGAATGTAGCGGCATCGTGCCGTATTCGTCTTTTGCGTTCACGCTCGCGCCGGCTTCAATCGCATCCAGAATTTCGGCGAGCGAGCCAGTTTTCACTAACTTTAAAAAATCGCCGACGTATTTTTCCGCGCCGCTTGCCATTGTTTCTTCCTTTTCGGAGAAATATGTTATAGGCTTGTCCCCCACGAATATGACCTTCGGCTTGTTCATCAGTTTTTCCTTTCTTGAAAGGTGGGGAAATATATGCCCATTCTGAATAGTCGTAAATAATCGACGTTCAGAACCGGCGACAAGCGCAAGAGCGCAAAGAATTATTTGACCGGCAGAAAAAACAGCGCGGCGACAAGTGGAATGAATGGAAAAAAGAGTTGGCGGCAAAGCGTGGGCGCGGGCAAGCGATTAACGCCTTGCGAAGCGTCTTGGCGCACGAACAAGCGGTTGAGCGGGCGGTTTTGCGCGACGCGCACCGGCGCGAACGCGAACAATTCCGGCGCGATTTTCCGCCGTTTCCCGACTTCAAGTGGTGGTTGAAGAAATCCAAAAATCCCGAACTCGCCGACGAGTGGCGTTATCGCCACGGCGAGCGACCGGCGCAAATTATCGGCGACCGCTACGAGCAACCACGCGCCGAAAAAGATATTCGCGATTTCTCGCCGCGCGTCAGCGGCGACAACGTTTTCTATACTCGGCGCGGCGAAAACTCGGCGGCGTTTATCGACAAAGGAAAATTGATTTCCATTCGCGACGAGAGCCGCGACGCGGTATTGGCGGCGTTGCAATTAGCCGCGCAAAAATGGGGCGCGGTAACGATTACCGGCAGTGAAAAATATCTCGCGACGTGCGTTCAACTCGCCGCCGAACACGGCATAAAAATCAAGAACCCCGAATTGCAAAATCGCCTCGAACAAGCCCGCGATAATCTCCGGCAACAAGCAATGAAACGCCCACTCTCCGAACAAGCGCGAACGCCGAAACGCGAACCGTCGCGCGGCTGGTCGCGATAAATTCGCGCGTCAAGATAAGCATTGTCGAAGCGACAGTGCGGCTTAAAATCCGGCGCGTGCAAGAACAAATTATAGGGGACAGTAAAATGAACTACGAAACCAGAAAACTACGTATTTATCTTGAAACAACCATTCCGAATTATCTTTTTGAGGATAAGACCAACGAAAAAAAATTGAGTAAAATCCTCGATACTTGGCGGCTCTGGGGAAGTATTAAACAGGGACTGTATGATGTGGTGGTGTCTATAACCGTCTTTGACGAAATTGATAAATGTCCTCCGGCACAAAAAGAAAAGCAAGCGGCGATGATTCGGGCGTTGGCGGAAATTGACTATACGTTGGTAGAAATTGATGAAAATACCGAGCGATTGGCAACGCGATATATCAAAGCCGGTGGCTTAAAACCAAGCAGTAAAACCGATGCCCTGCACATCGCCGCCGCTTCACTGGCAAATTGCGACGTGGTATTATCGTGGAATTGTAGTCATATCACTGTTTTTCGAGCAATGAAAGCCGTTGATGCAGTGAACACCGACGAGTTGCTGAAACCGTTGAAACTTCTATCGCCGACCAACTTTTTAGGGGAGGAATAATTATGGACGAAGTCGTTGCGGAGATTCACCGGATACGCCGCGAGATTGCTAAACGTCGGGCGAAAATGACTCCGGCAGAAGCCGCCGTCGATCTGCGGAACGGTTCAAATCGTGTCGTTCGCGCTATCGAACGCGAACGGGTAAAACTGGGTAAGCAAAAAATCGCCCGTTGAAGTAGCGATTGACTGGTGCGTTGGCAATGACGTGTTGCGGGATTTTTTGAGTGAGCATAGAACGGAGGTGATTGGTATGTTGGTCTTCGGCAAACCGAAAATCCTGCCACAAACACGCAAAACTGCGTTAAATGCCTAATCCACGTCGGCGAAAGTCATTCGCCGTTGGAAAAAGCAAGCCCGCCGACGATTGTCGGCGGGTGTTTTGTTTTCAACGATAATTTTCGCCTGAAAACAAGCACTAACGGAATGCGACAGCCAAGTGTGAAAAAAAGTGTAGCAAAAAATGGTTGCAAAAACTCAACCGCACTCAACCGCATTGCGTTCAGTTATTCTGCTTTGCGCCGTTAAACCGGTTTAATTGCTAACAGCGCCTGCTCTTGCGCCGCGATGACGCGGTCGCACCAATCGTCAAATTCCGGGTCGGGGCGCTGATATGCGGAGTGTTCGAGGATATGCGCGACGGTCGCGCGCAATCCTTGGTCGGCGCGCACCGTCGCCGTCCAGCCCGGCACCAACCGCTTGATTTTGCGATTGTCAAACACCGCCGACTGGGCTTTGTCGCCCAACAAATTTCCCTCGAAATCATAATGCCGCCCCGCCGCCGCTAAAAAATCGCTGGCGATATGCGCGGCGCGCAACGGCTTGCCGAGCGCGGCGGCGACGATGCCGTAAATCTGATTCCACGTCAGCGTTTCGTCGCTGGTGATTTGCACGGCTTGTCCGAGCGCGTGGACGTTGCCGAGCAAGCCAGCGAAAGCGCGGGCGAAATCCGAGTTGTGCGTCAGCGTCCAGAGCGACGTGCCGTCGCCGTGAATAATCACTTTTTTGCCGTCGAGAATCCGGCGAAGAATTTGCCAACTGCCGTTTTTGCCGTGCATCCCCAGCGGCACGGAGCGCTCGTCGTAAGTGTGGCTCGGACGCACCACGGTAACGTTAAAGCCGCTTCGATAACGGTCTAACAAATAATTTTCGACGGCGATTTTGTCGCGCGAATACTGCCAATAAGGATTAGCCAACGGCGTGGTTTCGTCGATGAGATAATCCGCCGGCGGTTTTTGATACGCCGACGCGGAACTGAGCGTGAGATATTGTCCGCATCGTCCGGCAAACAGCCGGAAATCCCGCTCGACGTGCGGCACGTTAAACGCGATAAAATTCGCCACGATGTCGTAATGCCGGTCGCCGAGCGCCGCCGCCACCGCCGCCTCGTCGTTGATGTCGCAATGAATTTCGCGCAGTTCGCCGCCGGTCGCGGCTTGGACGGACGCATTGCGATTGCCGCGATTGAGCAACGTCAAATCCCAACCGCTCGCGAGCAACAGGCGCGAAATCGCCGCGCTAATCGTGCCGGTGCCGCCGATAAAAAGCGCTTTCATTTTTTGACTCCTTTTTTGGAGAGAGAGAGTTGAGAGTTTAGAGTTGAAAGTTTAATGGTGGAGTTATTTTTAATCATGCGCGAAGCGCGACCTTTGCTCAACGCTCAACTCTTAACTTTTCATTTCGCGGGTAACAACCCTCGCTCTTGATAGAACCTAATCGCGCCGGGGTGGAGCGGGATATTTTCCAAGCCGCGCAGGGCGTTTTCCCACGTGATTTCGCGTTGCGCGACGGCGTGCGTTTTGCCGACGGCGGCTAAACCGGCGGGCGACCACAGATTGGTTAAAAGGTCATACACGACCGCGTCCGGCAGAGCGCGCCGCGCCAACAACACGTTCATCACCGTAATCGTTTGGGCGTTCGCCTCCGCAATCGTCGCCGGCAGGTAATACGGATACTTGGCGGTCAGCCGTTTCAGCGACGCGCCGGTCAGCGGAATGAAGCGGGTTTTCTTGCCCGCGCCGAGTTGGCTTAATCGACGGATACTGTCGTTGCCGAGTCCGCTGGTAACGAACGCCGCGTCGCATTCGCCGGTCGCCATCGCCGCAATCGCGTCGCCGTAGGCGAGATGCAAAATATGACAATCGCTATATGACATTCCCTCGGCGGCGAAAATTGTCCGCGCGTTAAGTTCCACGCCGGACGCCGCGGGACCGACGCTGACGGTTTTGCCTTTGAGGTCGGCGAAGTTTTTGATGCCGGATTCTTCGGTGGCGACGATTTGGCACACATTGGGCCACAGCCCCATTATCGCGACCAAATCGGCGGGCGGCGAACCGGCAAACGCGCCGGAGCCGTCCCGCGCCTGCGCCACCGCGTCCGCCATCGCGATGGCGAGTTCGCCGTTGCCGGCGAGCAGGTTGCGGATGTTTTCCACCGAGCCGTCGCTCGGCACGGCTTGCGTCTTGTAGCCCAAACCGCCGAGAAAACCGGCGAAACCGTAGCCAATCGGAAAATAAATGCCGCTCGCCGGACCGGTTAAAATATGCAACGTCTGCCCCTGCCGGTCAACCGGCGTCTCGCCCGCGAGCGCCGCGAGCCCCAACCCGACCCAACCGATAATTAACCCGCGCCAAAATTTGTTCATAAGGAAACCTCGCCGGTGAATAAGGAATAGTCGTTGAACGACCGGCAGAGAGTAACAAAAATTACGAATTACGGAATTACGAATTACGAAATTTGCCGCAACGAGGCGGGGAAACAGATTAAGGGGAAAGGTTAAAAATTTTGGCGATTTTGGATTTTTCCCTAAAATACGGATTTAAGAATTTTAAGGAGCGTAAGAACTTTAAGAGGTTTAAGCAACGCAAAAAAACGCCGCTGTTTCTCTTTCCCTTTCAACTTTCAACTTTTCCCTTTTCCCTTGCGAGAACAATGACCGACACCTACGAATCGAGCGTCAAACGCTCCCTCGCCATTGAGCAAGACCTCAAAATCAATCCGCAAAATTATCGCGTGCTGACCGGCGAGCGCCCCACCGGACGCCTGCATTTGGGGCATTTGTTCGGCTCGTTGCAAGCCCGCGCGCGCTTCCAACAACAAGGCGTGCCGACCGCGATTGTCATCGCCGACTATCAGGTCATCACCGACCGCGACACCTTGGACGACGTGCAAAACAACGTCTATGGCATCGTCGCCGACAATCTCGCCGCCGGACTCGACCCCGAAAAAACGATGCTCTTTTGCCATTCGCAAGTGCCGGAATTGAACCAATTGCTCCTGCCGTTTTTGGCGTTGGTGTCCGAGGCGGAACTGCGCCGCAACCCGACGGTCAAAGCCGAAACGGAAGCGGCGGGGCGGACGTTGTCCGGCTTGATGTTGACGTATCCGGTGCATCAGGCGGCGGACATTTTGTTTTGCAAAGGCAATCTCGTGCCGGTCGGCAAAGACCAACTGCCGCATTTGGAAATCGCGCGCGTCGTGGCGCGGCGGTTCAACGAGCGTTTTTGCGGCGTGGATTACGGACAATGCGCCGGCGGGCGTCCGCGCAATTTCGCGAAAGCCGTGTTTCCCGAACCCGACGCGCTGTTGTCGAAAGCCGCGCACGTGCCGGGTTTGGACGGACGCAAAATGTCGAAGAGTTTCGGCAACGCGGTTTATTTGGGAATGACGGCGGACGAAACGGCGGCGCTCATCAAAAAATCGCCGACCGACGCCGAGCGCCAAATCACCTTCGACCCGGAAAATCGCCCCGGCGTGTCGGCGCTGTTGACGACGACCGCGCTCTGCCGCGGCTTGGAGGCGAACGGCGAAAGCGAGACGCAAATCGCCGCGGAAATCAACGCCGACCCGAAATTCGGCGCGGGCTTGTTGAAGAAAAAAGCGACGGAGGCGATTAACGAATTTTTGGCGCCGCACCGCGCGCGGCGGGCGGAAATCGGGCGGGACGCGGACGCGATAAAAGCGATTCTGCGACGCGGCAACGCGCGCGCGCGGGAAGTCGCCGCGCAAACGTTGAGCGAAGTGCAACGCGCGATGGGGACGGTGTATTAGAATGGAGGGAAAAGGGAAAAGGGAAAAGAGGAAAAGGAAAAGGAAAAGGAAAAGGAAAAAGGAAAAAGGAAAAAGGAAAGGAATGGCAAAAAAATTCAAATTCAAATTGGAGGCGATGTTGAAATATCGCCAGATGCTTGAAGACGGCAAAAAGCGCGAGTTTGCGCTCGCCAACGCCGCCGTCGCCGAGAAACACCGGCAAGCCGAAGCGCTGAGCGCCGAGCGTGCCGGCTTGGTCGAGAGTTTGCGCGATATGACCGCGAGCGGCGCCATCAATATGCAAACGCTGACCGGCACCATTCGCAACATCGGCAATTTGGAAATGGGCGCCGCGAGCGCGCGGCAGGAAGAAGAAAAAATGCGGGCGGCGATGGAGGGCGTCCGGCAGGCGTTCATCGGCGCGCGCCGCGACAAACGGGTCGTCGAACTGCTTAAAGAAAAAAAACAAACCGCGCACCGGCAAGCCGTCGAAAAAGAAACGCAAAAAGAATTGGAAGAAATTTCCCTGCGCGTGTTGGGGAAAAAGAACGGTTGACCGCGAGGGAAGAGCAATTAACAATTAACAATTAACAATGGCGGAGTTTGACGATTAAAATTCGCTTCGCGCCATTTTTACAACTACTCCACAATTGTTAATTGTTAATTGTGAATTGTTAATTGCTCTAAACCCGCGTTAAATCAACTCCACCAACACCGAGTCGGCGAGGGGCAAGGCGTGGTCGGTCAGCCGCAGAAAATTGCCGCGCCATTCCAACCAGCCGCCGTCCAACAATTCCGGCAACTGCTCGCGCCATAAATCGCGCAAATTGAAACCGGTGCGCCGCGCAAATTGTTCGCTGTCGATGCCGTCGGTCAGCCGCAACCAAATCACGCCGCACTCTTTGGCGCGCGCCGTCGCCGAGATTTTATCGACCGCCGCCACCGCGTCGCCGCGCGCGTTAATGGCATCGATGTATTTGCGAACGTCGCCGCAATTTTCAAACCGCTCGCCGTTCTGATACGAATGGGCGCCGGCGCCGACGCCGATGTATTCGCCGCCTTGCCAATAGTTGAGATTGTGCCGCGCCGTTTTGCCGGCGCGGGCGAAATTGCTGATTTCGTAACGCGCCAAACCGGCGTCCGCCAAGACCGCCGGCGTCAGCGCAAACAGCGCGTATTCGGCGTCCTCGCCGAGCGCCGTCAAATTGCCGCGCCGGATTTTCTCGCGGAGCGGCGTGCCGTCGGCGTAAGTCAAACCGTAACACGACAAATGTTCGGCGCCGGTTTTGACGGCGGTTTGCAAATCGTCCCGCCAGTCGTCCGGCGTTTGTCCGGGGTAGCCGAAAATCAAGTCCAGCGACATCGCAAACGCCGTTTCTTGCAACAGCGCGACCGCCATTTTGGCGGCTTTGGCGCTATGGCGGCGCCCCAACGCGTCAAGTCCCGCCTGACGAAAACTTTGCACGCCGAGCGACACGCGCGTTACGCCGGCGTCGCGGAGCAAAATCAATTTGTCCACCGACAACGTGCCCGGATTGGCTTCGACGGTCCATTCGACGACGGCGCTCAAATCCAAAAAATCGAACAGGGAAAACAGTTTTTCCAATTGCTCGCGATTGAGCGAAGTCGGCGTGCCGCCGCCGATGTAAATGGTCGCCGGCGCGTCCGCGACGCGCGTGGAAATTTCTTTTTCCAACGCGGCGAGATAAGCGTCCGCCAACGACCGGTCATAAACCACGCGATTGAAATCGCAGTAGTCGCAACGGCTGACGCAAAACGGAATGTGAACGTAGAGGGCGGGCATTGTTTTACCGCAATTAACAATTAACAATTCATAATTAACAATTCGTGTTACGCGCAAAAAAAAAGAGAAGCCACGAATGAACACAAAAAGAACTTAACACGAATTTTCACGAAACCGAGCGAAGCGAAGGTTAGTGTGCTTTCCAAATTAGACGAATTAACACGAATTTTTTGTCCGTTTTTCGGCTCTTTATTTCGTGTAATTCGTGGACAAAAAAATCTCTCTTTTTTATTCGTAAAAATTCGCGTCTTTTTGTTGACCGCGTAACATCAGTTAACAATTAAAAATTAGACCTAAATTGTGAATTGTTAATTGTGAATTGTTAATTGTTGAAACGGCAACGGCAGGTCGTTGATTTCGGCGTCAAGCCGGTCGAGCAACGCCCGCAGGCGCGGCGCGGTTTTTGCCAGCGCCACGCCGTAAAGTTCGCGGTGGCGGCGCAATTTAACCGCCGTCACTTCCGCGCCGCGTTGTTCCCAGCGTTGCGGATGTTCGCGCCGGTCGCGGAGCAACGAAAAACTGTCGCGGAGCGTCGCGTGCGCGTCTTTGCCGAAGACCGACAAAAACGGCGACGCGCCGTCCGCATAGACCTCGCGCCGCAACGTCGCGCGGGGGAAAAGTTCCCGCGCGATTTTTTCGTAAGGCGAGTCGGCTTCGACGGCGACAATCACTTCGGGGCGGTTCAGCGCTTCGGGCGTCAAAAATTCGCCGTTCGGGATTGTTTCCAACGCGGCAAAATTGAGCAACAGCACCGTCCAATTGCCGAGATACGGCGACGCGATTTCCACGCCGGCGACGGTCGGCGAGCCGATTTTCAAGCCCGAAATCGCGGCGTCGATGCCGCCGGCGGCGACCGCCGTCAATAGATTAGCGGTCGAGTCGAAGTCGCGGTTAATTTGCAGTTCCACTTTCAACGCCCGCGCCAGCGCCGCCGCCCAGTCCGCGTCGCAACCCGGCTCATCGCCGTCCGCGAACGGCGGCGGATTGTCGCGCAACATTCCGACGACCAACACGCCGCGCCGCTGAATTGCCGCGAGGTCGCGCTCGTTCGCCGCGAGGTCGCCGGTTGAAGATTTTTCGCCGGACGCGGCGTTCGGCGAACCGGTTGAAAATTTCTCGCCGAGCGAAGCGTTCGGCGAAGCGGCGGTGGCGGCAATTTTCGCGGTTGCGCCCGCGTCCGCCGCGAAATTTTCCGCCTTTATTTCACCCGCGACTTCCGCGACGTTTTCCGCGACGTTATCTTTATGTGGAAGCGCGGCGGCGGCGACACTCGCCTCGGCATTTTCGCTAACGCTCGCGTCCACGCTTTCACCAGCGCTTTCGTTCGGCGGCGCGGCGGCGCGGTCGGTGCCGGACGCTTCGCCGACGCGAATTTCAGGCATCGCGATAGTTATCGCTTCGTGCACTAACGGAGCGCCGGCGGTTTGCCGATTGCTCACGGTCGCCGTCGCACCGCTGATTTCCGATTCAACCCTCTCGCTTGCGGTCGCGCCGATTTTTAATTCGGTATTTACTCCCGCCGTCGCGCCGACTTCCGGTTCGATATTCGCCGTTACGCCGCTGATTTCCGATTCGGTATTTACTCCCGCCGTTGCGCCAACTTCCGGTTCGACGCTCGCGGTCGCGGCGGCGTTAAGCGGGGCGGCGGCGCGAGGAGCCGCCGCGTTGTCATTCGTCGCATTGCCGGTTGGCTGAACGCTCGCGCTCGCGCCGTCATTCGGCGCGGCGGCGGCGAAGTCGCGCCAGCGCAGTTTGACCGCCGCTAAAAATTTTTGTCCGGCAAAATAATAATGCGCCGCCGTGAAAAAATTACGCGCCGCCGCCGCTTTTTCCGCCGGCGTCGTCGTTAGGGGCATCGACGCTTGTCCTTTCGTCCTTTGTAATTTTTCCGTTGCCGGCGTTTCCACTTTTGGCGTTTCAGTTATCGCTACCGTTGCCACCGTTGCGTCCGCGCTTGGCGTTTCCGCCGTTGCGCCCGCGCTAATTTGTATGGTCGGCGACGGCGCAACGTCAGCCGCGGCGGCAACGTCCGGCGTGGTTGCGGACTCCGGCGGCGCAATGGTCGAAGCGTCTAAGTGTTCCGGCAGGGCAAACGGCAGGATATACGGCGGGAAAGCGTTTGCCGCGATGACGATGGGGAGAGTTCGCGGGCGGTTATCGTCGCAACAGTCCGCCGCGATGCCGTTGCCGGCGAGGAGAATGAACGTCAATAAATATCGCCGCATAATTTTGCTCCCGCCGTGGCTAACGCGCTATTCGTAACTGCGTTACTCTTGATTTAATCCGCCGCGCCAACATATTCAACGTATTCCGAATTAAAAATTACAAATTAAAAATTAAAAATTGTGGAGATTGATTATCAAAATCGCTTCGCGCAATGCTTCGCGCAATTTTTAATAATCACTCCATCATTTTTAATTTTTAATTTGTAATTTTTAATTTATATCGCCGCCAATCGGTATTTATGATTTTAACCGCCTACTAATCAACCACTATGGAAAAGCCACGCATCCTCCTCATCGAAGATTGTTCGCGCGGAATGAGTCCCACGTTTTCGCAATTGGCGTTCACCCGCCAGTTTCCGGCGTGTTTGAACCTCGCGGCGAACCTTTACGACGCGACGAATCGTCTGCGCAACGGCGGCTTTTCGCTGGTCTTGCTGTCGTTGCGCTTGCCGGATTGTCAGGGCGTCGAGACGTTGCGCCGCTTCCAAAAAACCGGCGCCAACGTGCCGGTCGTGGCGCTGTTGCAAGACGACGAATGGCACTTGGAAAAAGAAGTCCGCGCGCTCGGCGCCGCCGCCGTCTATTCGCCGGGCAAAGTCAACGGCGACGAAGTGTTGAATCACTGCGGCAATCCTTGCGACCCGCTGATTGAAGTCGAAGCCGCGCCGGAAAACGAACCGGCTTCGGAAGTCGCCATCGAAGATTTGGACGACACCGTTTCGGTGGAAATCGACGCCGATACCGCCAACACTTCCGAACCGCCCGCGCCCGCCGCGCCCGTCGCGCCCGTCGCCGAAAAAATCTCACCGGAGAAAATTACGCCGGAAAGAATTTCCGCCGAGAAAATCTCTGCCGACGCGCCGATAATTCCGGCGGAACGATTAGCCGCGCTGACAGTGGAAATTCCGGCGCTGACGACGAACCGCAATTACTCCGCGCCTGCGAAAAAGTCCGGCGAAGAAACGGCGGCGACCGTCGCCGAAGCGCCGGCAATAAAAGAAATAACGGTTGAAAAAGCGGCTGAAGAAATTGCCGCGCCGGTCGTTGCCGCGGTCGCGCCGGTCGCGGCGATTGCGCCAACGGCGGCGACGGATGAAACCGTCGAGGAAACCACGCGGCGCGAAGAAATCGTGCGTTTGCGGAAAGAGGTCTTTCAATATCGCGCGGCGCGGCAGGAGATGGTCGGCGTCAACAAGGCGTTGGAGGAGCGGTGCCGCGAACTCGAAGCCGGACAGGCGGCGTTGATTGAAGCCGAACACGTGGCGATTGAGCGCGAGCGGGCGGCGCGCGAGCAAGCCGAACAGCGGGCGGTCGCGCTCGGCGAGGAAAAAGTCAAAGAGGTGGCGATTTACCGGCGGCGGGTGACCGAAGTCGAGGAGCAAGCCAAAGAGGGGCGCAAGCAATTGACGGCGTTGAGCGAACAACAAAATCAAGCGGCGGCGGCGTTGGCGCAAGCGCAACGCGATTTGGCGGCGGCGCGCGCCAAAGAGCAGGAATTGAGCGGCTATCGCCAACGCGCCGATTTGTTCGAGAAACAAAATCGCGCGCTCGAAACGCAACTCGCGACGGCAATCGCCGAAAAAGAAGCGCTTGCCGGCGCGCCGGTCGCGAATCCGGTCGCAAAAACCGACGCGACCGCCGAATACGCCGCGTTAAAAGACAAGTTCACGAAATTGGAACGGACCTATCACCAAGCGTCCGCCGAAAAAAAAAACGCGGAAAAGTCAAACGCGACCCTGTCGCAAGAAAACGAAAAATTAAGAAATGAATTGGCGTTCAGAGTTCAGAGTTAAGAGTTTAGAGTTTAGAGTTTAGAGTTGAGCAGTGGAGTTATTTTAATACGCGCGAAGCGCAACCTTTACTGAACTCTAAACTCTCAACTCTAAACTCTCTCACCGCCGGTCATACGGGTCGGTTGAGAAACGCGGATTGGCGGCGCGGGGGGTAACTTCGGAAATTTCCGCGACGGGCGCGGCGGCGGGAGCGACGGGCGCGGCGCGGCGCGGCGCGGACAATGCGGACAACGGCGCCGGTAAAATTTCCGCATCCGTGTTCGTTTGGGCTAACGCCAAGTCGCGCAATTTGTTTAACGCCTGCGCGTCCAACCCATTCAGCGGACGCAACGCCGCGATGGATTTTTTCATATCTTGCAACCGATTCAATTTCAATTCGACCCGCGCTTTCAGCGCCCACGCTTCCGCTTGCGCCGCCGCCGGCAATTGGGCAATCGCGGCGTCATCCAATTCAAACAACAACGTCATCAATTTGCCGTCGCGATAAAGTTCACGCGCCGAAATTAGTAGCGCGGGCGTCGGTTCCAACTGCGACGGCTCCGACCGTGCCAATTCCGATTGCGTCGATTCCGGCGGCACTGGCTCCGACGGCGTTGGTTCCGCCGCCATTGCTAATTGATTTTCGTTTAGCGGCACCGCCGCGACATTTTTGGTGATTGACGTTTCGTCGGCTTCGTTGACGAAGTTATCTGCGAGCGGCGGCGCGGACGCGAGCGGCGGTAATTCGCCGACGAGCGCGGCGAGCAAAGTCGAGTCGATAAGCGGAATTTCTTCATTGATATTTTCGGACGGCGGCAACGCGATTGCCGCCGTCTTCGGCGCGGGCGCGGCGACGATTTCGGTGTTTTCGTGCGGCGCGATAACTGCCGCCGTAAGCGACAGCGAAGCGTCCGCCGTCGCGGGAATAACCGGCGCGGGCGTCTCGGCAACGGCGGTCTTTTCGGGCAGAGCCGGTTCGGACTGCGTCCGTTCGGACGGCGTTCGTTCGGACAACGACCAATAAATCAAGCCGCCTAAAACGACCGCCGCGACGACGCGCGCCAACGCGCCGGACGAGTGGGCAGTGGGCAGTGAGTAGTGGGCAGTGGGCGGAGTTACTACCGCTTCTCCGCTTTCAACTTTCAATTTTTCACTTTGTTCTTCCAATGAATCGCCGCGCGGTTCGCGGTCAAGCAAACCGATTGCCGCGTCGCGATGCTCCGCGTTCACATTTTCCGGCGCGGAAATTTCGTCGGCGTCCGCGGCGGCGATTTCCGGCGACGGCGCGGGCAACGGCGCGGGCGTTTTAATTGGCGGCGGCGGCGCGGCGTTTTTGGGCGCGGCGATTTTTACCGGCGGCAAACTGACGGTCGGCGGAACTAACGGCGGCGCGAGGCGGTAGGCGGTGAGCAGTTGCCGCCAATGCGCAATCTGGCGGCGCACGTTTGAGCGTTTCGCCGCTTCGGTCAGCAGAATACTTTCCTCTTCCGCCGGCAGTTCGCCGTATAGGTGCGCGATGATGCGATTAAAGTGGTTGGTCATATTTTGAACCTAAAAATTCGCCGCAATGGGGCGAGGAAATGTTTTGCTAAATTATTCCGACAGCCGCCCTGAAAGCGCGAAACATATTAGCCCAGGGTAAGCGCCCGCGGTTCAGGGCGCGCCACCCTGGGTAAAGACGGCGCGAAGCGCCATCCGAAATTGGACGGTTCGCCGCGTTTTGGCGAACCGCTCTCGCCGCCGGAGGCGGCGTTTGCCGCCGCCAACCGCGCGGCGGGACTGTCGGATGGTTTTATCAATCAACCGCTACCCAGGGTG
>JAISJR010000096.1 GCA_031261425.1 Planctomycetota bacterium
TGCCGAAAAATGGCGGCGTCAACCAAATCAATTCTTTTATCGAATTGATGAAGGACTTTGCCAAAGGGCAACCCGCATCGGTAAAGCGCGGTTATGAGGCGATGATTGAACTTGGTGAGCGAACTCTGGATATTGCCAAAGAAACGCATCGGCAAGTAGCGTTGGAGTGCGAGGATTTTGTTCGGCAGGTGAAAGAAGCGAGCGCAGAAAGATTAGAGAACGATTCGCGGTCGCTGGGAATGAGTATGTAGGACGTGTAAAGTGGACGAAACCAAAAGCCGGAAAATTAAATGGCGGAAAATAACCGCGATTTTTATGGCGAGCGCGGCGGTGGTCGGGCTGGCGGTGGCGACGCAAGATTTTGCCGCCAAAGTCGATTACCACGTTTCGCTGGGCTGGAATGTCCGGCATTTTTATTTTCCGCTGATGATTTTGTGGTGGGCGGTGAAGTGGCGCAATGACGCCGAATTGTGGGACGCGCTGGGCGATTCGGCGGGTTGGGCAATGGCGATTTTCGCGGTGGCAATGATGGTGTTTTGGTTTATTCACCGTTTCGCGGAGCAAAAGGCGATTGGCGCAAAGGATTTGCACGGTTCGGCGCATTGGGCGTCGCCGGACGAACTTAAAGCGACCGGATTATTGCACAATAAATCCGGCGGCGTGTATGTCGGGTCGTGGATTGACGAGCGCGGCAAAACGCAATATCTCCGCGATAGCGGACCCAGCCAC
Organism: Planctomycetota bacterium; assembly: GCA_031261425.1. Classification (GTDB taxonomy): domain Bacteria; phylum Planctomycetota; class SZUA-567; order SZUA-567; family SZUA-567; genus MS499-59. The sequence goes on from JAISJR010000096.1 coordinate 730, forward strand.
GTTCTTTGTTTCGCGCCGACGCGCTCCGGCAAGGGCGTGGGTTTGGTGTTGCCGACGTTGTTGGCGTGGGAACAGTCGTGTTTGATCGCCGACCTTAAAGGCGAACTCTGGGAACTGACGGCGGGTTGGCGCCGGAATTACGCGCACAATAAAGTGTTGCGATTAGAGCCGGGCAATCCGCACGGGTCGGCGCGGTGGAATCCGTTGAACGAGGTGCGGATTTTCACCGAATACGAGGTTTCCGATTGCGCGGATTTGGCGCGAATTATCGTTGACCGCGACGGCAAAGGGCTGACCGACCATTGGGCGCGGACGGCGTATGATTTGCTTACCGGTTGCATCGCTTACAAGATTTTGGAGCGCGAGCGGTGGCGGCGGGTGGTTGGCGAAATGGAAAAAGAAAAAGCCGATTATCTCGGCATGTTGCCGGCGCGACGCATCGTTGGACGAGCGTTGCCGGTGTGGTTGCTTGACGATTGACCGGCTATATTTTGTGGTCAGATTCTCGGCGCCGACACAAGATATAGAATTGGCGGCTCATTCCCGGCGCCGCGCGGAGCGAGTTCCTATATCTTGTGTCGGGTCAAAATGACAACGATTTTACTTGTCGTAAGTTGTAAATCCTGCCGGCGGAAATTTTGCCACAAGATATAGATACGATAAAGCAAAATTTATTTTCGTGCAACCGTTAGCGGCTCAATTCTTGTTCGTGTTCCGGTTCCGGCGTGAGAGCGCGCTGAATTTCCGAACTTAACGGCTCGCCGGTTTCCGGATTGATTTTTCCTTGCAACCGATTTTTCGCGTTGCGTAATGAGTCGGCTTTTTGTATCATATCCGTTGAAGGCGGCGGGGTCGTTTCGGACGTATGCCCAAGGGGGTGATTGAACTCACCAGCACGAGGCACCTGCCGGCTCTCTTTTTTCCACGCGGTCAAAATCTGTTCCCGGCGCGTTCCGCGCTCAATTCCCACTACGTAAACCGTGCCGTTGACGCGCTTGGTAAATTGCGCGGTCTCATTCCCCTGTGCGCCGGTTTCGCCTTTTTCAATTGTATCAAATTCATTCACCACCCACGGAATCAAAGCGACCTCTTGCGGCGTAAAATCGGCTTGTCCGCGAAGCCCTTCATTGGCGCCGTGATGCTTTTTTATATGACGAATATCGCTGTCGGTGATAAAAAACACTTCAACGCTGTGCTTCCATAAACTTCGCATCGCCGACTTCAATTTATCCGAAGCAAGAAAACTTATCCGCTCGCCGTTTGTTTTGCCATTCCACGCTCGTTCCGCAAACCCAATCGTCAATGCCGCTTCCCATTCGCCAAATTTTTTCTTAAAAAACGACGTGCGCGTCAGCAACCATTCGCGCTTACTTAATTGCGTCGGATTACCAGTCGGTGTTTTTAACCAACCGGCGCGTTTGCTACCGTCAGGGTTGGTATAAAGTGCATTCACTTCGGCAATTTGCCGTTCAAGTTCTGTCTCGTCGTCGCTCATAATATCTTTATTTTATTGGTTTATCGGCTTTTAGCAATCATTTTAGAGGCGTTCGATTTCTGGTTTTTCGTTGTTTTGCGCCTCGATTTCCCGCTCTCTTTTCAACGCCTCAAAATGCTCTCGCCGAATCGCTTCCTGTCTGGCTTCCAGCGGGTCTAATTGTTTGCCGGCGATTTGCGCTTGGCGTTTTTCCTCTCGCTGTTTATCGCGCATTTCTTGCAATTGCCGATTCATTTCCGGGTCGGCGAACGTGATTTTTGACTCGGTGATTTGCATCGCGGCGGCAAGGCACTTTTTCTTAAACACGTCGTTGCCGGTGATTTCTAATTGCGGGTTGCCGGCGCGTTTGACGGTCAGTTGCATTGCCAACGCGAAAGTGTCCGCGCCGGCTTGCGGACTAACGCTAAAACTGTCGCCGTAATCCCGAATCAATTCATTGCCGACTTCGTAATTTACCGTGCCGCGCTTGGTTACGGTGTCGATGGTCAAGCCGGTTTCGGCGGTAAGTTCGCCGGCGCGTTCCGGGGCGGCGGCGGCGTGGCGGTAAATGCGCCTAATCGTTTTTCCAACGCGAATTTCGACAATTGCCGGTCAATCGTGCTGGTGATGGTCGCGGTCTTGGGCGGGAATCTCGTATTTTTTTCTCGGCTTCTTGGCACAAACGCTGTAACGCTTGGTAGTCGTAGAGCGGCGTTTTTATGGGTAAATCCGCCAGCGCCCGCGAAGCGAATCTTTGACCGTCAAACTCCACCGCTAAAAACTACCAACTATCAACTACCGACTGCTCTTCATTCGTAATTCGTAATTTTTAATTTTTAATGGTTCCAAACGGCGGCGTTAAGTCCGCCGCTTGGTGTCCGGCGCTGAGCGCGAAACGCAACCGCGCCTGTCCGCGCGCCACCGTCGGATAACGAATCGCCGAGACGAAATAACCCGCCGTGAAAAGTTCTTGCGCCAGCGTCATTGCCGCCGCTTCGTCGCCGACAATCAGCGGCACGATGGCGCTGACGCCGCCGGCGTTCAAGGTCGCGATTGACGGCGGCGGCGGCGCGCCGTCGCCGAAATTTACCGACAAGTGGTCGTAAAAAATTTGGAGATTGCGCCGCAATTTCGCCAACCGCTCCGGCTCGGCGACGATAATCCGCAATGCTTCATTCGCGGCGGCGACCGCGCCCGGCGGCAACATCGTCGAGAAAATAAAACTCCGCGCCTGATGGCGCAAAAAATCAATCAGCAATCGCCGCCCCGCCGCAAAACCGCCGCTACTGCCGAGCGCCTTGCTACACGTGCCGACAATAATATCGGGGCGCAAATCCCGCCCGCGATTTTCCGGCAACGCCGCGAAGTATTCGCCGACGCCGCGACCGCTCGCGCCAATCACGCCTGTCGCGTGCGCTTCGTCAATCAGCGAAAACAAATCGAATTCCCGCGCGATTGCCAGCCATTCCGGCAAATTCACGAGGTCGCCGTCCATACTGAAAACGCCGTCGCTGACGAGCAAGCCGCCGCCTGCGCCGCCCACGCCGCGTTCGGCGCGGACTTTGGCGCGGAGGTCGTTCATATCGTTGTGGCGATACACGACGATTTTCGCGCGGCTCAAACGACAACCGTCGATGATGCTCGCGTGGTTGAGTTCGTCGCTGAAAATTGTCCAATCGCGCGAGCATAACGCGGAAATTATGCCGGCGTTGGCTTGATAGCCGGTGTTGAACAACAGCGCCGCTTCGGCGTGTTTGAAGCGCGCGAGCGCGGCTTCGAGTTCGTCGTGCAACACCAGCGCGCCGGTGGTCAGACGCGCGCCGCCGGAGCCGGCGCCGTATTTTTGCGTCGCCGCGATTGCCGCCGCTTTGACGCGCTCGTCGTTGGCGAGGTCGAGATAATTATTCGACGCCAACATCGCCATTTCGCGCCCCCGCACACGGACGCGCGGCGCGGGCGGCGAGTCAACGGCGATAATTTCGCGGGATAAATTTTGAGCGGCTTTTTCCGCGAGCGCGGCGCGTAGCGGCTCCCAGCGGTCGAAGGGGGGCATTAGAGTTTAGAGTTGAGAGTTTAGAGTTGAGAGTTGAAAAAATGGGCGCGAAACGCGAGGAGAATTAAGCAAAAGGTTATTTCGTCGCTTGGTCGGAGGACAGCATTAGTCCGCGCAGGTTCATCCGCAACTGTTCGGGGTTGGGACTGTTTTCGTAGGCGACTTCGGGGGAAATCAGACCGCCTTTGACCAATTGCGCGAACGCCATATTGAAATCCTGCATTCCTTCTTTCGACATTGAGCGCAACCCTTCCTGCACTTTGTCGTCGTTGCCGTCGGCGATATATTTACGTATCGCCGGATTGGTTACCATCAATTCCATCACCAACACGAGCGGGCGTTCCGCCGTGATGCCCGGCACGAGTTTTTGCGCCATCACGCCTTGCAAAACGTTGCTCAACGTGTCGCGCGTCATCGCTTGTTGGTGCGACGGGAAAAAGTCCAACACGCGGGTAATGGTCTGCTGAACGTTCGTCGCGTGGAGCGTGCCGAAAACCAAGTGTCCGGTCTCGCTGGCGACGAGCGCGGTGGACATCGTTGCCAGGTCGCGGATTTCGCCGACTAAAATAATGTCCGGGTCCTGCCGCAACGACGAGCGCATCGCGACGTGAAAATCCGGCGCGTCCGAGCCGATTTCGCGCTGACTAATAAAACTTTTGTCGTTGCGATACAAAAATTCAATCGGGTCTTCGATGGTGATGATGTGCAGACGTTTGCTGTGATTGATATGGTCGATAAGCGAGGCGAGCGTGGTGCTTTTGCCCGAACCGGTCATCCCGACGGTCATAATAATGCCGGTGTCGGCGTCGAGCAATTTCATCACGCCGGGCGGCAGTCCGAGTTTTTCCATTTGCGGCACTTGAAACGGCACGCGCCGCGCCACCAGCGCATACGAGCCGCGTTGCATAAAAAAGTTGACGCGATAGCGCCCGTGTCCGGCTAACGAATAAGAAAAGTCCGCCGCCATATCGCGGTCGAACTGCTCGCTTTGCATTCGCCCCAACAATTCTTTTTTGAGCGAAACCATAAAATCGGCGGCGACGGCGTCGTCTTTGAGGCGTTGCGGAATGGTGTTGACGCGGTAGAGCGGCGGCGAGCCGACGCGCAGGTGCAGGTCGCTGGCTTTCAGTTTGTCCATCGCCGCGAGCCAGTTATTTAATTTTTCCATCGTCGGCGAAACGGCTTTGTCGCCGGAAGCCACGGTGGGAGAAAGATTGTCGCTCATCTTTTTTTTGTCCGCAAAAAAAATTACCGGTAAAGAGGCAAAAGTGTATGATTGCCGCGTCGAAATTCAACGCGCGGTCGCGCCCGCCGCCGCCGCCGGCGCAGACGCCGCGTAATTATTTCGGCATTTTTCAGCATTAACCGTAACTTATTTAGAGTGGTTCGGCAATCATCAAGAGCCAGAGATTCGTCCACGAATTTTCACAAATTAACTCACGTTACGCGCAAAAAAAAGAGAAGCCGCGAATGAACACGAAAAGAACTTAACACGAATTTTCACGAATTAGACGAATTAACACGAAACCGAGCGAAGCGAAGGTTAGTGTGCTGTCCAAATTTTTTTGTCCGTTTTCCGGCTCTTTAATTTCGTGTAATTCGTGTAATTCGTGGACAAAAAATCTCTTTTTTATTCGTAAAAATTCGTGGATAAGTTCTTTCTTTATCGGAGGCACCGATGTCGCATAAAATTCACACCCTTGGCATCGTCCTCGTCGCGGCGCTGGCGCTGTTAATTTTATTCGGCGGCGAAAATCCGCGCGACCCGCGACCCGCCGCCCCGACTTCAACGCCGCCGCCGACCGGCGTGCAACCGGCTACCGGTGTGGCGCCGGCTATCGGCTTGCCGCCGGCTATCGGCTTGCCGCCGGCTACCGGCGTGCAGTCGGCTACCGACTCGACCGTCGCCGCGTCCGCGCCGCGCTATGCGCTGGCGATTTTCAAGACGACCGGCGCGTTGTTGCGCTTGAATTGTCAGACCGGCGAATTGCAATTATTCAGTCGGGGCGCGGTTCGCGACTTGGGCGCGCCGCCGGACGCGCCGACCGGCGATTACGCGATGACGTTGGACGAGTATTTCGGCGCGGCGGTCGTCTTGCAGACCGTTACCGGCGAAATGTGGCGCGTCGCGGTCGATGAGCAGGCGACCGGCGCGGGACTGTGGCAAAAGATTGCCGCGCGGGAATGAGAGTGTTTCCGAGGTTGTTCGGTAACTGCAAATGGTTATGAATTAAAAATTACAAATTAAAAATTAAAAATGGCGGATTAGATATAAAAATTGCGCGAAGCGAATTTGAGAATCAAACTCCACAATTTTTAATTCGTAATTTTTAATTTTTAATTGCTCTTTAGAGGACGGACGATGGCGGCGGCAAGAGTGCTGGTGGTTTTCGCGAATGCCGCCGAGCGGCAGGCGGCGCGGGTGTTGGAAGACCCGCGTCCCGATTTTGCGGTCGGGCATCTTGACCGTCCCGAGGTGTTGCTCGCGGCGGCGGCGAAAATCAAGCCGGATTTAGTCATTTTTTACTATCACGACGAGCATCTCGCGACGGAGTGGTGCGCGCGTTTGCGGAAAGAATCGCCTTACGGCGGACTCATCGTTTTTATGTTTCCGGCGGACACGCCCGGCAACGGGCGCAAAGCGATTGAAGCCGGCGCGGACGGCATTTTGAGCGCCGACTTGGCGCCGGAAGAATTGGCGGCGCGGATTTTATCGTTGATGCGCGCCGGTCGCGTCCAAGCCGAAAATTTCCGCCGCGCCCGCGCCGCCGCCCGCGCCAGCGCCGAAGCGGCGGATATGATTGTCCGCCTCGAAGAAGCCAATCGCAAAATCAAAGCGCAAAACGCGCAAATCAGCGCGCAACAGGCGAGCATCGAGGAACAGTTGGCGCTCATCAATCACGAAGTCGGCGTCGCCACCAAGTTGCAAGTGTCGCTCCTGCCCGACGCGCAAAAAATCGTCGCCGGCAAGGGAATTTTTTTACAGGACTATTATTTGCCGGCGACGAATCTCGGCGGCGACTATTACGACTATTTGCCGCGCGGCGAGGAGATTTTCATTTGCGTCGCCGACGTTACCGGACACGGCATCGCCTCGGCGTTGGTCGGCGCGCAAATGCGGGCGCTGGCGCGCACCGATTTGCTGGCGAACGTCGAAATGGAGCCGATGTTCGCGCAACTCAATCAATTTATGTATTCCACTTTCAAAGTGGCGTATTTGATGACGATGGCGGCGTTGCTCTACGCGCCGGCGACGGGCGCGGTGCGGCTTATCAACGCCGGTCATTGTCCGCTGATACACTACGTCGCCGCCGCGAAAAAATGCGTCGAATACGAACTGCCCTGTCTGCCGCTCGGCGTGCGCCGCCACGGACCGTTCACCACGAAAAATTTTACCCTCGCGGCGGGCGACGCGCTGTTGCTTTATAGCGACGGCATCACCGAGGCGACGAACGACGCCAAAGAAGAATTCGGCGCCGCGCGGTTAGCCGCCGCGTTGCAAACGGCGTTGGAAACCGCCGAGCCGAACATTCCGGCATACCTAATGCGCCAAGTCAAAGAGTTCTGCGGCGGCGACAATTTCGACGACGACATCACGTTGGTCGTTACGGGGCGGGTGTAAGTCAATTACGAATTGAAAATTACGAATTGACGTTACGCGCAAAAAAAAGCCGCGAATGAACACGAAAAGAACTTAACACGAATTAACACGAATTAGACGAATTAACACGAAACCGAGCGAAGCGAAGGTTAGTGTGCTGTCCAAATTTTTTGTCCGTTTTCCGGCTCTTTAACTTCGTGTAATTCGTGTAATTCGTGGACAAAAAAACTCTCTTTTTTATTCGTAAAAATTCGCGTCTTTTTGTTGACTGCGTAAGTCGAGTTACGAATTGAAAATTACGGCGGAGTTGAATTGGCGGCGTGTCGAACGCGCCCGCTTTGAGATTATTCCGTGGTTAGCGCGAATTTACGCTAAGCCCAATTTGATGAAAACGATATAAACATAAAGAGTTGCCCAGACGAGGGTTAGCAAGGTTACCGGAATGCTTATCTTTAAGAATTCCACAAAGGAAATGGGGTGACCTTCGCGGACGGCAATCGACGCGACCACGAGATTGCACGAGGAGGCAATCAACGTGCCGTTGCCGCCCAAACAGGCGCCGAGCGCCAGCGACCACCATAATGTGGCGAGATGGGCGGCTAATTCCGGTTGGCTTCCCATATCTTTTATCAACGGAATCATCGTGGCAACCAACGGAATATTATCGACAAACGCCGAAGCGATGCCCGCTCCCCACAATATCGCCAAAGAAGTCAGGGTGATACTGCCGCCGGTAATATCAATGATATAAGTCGCAAACTTTTCGATAAGCCCGACATCCACCAATCCGCCGACCAAGACAAACAATCCGGCAAAGAAAAAGATCGTTACCCATTCAACCGTATGATAAATCCCTTCCAAATCACTTTCTTTAACGCCGATTAACATCAACAGCGTCGCGCCGCCCATCGCCACCACCGCCGGTTCAAGATTGAAAAATTGATGCGTCATAAAGCCGACCAAAGTCAGCCCGAAGACAAAAATCGATTTTTTTGCCAACACAATATCTCGAATATAATCGCGGGGATTGATTTCCTGTAACGTTAATTTGTATTGGGCGTCAACTTGTAACGATTTCCGATAATAAAATTTTAAGAAAAAGATGGTGATGACGGTGGTAACGATGATAAACGGCGTAATATGAAGCAGGAAATCATTGAAAGAAATTCCCGCCGCCGCGCCAATCATAATATTCGGCGGGTCGCCGACGAGCGTGGCGGCGCCGCCGATGTTACAAATCAAAATTTCGGTAATCAAAAACGGAATGGGACTGATACGCAAGACCTGCACTATCGCGATGGTAATCGGCGCAATCAACAAAACGGTGGTTACATTATCGATGAAAGCGGAGCCGACGGCGGTCAGTAATGCCAAGCGAATCAATATCTTTACCGGGTCGCCGTTGGCGCTTTTCGCCGTCCAAATGGCAATGTATTGGAAAATACCGCTTTTATTGGCGATGCCGACTAATATCATCATCCCTAATAATAGGAATATCGTGGGCCAATTGATGTGTTCCGTATAGGCGGCGTGCAGGTCAACGATGCCGAACGCGACCAACAAAAACGCGCCGAGCATCGCGATCACGGAACGATTGATTTTTTCCGAAATGATAAACGCATAACACGCTAAAAAAATGACCACCGCCGCAATTACTTGCAGATTGTGCGATAAAAAACCACCATTTTCCGGCGCCATTAAGGCAAGAATCTGTCCCATCATGGTGATTTTCAATGATTAAGAGTAAAAAAAAGAGCGGTCGGCGCTACCGGCAATTATTGGCATCAATTCTCGGTTTTATTGATACCGATGACGGAATCTAACGGTATGACGAAGCAAATGCCGTGGTTGGGTTGCGTGAGGTCGATTTCTTTTAAGATGGCTTCTTGAATCGCCGGCACTTGTTCTTCGTTGATGATGGTCAGCACGATTTCTTTTTCCGGTTCAACGGAAAACCCCAACATCAACTTGACGGCGAGTCCGCGAGCGGGAATCACGGTTCCCCCTTTGGCGCCGGCGTTGCAAGCCGCTTTGGCGACCGCTTCCGCCTTGCCTTTGTTGACAATGGTTACCATCAATTTGCAATTCGTCGCACTCACAGAGTTCCCTCCATATCCATAGAGCGGTAAAATAAGACCCACATTGTAAATGAGGTTACGCGGCTCTCAACAATTAAAAATTACAAATTAAAAATTAAAAATGGCGGAGTTTGATTTTTGAATTCGCTTCGCGCCACTTTGATAACGCCTCCTGAATTTTTAATTGTTAATTGTTAATTGTTAATTGGTTACGCCGACGCCGCTTGTTGGGCGGCGCGCTGGCGTTGCATTTCTTTGAATTTGTCGTATTCAAACGAGATGTCGTCGTAAATCGGCACAATGACTTTTTGCACGCCCCGCGCGTTTTCCAAACCGTTGCGAATCATCGAAACGTTGCCGTCGATTTCTTTCGCCTGTTTTTCCATCGCCTCTTTTTTCTGCACGTTGCCGGTTTTTGCGATTTCGGCGCGGATTTTCTTGGCGTTGTCCTCTTGCGTCTGCACGTCGCGCTCGAATTTTTTCACCAAATTTTCGTATTGGTTGTATATCCGTTGCAACGCCGCGCCCGACGCCGCGAACGCCTGCACGTCGCGAATTTCTTTCGCCGCCCAAAAACGCCGCGAGTGATAACGCGCGAGTTCGCGCGGCTCAAAATTTTCCGCGCTCTGTTCCGGCACCGAGTTGAACGCCTGCAACGCCTGCCGCACCGCTTCGACGCGCCGTTTTTTAAGTTCCCCGACATTGGCTTCGTTGTCGGGGTTGTCGATTTGTTTTTCCAACATCAATTGTTTCATCAGCGCCAAAACGCCGATGTCGTTCAGCAAGCCCGCCTGTTGCGCTTGATTGACGTGCGGACGCATAAATTTCAACGCCTCCACCGCCAAGTCCAGCGCGATTTCGGCGTCGCGCTCCGTGCGCCGCGCCGAGAACAACATCTGCCCGTTGCGACCGGCGCGATGCGCGATTTCCGCCCGTTTCGTCAACTGCAAGCGAAACGATTTTTTATTTTTATCGGAGTGTTTGGCGCGGTTGCGGCGCACCCATTCGGCTTCGCCGCGGGCGTTGGTGGACCAGGTGTCGAAGTCCTTTTCCGTCGCCGCGTATAAACACGCCGGACAAACCACCACGTTGAACAGGGCGAAGTCGGCAAATTCTTTGTTCGAGTCCTGCCGCGTGCCGATGTAGATTTCGAGTTGCGTGTGCGGGTCGAACTTGGTCATCAAACTGCCGGTTTTCAAACTCGGCGCGGTGAACGGGGTCTCGCAAAATTGGCATCGGAATTTGCGTTTGAGGAAAATGGATTCGGGACCGGTGGTCAGTTTCATAAATTCGGTGGGAAATTCCGTCAGGAGCGGCGGCAACGGCGACTTGTCGTCGTCGTCGTCCTCGTCGCCGTGAAACATTTTCATCGCCGCCGATTTCGTCGCGGCGAAAAACATCGCGTAAGCCGGACGCGACTGCGACACCGAAAGGTGCAGTTTATTGACCGCGTCGCGGACAATCAGTTCCGGCGGGATATTCTTTTTTTCTTCGCGCAATAAAAATTGGCACGCGGCATACAACCGTATCGCCGTCTCGTCGTCCAACGCAATCGAACGGGCTATTTCCATTTGTGGCATTATGATTCCCTCCCCTCAACTAAATTAACAATTAACAATTAACAATGGTGGAGTTTGATTATCAAATTCGCTTCGCGCAATTTTTAAGTCCAAATCCGTAATTTTTAATTGTTAATTGTGCATTGTTAATTGTTACCTCAGTCCCGATAAAATTTTGATGATTTCGTTGGCGTCGGGCGCGGCGAGGAGCGCCGGCATCAGCCATTGCTCGTGTAAAAAATTGTGCGCGACCCATTTATAAAGATTTAACGCTTGGTCGTCGTCATAGACCGGACTGCACAGCCCGAAAAAAATATGCACCAAGCCGCCGTTCGGCGCGTCATACCACACGCCTTGCTCGCTTCGCGCGAAAACCAACCCGATGTCGCGCGGTTGCATACTGCGCACGTGCGGCACCGCCACGCCGCAACCGACCGCCGTCGAAGACGCTTTTTCCCGATTGACCAAATCCAACTGAAATTTATTGCGGTTGCGAATGACGCCGGTGGACATAAACAGTTCGACCAATTCGGCGATAACCTCGCTTTTCAGCCGCGCCAATTCCGCGCCGCGGTCCTTCGCCGGGTCAATCTCGTCGAGATGCCCGCTACGCAAACCGAGCCGCACATTTTGCGGTTTTAGATAGCGAGTGATGCGCATTTTTTTTAGTGGACGGTGAGCGTCAGGATTAAAGAGCAATTAAAAATTAAAAATTCAAAATTAAAAATGATGGAGTTTGATTTTCAAATTCGCTTTGCGCAATTTTTGATAATTAACTCCTCAATTTTTAATTTTTAATTTGTAATTTTTAATTCGTAATCCGGCGGTTTCGCTTACGTATGATAATCCGCGTTGATTTTCACGTAGTCGTAAGAAAAGTCGCAGGTCAAAAATTCGGTTTCGGCGGCGCCCTGACCGAGGTCGATGTTAATCGCGACTTCCGGCGCTTGCATTTTCGCCGACAACGCGGCGGCGGCGAATTTTTGCGGCGCGCCGTTTTTGAACAACGTTTTGCCGCACAACGCAATCGTCGTTTTTTCCGGCGCCACCTGCGCGCCGCTATTGCCGAGCGCGCAAATAATCCGCCCCCAATTCGGGTCGTTGCCGAACATCGCCGTTTTGACCAACGGGCTTTCGCCGACCCGCCGCGCCGCCGCCCGCGCCGCCGCCGCGCTTTTGGCTCCTTTGACGACGACGCGCACCAACTTCGTCGCGCCCTCGCCGTCGCGCGCGATTTGTTCGGCGAGCGATTTACAGACCGCCGACAACCCCGCGTAAAATTCGGCGTAGTTTTTACCGGTAATTTCGCCGTCCCGCGCCGCGCCGGAAGCGAGCGCCAAGAGCGTGTCGTTCGTCGAAGTGTCGCCATCGACCGACACTAAATTGAAACTTTCCGCCGCCGCCGCTTTCAACGCCGTTTGTAACTTGGGCGGCGCGATTTTCGCGTCGGTCAAAATGAAACCGAGCATCGTCGCCATTTGCGGCGCAATCATTCCCGACCCCTTGCACACGCCGGCGATACGCGCGCCGTTTTTCAGCGTTGCCGCCGCGACTTTTTCCCGCGTGTCGGTGGTCATTATCGCTTGGGTGAAATCGGCGCCGGCGCCGCCCTCGCCGGCGAGCAAACGGTTAATGCCGTCTTTCATCACGCGCCGGTCTAACTGTTGCCCGATGATGCCGGTGGAGCAGAGCAACACCGCTTCCGGCGAACAGGACAAACCGGCGGCGACTTGCGCGGCGCAGGCGCGGGCGTTGCGCAAACCGGTTTCGCCGGTGCAGGCGTTGGCGCAACCGGCGTTGACCAGAACCGCGCGGGCGCGACCGCGATTTTTTTTGAGCGCGGCGCGGTCAAGCAACACCGGCGCGGCGGCGGCGCGATTTTGCGTAAAAACTCCGGCGCACGCCGCGGGCGCGTCGGCGTAAATCAACCCCAAATCCCAATTGCCGGAGACCTTGATTCCGGCTTTGATGGCGCGCAAATGAAAACCGGCGACGGCGTCAAGCGGCGAAGTCATAGCGAAGTCCCTGCAAGAGCAATTAACAAGAGCAATTAAAAATTAACAATTAACAATTAACAATTAACAATTGCGGAGTTTTGATTATCAAAATCGCTTCGCGAAATTTTTAATCGTTACCCCGTCTCGCGCTTGAGCGATTATGAGCGTCCACGCTCATTCTGCCAGAGTTGAAGAATTTTCACCTCCACCGAATAATTACAAATTGCAACCGCTCTATCCCTCGCGTTTGAGCAACGCTTCGTTCTTGCGGCTGATGGTGTTGGCGTCGTCGGCGAGGAACAAACTGACCATGCCGGTTAGCGGCGAGGTCAGCGTCGCGTCGGCGCGTTGTAAATTCACCGACACGCCGGCGGCGATTTCTTTTTCACAAACGATAATCGCTTTTTCGTCGGAGTGACATTCCAACTTTTGCAACCGCGCGTTGATTTGTTCGAGGTGATGGGTAACGATGCGCAGGCGGCGCATCCGTTCGACCGTTTCTTGGGTCGGCGATTGGCGTCCGGTCAATTTTTTGTTCGCGATTTTGGTTAATTCCGCGCCGAGATAGTTCATCAATTCCTGCTGTTCGGCTTCGTATTTTTTCGCCTCGACGGAGAACGCCGCCCATTTTTGCCGTTCGGCGAAATGCAAACCGGCGGTCAAAACGGCGCGGCGCGGCGCGGAACATTTCACCGTTTCCACCCACAAGCCGCGCGCGGCGAATAATTCGCTGTCGCGGACTTCGCCGCCGACCACGGTGATTTGCCCGCCGGCGTCGAGCCGCGATTTTTCGACGTTGCCGCGAACGAACAAATTGCCGTCGGCGTGCGCGTCGCTTCCCGCGAGCGAGCGGAGGATAACCTTGCCGCCGGCGACTAAATGGCAATCCGTCATTTCGCCTTCGACGGTCAAATCGCCGCCGGCGCGCAGGTGCGCGAATTTGACCGCGCCCTTGATGAGCAAATAGCCGTCGGCGACGAGCGTGAAATCGCCGGTTACGCCGCCCGCGACAATCACGTTGCCGTAGTGATAAATTTCACCGGCGTCCTGCCGAATCTCGCCGCTGAAACGCAGAGTGTTGGACTGTTTGACTGCCATTGGCGTTCCTCGTTCCGCCGGAGCGATTTACCGCTAAAAGTTATCCGCGAAACCGAGCGAAAAGCGGTTTAATTCGCGTTAATGCGCGGACAAATTTCCGGTTCCTGATTTACTTGCCGGTGCGGACGGCCGGCGAGGTGGCAAATGATAAAACCCGTGGCGGCGCCGAGCGCGTCGGCGAAAAAGTCGCCCCAGTCGGCGGTGCGCGTCGTCGTGCATAAGTGTTGCAAAATTTCAATCGCCCCGCCGAAAATCACCGGATAAATCAGCGTGTCGCGCCATAACGGGACGCGCGCGTCGGAACGCGCCCCTTTTTTTAGCCGCCGGCGATTATCGAAAAACGCGGAGAGCGACCACGACAACATAAAAATGGCGTGCGCGATTTTATCGAGGTGCGGCGCGTGATGGGTCGCTTGCGCCGGCGCCGGAAACCAGGCAAAAAAGGCGCGGACGATTCTACCGAAATAATTCAAGGTCGCCTCGCCGCCCGCGACGGTCGGCAATAAATGCGCCGGCAACAGACAAAGAATCAAAATCGGCACGCCGACCACGAGCCGCCAACGCCAACCGGCAATGAACGTAAGCATAATTTTTTAGGCAATAAATTTTGGATGAAAGAGTAATCGACCTGCTCGATAACCGCGAAAAGAAAGAGAAATTACGAATTACGAATTAAAAATTACGAATGGTGGAGTTTGATTTATTTATCTCCGCTAAAAACCCCCGCAGGGAGCGAAATTATGAATAACCGGCGGTGGAGCGCGTGTTTTTTACGCGCGTAACCGCCGGAAAGCGTCGCCACCGACCAAAGCCCCGCGAGGGGCGAGATTATGAGTTCGGCGTTACGCTATAATGTCGCCTCGTGCGGGGCTTGATTTTTTACCGGCGCTCTCCGGCGGTTGCGTTCGCGATAGAACGTCGCTCACTCCGCCGCCGGTTATTGATAATTTCGCCCCGGCGGGGCGACTGTCGGAATAAATTAGCAAAATCGCGTAACCCGAGTTCGTAATTGTTTTAGACGAATGGGTAAAAAATTTCCGCCGGCATCGATGGATACCGGCGGCAAAAGCGCGAAAAATGGCGTCCCGGAAGGGAATTGAACCCCTACCTTAAGCTCCGGAGGCTTACATCCTATCCTTTGGACCACCGGGACGAGTGGCGTAAACATCCGGCAATTTAGGGAATAGTCGCGCGGAGTCAACGGACGGCGTCCTCGTGGGACTGCGTCCCCGCGAAACCGTGTTGCCTGAAAAAAATAATCGTTATTTTTCGTTAAAGTCGGCGCGGTCAGAGTCCGCTAATAGAGTCCGCTAATGTAGTGAAGCCAAGGTGGCGTGATTTTCAAGGAGGAAAAATTATGCTCGACATCCCCAACGTTAATGTCGCGACGCCGTTCTTATCCGGCGCGTCGCAAAACACCGCCCCCAAAAACGACTCCGCAAACGACGGCGTCGCGTCGCCGGCGCCCGCGGAAAATCCGCCGGTCGTCGCGGATAATTCGCCGCGCTCGCCGCTAACGTCGTCGCGCGAGACGATGCGCGAAATGAGCGCGGCGTTCAACCAACAATTGTGGCGGGAAATGAACGCCGCGTCGAAAAAAGGCGCCGGTTTCGATTTTGCCCGCGTCGCGCCGTCCCGCGTCAGCGACGCGCAATTATCCAAAGAAGTCGAGGATTTTTCGACGAATTACGGGCGCGGCATTTATCTGCTGAAACAGATGTTTGCTCCCGCCGGCAAAACGGCGGCGTTAAGCGCCTCGTTCACGCCGGAAAAAATGGCGCGGCAGGTAACGAGTTTTGCCTTGAGTTTTTATTCCGCCAGCGAAACGTTTGGCGCGCAAGGCGACACAGCGGACAGTCGCGCGCGTTTCGCCGCCGTCGCGGGCGGCGCGGCGCAAGCCGGCTTGGCGGCGACGGGCGCGAGCGTGGAAATCACGCGCGTCAGCCAATTGGTCGTGCAACAATTGGTCGGGTTTAGTCAAAATTCGGGCGCGAGCGGTTACGCGCAACTGCAATCCGTCGCCCTCTCGGTGTCGGAGGATTGGCGAGCCGTCATCGCCGCGGCGGGGCGGCGCAACTACGACAGCGAGGGCAATTACGTTGACCCGCTCGTTTTGGATTTGAACGGCGACGGCATCGACCTCAAACGCATCGAAGCCGGCGCGAAGTTTGATTTGCGCGGCGACGGCAACGCGATGAACTGCGGTTTCGTGCAAGGCGACGACGCGCTGTTATTTTGGGACGCCGACGGCGACGGCGTTTGTTCGGACGGCAAGGAATTATTCGGCGACCAACAGGGACACGCCAACGGTTTTGAGAAACTGCGCGAATACGACGAAAACGGCGACGGCGTCATCGACGAGCGCGACGCGATTTACGAGCAATTGCGCGTGTGGCAAGACCGCGACGGCGACGGCGTTTCGACGGCGGAAGAAACGCAAAGTTTGCGTGAGGCGAACGTGAAATTTATTCGGTTAAATTACGAGCAAGTCAACGAAGAAAACGGCGGGAATATCGTGAGCGAACGCGGCGTGTTCGGCACTTTCGACGGCGAATTGCGCGCGGCGGTCGATGCGCAATTTCGTTATCAGCCGAGCGAATAGAGTTGTCCACGAATTTTCACGAAACCGAGCGAAGCGAAGGTTAGTGGGCTTTCCAAATTAGACGAATTAAGAGCAAGAGATTTCTCACCGAGCCACAGAGGATTTAATTGTTGGAAGAGGTTGCGGTATTCAATTGCCACGCCTTTTAAGGCGTGGTCGGCGGTCAAAAAAGAAAAAGGGCTTTAGCTCAAATAAACCATTCGGCTAAAGCCGGTCATTTTCTAAACGCCGACCACGCGCTAAAGCGCGTGGCAATTGAATAGAGCGTTGCGGTTGCCCCGAAGAACTTTGTCCGCCGATTACGCTGATTAACGCGGATAAAAACGTTTTCCGGTTCTTTAATTCGTGTTAATTCGTGTAATTCGTGGACAAAAAATCTCTCTTTTTTATGCGTAAAATTCGCGTCTTTTTGTTGACCGCGTAACACGAGTTAAATTGTCTTATTCTCACATCATCGACAGCGGGTCGATGTCCACGCTGACTTGCAGGCGTTCCTGATTGATTAAATAGAAGTTCGCGGCGGCGGCGAGGATGCGCCGCAATTCCGCCGGCGCCGGCGCTTTGACCAACAAATGAAAGCGATACGCGCCCTGCAATTTTTCCAGCACGCACGGCGCCGGACCTAAAATTTGCCCCGGCTTCGGCGCGACCGTTTTTAGCGCCGCGCCGATTTCGCCCGCCGTCGCCCGCGCCGCTTCGGCTTTATCGCCGCTGACCACAATCCGCGCCAGCCGCCCGAACGGCGGATACGCCAGCGGCTCGCGCGTCGCCAATTCGATTTGCGCAAATTCGTCGAAATTTTGTCCCAACGCGCACCGCACCGAATAATGCTCCGGCTGAAACGCCTGAATTATCGCCCGCCCCGCCTTGTCCGCGCGTCCCGCCCGCCCGATAACCTGCGTAATCAACTGAAACGTTTTTTCCGCCGCGCGGAAATCCGGCAGGTTGATGGCGCCGTCCGCCGCCAACACGCCGACCAACGTTACGCGCGGAAAATCAAAGCCCTTGGTTACCATTTGCGTGCCGAGCAAAACGTCATACTCGCCCGCCGCGAACGCGGTCAGCGCCTTGCCGTGCGCGTCGCGCCCGCTCATCGTGTCCGAGTCCATCCGCAACAGCCGCGCCGCCGGCAACAATTCGCCGATAATTTTTTCGGCGCGTTCGGTGCCGGTGCCGGTGAATTGCAACGCCGCCGAGCCGCACAGCGGGCAAAGCGCCGGCGGCGCGGTCGCGTAATCGCAATAATGACAGCGAAGCAATTTTTCGTCGCGATGATACGTCAGCGAAATCGCGCAATTTTCGCACGTCAGATTTTCGCCGCAATTTTTACAGCGGACTTCCGTGTTGAAGCCGCGCCGGTTGAGAAAAATAATCGCCTGCTCGCGCCGGTCGAGACACGCCGCGAGTTCCCGCAACAGCGCCCGCGAAAACGTTACCGGCTTTTGCATTTCGCGAAATTCTTCCGCCAAATCGACGACCGTCGTTTGCGGCACGCGCGCGCCGCCGGGGCGTTCGGTCAGCGTCAATAATTCGTATTTGCCGCGCCGCGCGTTGTGCCAACTTTCGAGCGACGGCGTGGCGCTCCCCAAAATAACGACCGCGTTTTCGGCGCTCGCGCGCATCACCGCGACATCGCGCCCGTGATAGCGCGGATACGATTCCTGCTTAAACGTGTGCTCGTGTTCCTCGTCAACGATGATTAGCCCCAAGTTCGGCAACGGCGAAAAAACCGCCGACCGCGCCCCGACGACGACGCGCACTTCGCCGGCGCAAAGCCGCCGCCACGCCTCGGCGCGTTCGCTGTCGGCGAGATGCGAATGGAGCGACACGACCTCGCCGGCGACGAGTTGAAAACGTCCGACGGTTTGCGGCGTCAGCGAAATTTCCGGCACGAGAATCAGCACGGTTTTATGTTGGTCGAGCGCGCGGCGCATCGCGCGCAGATAGACCTCGGTCTTGCCGCTACCGGTGATGCCGTAAAGCAAAAACGGCGCGAATTTACCGGCGTCGAGCGCCGCCGTAATTTTGGTCAGCGCGGTTTGTTGCTCATCGGTGAGCGCGATATTTTTCGCGGCGGGCGTGATGACGGTGGTCGGCGGACGCGCGTATTTTTTCGCGGCGACGGCGAGCAATTTTTTTTCGACGAGCGGTTTGAGCGTCGCCGCCGTAACGCCGAGTTCGGCGCATAACGCGCTTTGCGAAAATTCCGGCGACGGCTCGACGGAATTGCGGAGAAAGAAATCGCAAACGGCGAGTTGCCCTTTGGCGTTGGCGCGGACGGTTTGCTTAAAGGCGGACAATTCCGCCGTCGGCGCGGCGCGGCGGACAAAAAAGTATTCGCGGACTTGTTGATTTTTACGGACGCCGGCGGGGACGGCGGCGGCGAGCATCGCGCCCCAACCGCAATGATAATAATCCGCCGCCCAGCGGGTCAATTTCAACAATTCCGCCGAAACGATTTCGCCTTCCGGTCCGGCGGCGAGGAGGTCGCGGACGCGCGCGGCGGCGACGGGACAATCGGCGGTAATTTCGACGCAGAAGCCGCGAATTTTCCGCCCGCCGAAAGGCGCGAACACGCGACTGCCGGGGAGAACCGCGCCGCGCAAATTTTCGGGAATCCGGTAATGATAAAGCGTCGTCAGCGGCGCTTCGACCGCGACGACGGCGTATTTTTTTTCGGCTATATCCGACTTGACAGCCGGCGATGCCGCGGTTACGATTTCGGTCAAGTCGCTACGAGCGGGAAGGCATCCGCCGGGTATTGTTTCGGCAATACGACCGATTGTGGGACTGCCGTCCACAAGCGATAGTCCCCGTATTCGAGGCAACCTCGGATACGGGTTTTTTTTGGTGTTATGTAGCGATTTGTGGAGTAGCAATTTGCCGCCGCTCGCGGTATGCAACGAAATCGCCAAGAGAAAATCTTTGCCGATTTCTTTCACGAATAAAAGATTGTCGCGCGGCTTGCCGCCGCGGTCGTCGCGCCGGTCAACTATCACCTCGTCCGGCGCGCCGAGTATTTCCTGAATATGCAAAAAATCACTCGCCGCGAGGTCGGCGTGATGATTTAGCGCGTGGTCAAGAAAATACGCCAAACCGGAATAAACCCGATTGTCCGGCGGCGGCGCTGAAAAACCCGCCAAATACGCCGCCGGCACATAGGCAATCGGCGCCGGTTCGTTACCGTATTTCGCCCAAATCTCCGCGCGCGGGGTCGGCGGCATTCGCGATAAAATACCCACCCATTCCGTCAGCCGCGCCGACATTTCCGCCGTGTTCGCGCGTATGTAAGGTCCGCTCATTCTTACTCTATTTTTAAGTTTTATCGGTTCATACCGGCATCTTTTACTTCTGTCGCGTCAACAAATACTGCGGCAGTAAGCGGAGCGTCGCCGCCGGCGCGCCGAAGTCGGCGAGGTTGTCGTCGGCGCGTTTCGCATAGACGGCGGCTTGGTCTTGCGCGCCGACCACGCCGCGCATCATAATAATCGTCGATTTGCCGGCGGCGGCGTCTTGCCTGACGTTTTTGCCGAGTTGTTCCGCCGACGCGGTCTCGTCCAAAATGTCATCGACCGTTTGAAACAACAGTCCCACGTCCTTGCCGAACGCCGCGAGTTTCGCCGTCGCTTCCGCTTTCGCGCCGCCCAAACGCGCGCCGACGCGGCAGGCGGCGACGAACAATTCCGACGTTTTCAGCGCATACATTAACTCAATCGTGTCGCGGTCGTCCAACCGGCGGCGCTCGCCCTCCAAATCCATATATTGCCCGCTAATCATTCCCGCGTGTCCGGCGGCGCGCGCGACAATTTGGATTAAGTCCACCGCCACCGGCGGCGGATAGCGACTCGCCAACAAGCCGAACGCCAGCGTCAGCAACGCATCGCCCACCAAAATCGCCGTCGCTTCGTCATACGCCTTGTGGCACGTCAACCGTCCGCGGCGCAAGTCGTCGTTGTCCATCGCCGGCAAATCGTCGTGCACTAGCGAATAGGTATGCACCATTTCAAGCGCGCACGCCGCCGGCATCGCGTCGTCGTCGGCGACGCCGAACAATTCGCCGGTCATCAGCGCCAACGCCGGACGAATCCGTTTGCCGCCGCCGAGCGTGGCGTAACGCATCGCTTCGTGCAACGTCGCGGGCGTCATATCCGCGCGCGGCAAAAAATCGTCTAACGCCGCGTCAATCGTCCGGCGATACTCTTCAAGACGAGCGAGAAGTTGTTCCATTGGGTTTCCTTTTTTGTAATTGACCGGTTAATAGCCGCCGCTTAATTCCCCTCTATGGAGGGGTGGCAGGCGAAACGCTCTATCTCGCCTGACGGGGTGGTTGTTATTATACCCCAAATTGCATTACGAAATCCGGGGCATTGCGAGAAACCACCCCGTCAGTCCGGCAAACCGCGCTGGACTGCCAGCGGATAGTCCGCCCCAGCCCTCCATAGAGGGGAATTTCTTCACCGCGACTTGCCGACGCCCTTTTGCCCGCAGAAATTTTTAACGGCGCACCGCGAGCAGAACGGGCTAATCGGGCAACAGATGCGCTGTCCATACAGCACCAACAGCGAATTGATTGCCTGCCAAAAGCGGCGCGGCAGAGTTTCCCGCAACGCCATTTCCGTCGCTTCCGGCGTTTTCGTCGCGACCCAGCCGAGCCGGTTGGTAATCCGGTGAACGTGCGTGTCAACGCAAATCGCGTCCTGCCCGAACGCCACGCTCAACACTAAATTCGCCGTTTTGCGCCCGACGCCCGGCAGGGCTAACAAATCGTCCATTGTCGCCGGCACGTTGCCGCCGTAACGGTCAAGAACGATGGTCGCGACGGCGCGGAGTTGGCGGGCTTTGGTGCGATAAAACCCCGCCGGATACGCCAATTTTTCCGCCTCGTTTTCGGTAAGCGCCAAATAAGCGCGCGGCGCCGGCGCGCGGTCGAGCAAGGCGGACGCGGTTTTTACCGTAACTTCGTCTTTGGTGCGCAAACTTAAAATCGTCGCCGCCAAAATCGCCCACGGCGAATTGCCGTAACGCGCCGCGATATGCTCGACCGCCGAGTCGGGAACGTCGCGCCGCCACAATTGCAACGCGCGAAAGACCGCGGGGAAGTCGGGGCTTGATTTAGAATCGGTCATATTTTTAGTCAATTTTTTAGTTAATTAAAAATTACAAATTAAAAATTAAAAATAGTGGAGTTTGATTGGCAAATTCGCTTCGCGCAAATTTTAAGTCCAATCCGCCATTTTTAATTTTTAATTTGTAATTTTTAATTGCTCTTTAAGTGCGGCAAAGCAATTTAGCGCGGCGGTGAGCGCGACCAATTCCGGGCGCACGTTCGCGTTTAGCCGCTCGCCCGCCGTCCACAGCGCGGTCAGCCCGACGCTCGCCGCCCAACCGGAAAGTTGTCCCCGCCGCAAATTTTGGCGAATCTGCAACGCGCCCATATTCAGCCAATCCGCCAAAAATTTGCGTTTGGCGTCGCCGTCCATTTCTTTGGTGAAGCCGCCGATAATTTCTTCCGCCCACCGCGCCGCCGCGGCGGGCGTAAATTCCCGCCATAACGTCTGCAATTTTTGCCAATCGGCGAACGCTTCGCCCGTCGCCAAGCGCAACGCCTCGCCCAACGACCCGCCGGACAATTCCGCCGCGAGCGCCCGCGCTTCCGCCGGCGCGGCGGGCGCGCGCCGCGCCAATTCCGCAGAAATCACCGGCGGCGGCAGAGGCGTAACCAACACGCGGCGGCACCGGCTGACGACGGTGTTCGGGAGCAACTTCGGCGCGGCGGCGGTCAAAATCAGCAAACTTTCCGGCGGCGGCTCTTCCAACGTTTTCAGAAAAGCGTTCGCCGCTTCGTCGCGCAACCGCTCGGCGTCGGCGATGACGACCACGCGCCCGTGTCCCAACGCCGGTTTGAGATTGACCATCGTTAAAACCGGCGGGATATTTTCCGCCGGCGAATCGCGCTCGACAAATTGCGCCACCGTCAAATAGCGCGTGTCGCGCGGCAACGCCAAAAAGTCGGGATGATTATTTTCGGCGAACATTTGGCAACTGACGCATTGCCCGCAAGCGTCGTTGTCCGCCGGCGAATGACACAAAAATCGCGCCGCCAGCGTCCGCGCCAGCGTGTCTTTGCCCGCCCCCGCCGCGCCGACCAACAAATAGGCGTGATTGAGCCGGTTTTCCGCGAACGACCCGCGCAGTTCGCGGACGGCGGATTCCATACCGAGGAGGTTGCGCCAGTGGTAGGACATTTTGTTAGGGAAAAGGAGAAAGGGAAAAGGGAAAAGTTAGTAATCTTTTCCCTCTTCCCTTTTCCCTCTTCTCTACTCCTTCGCCATTTTCCGAAAAAGTTTATTTTTCCACAGACCGCGTTGGGCGTCGCGCGCCTCGGCTTCGAGCGCCAAAAAGCGTTTTTTCTCGCCGTATTTATAGTAGCGATAAACCGTCGCGTAGCCGCGCTTAATCAATTCGGCGTTAAGCGACGCGCCGTCCGGCAAATACACATACGCCAGCGTCCGCCCGTAATTGTCTTTGCGCCCTTGCTGTTCGTCATACACCAATTGGCATTTGCCGTCGCGGCATAATTTTTCCGTCTCGGCGGTCGCCAATTTGCCGAGCGCGACCACGTCCGCCAATTTCACGCCCGCTTCCGCCGCCACGCGATAGAGTTTGTCGCTTTCTTTCGACTCCGGCGTGTCCACGCCGAGCAGACGAACTCGCTCCTTGCCGTCCAAGAGCAACGTGTCGCCATCGACGACGCGGACGATTTGCCGCGTTTCGCGGACGCGCCGCGAGCGGTCGGCGGCGTCGGCGTCGCCGCGACTGTAAAAATACGCCGCCGCCAAACCGGCGACGACCAACGCCGTCTTCACCCAACGGCGATGACGGCGCGGAAACAGCGACGCAAGTAGTTGCCGCGCCAACGGCGGGAGTTGGTTAGACATAAAGATTCCGATGTTTTTGAGTAAATCGTTCCGGCGGTCGAACGGGTCTAAATTTAGCGCAAAAAATACGAAAAAGGAGTGCTAAAATTCGACCGTTGAAAAAATGGAGAGCGTTGACGCCTACGATAAACGGTATGGACGGTATTTTCGCGTTGATTTTTAGCGGCGGGAAATAATATCTCCGCCGGTGCCGCAAAAATCAAAACGAAAAGCCGGGTTGCGGTAAGTGAGTGGTAAATTCACAATTCACAATTCACAATTAACAATTGTGGAGTTTGACGGTCAAAGATTCGCTTCGCGAGCGATGTGCGAATTTGCCAATAAAAACCCCGCCGTTTTTAATTCTTAATTGTTAATTGTTAATTGTTAATTGTTAATTGCTCTTGCAAAAGGGAATTTATGAAATACCTCGCTCTGCTGTTGCCGTTGTTGCTGGTCGGTTGCGTGCAACGCGAAATGCTTATCACCAGCACGCCGCCCGACGTGGACGTGTGGGTCAACGAACAGTGGCACGGCAAAACGCCGTTTCGCCTGCCGTTCAAGCATTACGGCACGTTCAGCGTCCGGCTCGAAAAACGCGGCTATTATCCGCTTTATATCAAAGAGCCGCTCGCCGCGCCGTTTTATCAGCGGATTGGTCCCGACCTGCTTGCCGAAGCCGCCGTGCCCGCGACTATCCACGACCGGCGCGAACTGCATTACGTTCTGCAACCGGTAACGCAAAGCGACGAAATCGCGGAAATTATGGACCGCGCCGAAACGATGGTCGCGCAATCGTCGCCGTTGTTGGAACGCCGCAGAACTTACGACGAGCAACGGCGGGAGCGCGAAGTGCCGTTTTTGCCGGAGAAAAATCCGTCCCGCGCCGAAAAACGCGGACGCACGGCGCCGAACGAAACCGTCCGCGAAGCGCCCGACCGATTGCCGGACGTGGAGAATGTGGGGGGCAATTAAATTACGAATTACGAATTAAAAATTACAAATTAAAAATTAAAAATTGTGGAGTTTGATTGGCAAAATCGCTTCGCGCAATTTTGATAATCAATCCGAAATTTTTAATTTTTAATTTGTAATTTTTAATTGCTCTTTCCCAACCGGTCTAATCAAGAATGTTTCCCGTTTCCCCTCAAAACCGTTTCGCTTTTATGTCGCCGGTTTGGCGCGGGGCGCTGTTGTGGCTCTGGTTGGCGGCGCCGTTGTTTGCCGCCGATTTGCTGTTGCAAGAACAGCGCGCGCAAGCCGCGAGCAATTTTCATCTGTTTCATTTTGAGCCCGGCGGTCCGGCGCTCGACAACCGCGATTTCGACAGCAACAACTTCCCCGATTTCTGGCGTCCGCTCGTTGACGACAACCACAGCGCCTATCTCGCCAACGCGATTAAATTGGTGGACGACCCGCAACGCG
The DNA here is from genome assembly GCA_031261425.1 of Planctomycetota bacterium. Taxonomy (GTDB): domain Bacteria; phylum Planctomycetota; class SZUA-567; order SZUA-567; family SZUA-567; genus MS499-59. The sequence continues at coordinate 25,534 of JAISJR010000096.1, forward strand.
AAGGGCGCTACGGCTACCCCGGCAAAGTGTTGCGCGTGCCGTTCGACGGCACCGGCGTGGCGATTGAGACCCGCTATCCCGTCGTTGTTGACCCCGAAATGGCGTATGTGGTGTCCGCCAACGCGCGCGCCGAGCGGTTGACCAAAAGCGTCGTCGCCATTACCTTGCAATGGCTGAAAATCACCGACAGCGCCGAAAACATCGTCGAAGAAAATCATCTCGTCGTGCCGCCCGGTCAGGAGGACTGGGCGGAAGCGCCGCTCAAAATTCACATCAAGCGCGTGCCGAACGGCGCCACGCATTTGCGCCTCGTCATCAACATCAAGCCCCAGCGCGGCTACCGGAGCGCCGACCGGCAGGGCGTCGCGTGGTTTGACGATATTGCGATTACCACGCGCCCCAAAATTTATATGGAGCCGACGTTCAAGGACTACACGCCGGGCGGCTCGATGTCGCCGCCCGCGTTCGATTTCGACATCGACTATCGCGGCTTGACCGACAACATCCCGCCCGCCGAGCGTCAAGGCGCCGTCGCCAAATCCTATTATCGCACCATCGCCGTTACCGACCTCAACGGCGCCGCGCCGCGCGACCGTCGCGACCGCTTGTTGCAATTTAAGTTTCCGCGCCGCCGCGAGATTGTCCCCGGCACGCTCGACAACTATCCCGAAAAAATTCCGATTACGTTGGACAAACTCGGCGTGTATTACCTGACCGTAACCTTGTTCGGCTATCAGGGCGAACTGCTGACCGAGCGGACGCAAGTGCTCGGTCTGTGGCAACCGGCGAAAGAAACCAATTTGTCGCCGGACGACCGCGCCACGACCGACGGCTTCGGCGTGGTCATCGACGAAATTCCGTTCGCGATTTTACAGCGCGACGGCGCGCTCGCGGCGTTGGTCAAACGCACCGGCGCGCAATACGTCAAGGTTAATTTGTGGCCCCGGAGCGCGTTCGGCGAGGAAATCGACGCCAAATTCTTTGCGTCGTCGCTCGCGGCGGAACTCGGAAAAATGCGCCGCGCCGGTATTCGGGTAACGGCGATTCTCGAACCGCCCGCCAGTTTGCTCGGCGCGCAAACGCTACACGACATTATGCGCGACGCGCCGAAACTGCTCGCGACCTTTATCGACGCGCTCGTCGCCGGCTTCGATTCGCAAATTGAAAATTGGCAGTGGGGCGTGGACGACAACGATGCGTTTTCCCGCGGCGTCAGCGCGACGGACACCGCCGAAGCGCGGGCGTTGTTGTCCGGTCGCGTCAGTTATTCGGCGCAGTCGTTTCCGCTCGGTCTGAACCACGCGACCGACGCGCTACCCTCGCCGGACGTCGTGTTGCCCTCGCCGGACATCGCGACGGCGGTGAGCATTTTCACGCCGGCGTTTTACACGGAAAACCGCCTGCTCCGCGAACTGATTAAATTGTTGCCGGGCAATTTCACGCGCTTTCACGAAACGTGGCGGCGGCTGTATCCGCCGCAATGGTTGTTGGAGGCGTCGCCGATACCGGAGCCGAACGACGAAATGCGCGTCGTCGAGCGCAAACTTGAGGACTGGCTGACGTTGGAATTGCCGGCGACGCCGGCGGAGACGCACGTGCCGCGCGCCGAGCGGGAAGTCCTCGCCGATATGGCGCGCAAAGCGGTGTTGGCGCGCGTGGCGGATTTGCCGCGCATTTACATCAAATCGCTGTTGTCGCCGACCAACGGCTTGGCGACCATCGACCAGGACAACAACCCGATTCCCCTGCCGGCGTTGCTCGGCTTGCGCGTGTTGGACGAATATCTGACCGGCGCGAGTTATCTCGGCAGTTTCAACTTGCTGAATCAATACGGATTTTTCCCCAATTACGTTTTTGCGTTGCCGAACGGTCAGGCGATTGCCGTGGTGTGGTTCGACGGCAAAGACCGCGACGAAGCCGAACTTGACTTCGGCGGCGGCTACCGGTTGAACATCGTCGATTTACAGGGCAACATTCGCCCGCTCCCCGCGAACAGCCGGTTTGTCGCCGGTCGCACGCCGCAAATCATTACCGGCATGACGATTCCTTACGCGCGCACGCGCCTCAGCATCAACATTTTGCGCGAGCCGGCGTTGCTGATGCAAGGGGAGGAGCAACGGCAAACGCTGACCATCACCAATTTTTTCAAGGAGCCGATTAGCGGCGAAATTACGATTGACTACGCGGCGAAAAGCACGTCTTTTCAGTATGAGGAAAATTGGCGCGTGACGCCGCCGCGCTCGCGTTTCAACATCGGGCGGGCGATACGCAACGAGCCGCAAACGGTCTTAATTCCCTACGCGGCGTTTCCGCCGCCGACCAGCACGTTGGACGAAGGGCAGGAAACCGGCGAGAAAATCGCGAGTTTGCGGGTGTCGCTGATTGGCGACCATCCCGAAACGATGCGCTTGCTCCGTCCGGTGATTTTACATTCGGACATTACTTTCGGCTTGCGGATGTTGGCGACGCCGGACGAGCAAACGGCGAACGTTTTGCAGATGACGGCGCGCTGGACGCCCGACGATAAATTGCCGCACAAGACGGAAATTTTATTGCGCCCGTTTTACCGGCTCGGCAACGAACTCGAAACGTTGCTTCCGACGGTCTTGATGCCGGCGTTTCGCCGCGGCGACAACGACACGCCGCCCATCAACATCGAATACAATATCCCGAAAAATATCCCGCCCAACGTGCCGGTCTGGATTGGCTTCCGGCAGGAAGACGGCACCCGCTTCCTGAACTACAACATCAACAAACTGATTAGCGATATGCGGGACTGAGCAGGGAAAAGGGAAGAGGGAAAAGGGAAAAGTTGAGAGAGTGGGCAGTGGCGTCGTCCCGATAGGGGACGCAGTCCCGTAGGGACGAAATGTCGGTAGAAAAAGCCACCCGAAAAAAAATCCGTCCCGTAGGGACGCAGTCCCGGAGGGACGGAATGTCGGTTAGTGATAATTAGACCGACATTGCGTCCCTAACGGGACGCGACTTTATGGCGG
>JAISJR010000104.1 GCA_031261425.1 Planctomycetota bacterium
CGTAACAGCCCAGCGCAACGCGCTGGGGAAAAACGGTTCCCAACAAAGACGCGCCCTGCAAGGGCAATGCCGGAAATTTCCATTGCTCTTACAGAGCGCCGATATTTTCCGGCAACGCTAACCCAGCCCGCCGGAAAATCGAAACCGCCGATTTTCCTTTGGGCTGGGCTGTTACGCTCTGCCGCTTCGCGGCGAATTTGAAAATCAAACTCCACAATTGCTAATTGCTAAAGGGCGTGGCAAATAGAGCATTCAGGAATTACCATGCGGCAAATTCTCAAAGACGAAGACGGCGGGAAAATGTTGGCGCCGCTCGACCGGCGCGCGACGCTGTTCCAAATCGCCGAACTCGGCGAGCGCGAATTCGGCGCGTCCGCCGGCGTGGTCAACACTTACGACCCGATTTCGGATAAGGTCTGGCTGACGTTGCATCTGCTCAACCCGCGCGGCGGCGCGGTCGGCGACGACGCGCTGGCGCGGTGGCGGGCGTTGTGGCGGGAGTTTTTAGATTAGGGTTTAGAGTTGAGAGTTTAGAGTTTAGCAGAGGTTGCGCTTCGCGCATTTTGAAAAATAACTCCACTGCTCAACTCTAAACTCTAAACTCTCAACTCTCAACTTTCCCCTTTCCCCTTTTCCCTTTTCCCTCAAATTTCCCTTTTCCCTCAAAAAAAACTATGACAAACTTCTGGCATAATCGGCGCGTTATCGTTACCGGCGGCGCGGGATTTTTGGGTTCTTACGTTACGGAAAAACTGACCGCGCGCGGCGCGGCGCAAATCGTCGTGCCGCGTAGCGCGCAATACGACTTGCGCGAAATGTCCGCGATTAAACAACTTCTCGCCGACACGGCGGTCGGCGGCAAGCCGGTCGATATGGTCATTCACCTCGCCGCCAACGTCGGCGGCATCGGCGCCAACCGCGAGCATCCGGCGGATTTCTTTTACAACAATTTAATGATGGGCGTCCAATTGATGCACGCGGCGTGGCAAGCCGCCGTGCCGAAATTCGTCGCGCTCGGCACGATTTGCGCCTACCCGAAATTCACGCCGGTGCCGTTTAAGGAGGACGACCTGTGGAACGGCTATCCCGAAGAAACGAACGCGCCTTACGGCTTGGCGAAAAAAATGATGTTGGTGCAAGCCGCGTCTTATCGCCAACAATACGGCTACAACGCGATTTATTTGTTGCCGGTGAATTTATACGGACCGCGCGACAATTTTGATTTGCGCTCGTCGCACGTCATTCCGGCGATGATTCGCAAATACTTGACGGCGCGCGATAACGGCGAAAAAACCGTGACGCTGTTCGGCGACGGCTCGGCGTCGCGGGAATTTTTATACGCCGACGACGCGGCGGCGGGGATTTTATCGGCGGCGGAAAAATACGACGAAAGTTCGCCGGTCAATCTCGGTTCGGGGCAGGAAATCACCATCGCGGAATTGGCGAAAATCATCGGCGAACTAACGCGGTTCACCGGCGAAATTATTTGGGATAAGAGTCAACCGAACGGTCAGCCGCGCCGCCAACTTGACACGCGCCGCGCGTGGGAAAAATTCGGCTTCCGCGCCGCGACCTCGTTCCTCGACGGTCTGCGCGCCACGATTGCGTGGTATGAAAAAGAGCGAATTAAGAATTAAGAAATAGAAAATTACGGATTGTGAATTACGACGCGAAGCGATTTTGATAATCAATTCCGCCAGCCGCCGCGAAGCGGCGGAGCGTAACAGCCCAGCGCAACGCGCTGGGTAAAAAGTCGCCCATAAATTACGCGCCCTGTAAGGGCAAGGCAAATTTCCGGCACTGCCCTTGCAGGGCGCCATATTTTTTTGCCGCTCGCTAACCCAGCCCGCCGGAAAATCAAAGAGCCGATTTTCCTTTGGGCTGGGTTGGGACGCTCTGCCGCTTCGCGGCGAACTTGCCAAGCAAACTCCACCATTGTTAATTGTGAATTTTTAATGGTTAATTGTTCTTTCACCGCCCACTTGCCCAATTAAAAATGAACTGGTTCGCCCATCTCAAAACTCATCTCGTCAAAGTGCTGTTGCTAGTCGCGTGTTTCGCGGCGATTACCGCGGGCGTGCTGTGGGCGACGACGCGGATGTTGGAGCGCGAACTCGCGGCGAACGTCGAGCACTCGTTGCAAATTTCCGAATCGCGCTTGCAGGATTGTTTGCAGACGGCGGAGAGCGCTATCGTCGTCGTCGCGCTGGCGCTCGAAGACCGGTTGCAAAACGGCGCGTTCGACTCCGCCGCCCTCGGCGACTATTTGGCGAAGGTAAGCGCCGAGTTCAACGCCGCGAACAATCCCGCGTTCGTCCGCGTCTATGCCTTGCTGAACGGCGAATTGTTGAACGCGCCGGCGGGTTTGCCCGCCGATTTTTTGCCGGTGCGCTCGCCGTGGTATCAACTCGCCATCCGCTTGCGCGGCGCCGCCGGCATCACGTTGCCGTATCGCGACGCGGTTTCCGGCGAAATGTGCGTTTCCGTCGCGCGGGAATTGCGCGCCGCCGACCGCGCCGTCGGCGTCGTCGCGTTGGACATCAATCCGCATTGGTTTGCCGCCGCCATCGACACGATTGGCGACAGCGCCGACCGCCACGGCATGGTTTTAGACCCGTATTTGGAGGTTTATAGTTATGCCTACGCGGGGACGACCGGCAAAAATTTGCGGGAAATCGGCGGCAGTTACGCCGCGGTCTATGACGACTTGTTGGCGCATCAAGAAGTGTTCGGGCGGCGCGTCATCGGCATCGACGGCGAGCCGCGGGTGCTTTTTTTTCGCGAACTGCCGAACGGCTGGCGGGTCGGCGCCGTGGTGTTGGAGCGGGTCTATTACGCCGCGCCGCGCCGGATTGCCTTGATGGTCGTCGCCTGCGGCATCGTCGGCACGTTGTTGGTGTTGCGCGCCGAACATTCGGCGAAAGGCGCCGCCGAGAATCTCCGCGCCAAGGACTTGTTTCTCGCGCGGGTCAGCCACGAACTCCGCACGCCGCTCAACGTCGTGCTGGGAATGAACGAAATGGCGCAACGCGAAACGCCGACGAAAACGCCGGCGTATGAATATCAAAAACAGGTGCGCGCCGCCGCGCAAAATTTATTGTATCTGATTAACGATTTGGTGAGTTTTTCCAAAATCCACTCCGACAAATCCGGCAAGTCGGGGCGCTGGCAGGCGGTCGCGGACCCCTACGACATCGCGATGCTGTTCGCCGATTTATTGACGGCGGTGAGCGCGCGCGCCGCCGAAGCCAAGATAACTTTCACCGCCGCCTGCGCGCCGGATTTTCCGCGCCGGTTCAAGGGCGACAGCGCGCGCGTCCAGCAAATTGCGGCGGCGTTGTTGGACAACGCCGTGAAATTCACGTCCGCCGGCGGCGCGGTCAAATTCACCGCGCGGGTGGCGGAGCGGCTGAACAACGCGGCGCGGCTGGCTTTTGTCGTCGAAGACAGCGGGCGGGGCATCAAAAAACGGGATTTGCCGCATTTGTTCGAGGGCTTTTACCGCGCCGCCGATTTGCGGTCGCAAACGGTGGTCGGCATCGGTCTGGGCTTGCATTTGGCGCGGACGGCGTGCCGCGCGCTGAAAGGCGACATCGCGGTCGTCAGCGAATTCGGCAAGGGCTCGACCTTCACCGCCACGCTGACGCAAACCGTCGCGGACTGGTCGCCGCTCGGCGAGTGGCAAGCGACGGCGGAAGAAGAGGAGACGGCGGCGTTTATCGCGCCGCGCGCGCAGGTTTTGGCGGTGGACGACCTGAATATGAATTTGATGGTTCTCGAAGGGTTGTTGAAAATTTACAGATTGGTGGTTACGACGTGTTTGAGCGGCGCGGAGGCGGTGAAATTGGCGGGCGAGCGACCGTTCGACTTGATTTTTATGGACCAGATGATGCCGGAAATGGACGGCTTGGCGGCGGCGGCGAAAATTCGCGCCTTGCCCGACCAAGCCGGTAAAGTGCCGATTATCGCGCTGACGGCGAACACGGTGATGGGCGCGCGCGAAATGTTTTTGGCGAGCGGTTTCGACGACTTTATGTGCAAGCCGGTTGACCCCGACAAACTCGACGAAATCCTGCGCCGGTGGTTGCCGGCGGACAAACAAATTCAAAAGCGGACGACGTGATTTTTAATTCGTAACTCGACTTACGCATTCAACAAAAAGACGCGAATTTTTACGCATAAAAAAGAGAGATTTGTTGTCCACGAATTACACGAATTACACGAAATAAAGAGCCGAAAAACGGACAAGAATTCGTGTTAATTCGTCTAATTCGTGAAAATTCGTGTTAAGTTCTTTTTGTGTTTATTTGTCCACGAATTACACGAATTACACGAAGTTAAAGAGCCGGAAAACGGACAAAAAAATTTGGAAAGCACACTAACCTTCGCTTCGCTTGGTTTCGTGTTAATTCGTCTAATTCGTGAAAATTCGTGTTAAGTTCTTTTCGTGTTTATTCGTGGCTTCTATTTTTTTTGCGCATAACTCGAATTCGTAATTGCTCTTCCCCAGAAAGGAGTCCCCGATGATTAAGCGCTTTTCTCTGTGGATTATGCTCGCGGTCGTCCTTGCCGGTTGCGGCGACGACCCGGCGGCGCCACCGGCGGCGGCGGCGTGGACCGTCGGCGCGCCCATACCCGCCGAACGGATTAAAATCGGCGTCATTTATCTTTCCAACCCCGAGCAGGAAAAAAGCGGCTACACGCGCGAGCATTACGTCGGCATCACGGCGATGCAAAAGACCTTGCGTTTGCGCGACGACCAGATTTTAACCCGCGCCGACGTCAGCGACTCCGAGCCGCGTTTGGTGGAGTTTGCGTTGCGCGAACTGATTACGCTGGGCGCCAACATTATTTTCGCCACCAGTTTCAACTATATGGACGTGTGCGAGCAACTCGCCGCCGAATTTCCGCACGTGATTTTCGCGCACTGCTCCGGCTATAAAGCCAACGAGCGCAATTTCACCAACTATTTCGGGCGCATTTATCAGGCGTTGTATTTGAGCGGCGTCGTGGCGGGGCTGAGCACGCAAACCGGCAAAATCGGCTATGTCGTCGCGTTCGGCGCGGAAAACAGCGAATGTTCCGGTTGCCTGAACGCCTTCGCGCTCGGCGTGGCGAGCGTCAAACCGCAGGCGCAAATTTGGACGCGCGTGGTCAACAACTGGTTTGACCCGGCGACCGAGGCGTTGGCGGCGAACGAATTATTGTCCGCCGGTTGCGACGTTATCGCGCAGGACACCGATTCGCCGGCGCCGTTGCTCGCCGCGCAAAAAGCCGGCGCGCGGGCGCTCGGCTACAACAGCAATATGCGCGCGGAGGCGCCGGACGCGGTGTTGGCGTCGGCGGTATGGAATTGGGGCGCCTACTACACGGCTTGCGCGCGGAGCGTCATCGACGGTTCGTTCACGCCGCGCCCGTATTTCGGCGGCATCGCCGAGGGTTTGTTAGACCTGACGCCGCTGAACGAAACGCTGGTCGCGCCGGACTTGGCAAAAGTCATCGAGCAAAAAGTCGATGCGGCGCGGACGGCGATGCGGCGCGGCGAGTTCAACGTGTTCGACGGCGAAATAAAAACCAACGACGGTAAAATTATCGGCGCCGCCGGCAAAACGCTGTCCGACGCCGACATCCAACAAAATATCCACTGGTATGGCGAAAACGTGCGGGAACTGCCGTAGGCAATTAAAAATTAAAAATTCAAAATTAAAAATGGTGGAGTTTGATTCGCAAAATCGCCGCGAAGCGGCAGAGCGTAACAGCCCAGCCCAAAGGAAAATCGGCTCTATGATTTTCCGGCGGGCTGGGTTAGCGTTGCCGGAAAATGCGCTCTGTAAGAGCAATGGAAATTTTTGCGTTGCCCTTGCAGGGCGCATAATTTATGGGCAACTTTTTTACCCAGCGCGTTGCGCTGGGCTGTTACGCTCCGCCCCTGCGGGGCGATTAGCGGAATAGATACAAATTGGGCGCGTTCAACGCGCCCCCACAATTTCAAATTAACCAACTCCAAAATTTTTAATTTGTAATTTTTAATTGCTCTTCCACTGCCCACTGCCCACTCAAGAAAAATGCCCCCCATTCCTTTTTACAAAATGACCGCCGGCGGCAACGATTTTATCGTCTTTGACAACCGCGACGGACGCCACGACGGAGTTCTCGCCGCGCCGGCAACGCGCACGGGTTTGATTACTCGCTGGTGTCGCCGCGGTTACGGCGTCGGCGCCGACGGCATTATTTTCGGCGCGCTGGCGGGCGCGGCGTTGACGATGCGCTATTTCGACGCCGACGGGAGCGAGGCGCCGCTCTGCGGCAACGGCGCGACGTGCTTAATGAAATTGGCGGTGGACGAGCGCTGGCTCGGCGACCGCAAAGCGGACGGCGAAATTTTATTGCAAACGGCGGCGGGTTTAGTGCGCGGCAAACCGCTCGGCAATTCGCGCTGGCAAACGTTCGTGCCGCCGCCGGTCGAGGAGTCGCCGGTGGAGGTGAGGTTGGAAAACGGCGAAAAAGTTTCCGGCGATTACTGGCGCGTCGGCGTGCCGCATTTGGTCGTGTTCGTCGCCGCGGTCGCCGCCGTGGACGTGCGGCGGCGCGGACGGGAATTGCGCCGGCATCCGCAATTCGCCGCCGTAGGCGGGGTCAACGTTAATTTCGTCGAAATAATCGCCGCCGGTGCAATCCGGTTGCGCACTTTTGAAACCGGCGTCGAAGACGAGACGTTGTCGTGCGGCACCGGTTCGATTGCCTCGGCGCTCGCGGCGTGGCGGCGCGGCAAGTGGGCGGACGCTTTCGCCCGCGGTGAATTGCCGGTGCTGGTCCATTCGCAAGGCGGCTCGGATTTGCAGATTCGTTTCACCCGCGCCGGCGCCGGCTTTGAGAAGGTCAACCTCGAAACCGCCGCGTATGGCGTGTGCGGCGGGGAATTGTTTCAGTGGGCAGTGGGCAGTGAACAGTGAAAGAGCAAGCAATTAACAATTAAAAATTCACAATTAACAATTATGGAGTTTGGTTTTCAAATTCGCTTCGCGCAACTTTCAACTGCCCACTGCCCACTGTTCACTGCTCACTCATTAAATCGGAAAAAAAACGTGAAAAATCTACGGAGAAAGTTACAATCGCGTCGATAAACCGTTGTCTCTTGAATTATCGAAATTACGTCTGAATGGAGGACACTATGAAACAAATGCGAAAAATCGGCGCGGCGTTGCTCGCCGGCGCCCTCTCGGTCGGCGGATACGCGGCGGACACCAATTATCCCGACATCCTCAACGGACAGCCGACCGGCGGGGCGAATTACGGCGGGCGGCAGTATCAACCCGGCGACGAAATTCCGTTCGTCGAAGGGCAAACGACGCCGCTGGCGCCGCAGGGCTACGCTTGGTGTTTGGAAAAACGTCCGGCGGCGACCGAAACCGTGCGCAACAAAGTCAAAGTCCGCGAAGAGTCGTGGTATTACGAATCCGTGCCGCCGCGGTATGAACTCCGCCCCGAACAGGTGATGATTGAGCCGGAACGCAAGCAAGCCGTGTTGGTCGCGCCGGCGCGTTACGTTGACCAACAGGAGCGCCGCTTGATTAAGCCGGAATCGGTCGAGTATCGCACGGTGCCGGCGGAATACGCGACGGTCAACGAAGAAGTCGTCGTCGCGCCGGAAAGTCGCGAACAGGTGATGCAGGAAGCCAAATACGACACCTACACCGAGCGGGTGATGATTCAGCCGGAGCGCACCATTCGCGTCGAAGTTCCCGGGTGCGACACCGACAGCAACAAAGTCGAATGTTATTCGACGCGGACGATTCCGGCGGAATATCGCACGGTAACGAAAACCCGTTTGGTCGAACCGGCGCGGATGACGGAGAAATTTGTGCCGGCGCAAAAGCGCACGATGCCGACGCAAAAAGTCGTGCGTCCCGCGCGGGTTGAAGAGGTGAAAATTCCGGCGCAGTATGAAACCATCGACAAAAAAGTGTTGGCGGAACCGGCGAAATATCGCTACGACACGATTCCGGCGAAATACGAAACCGTGCAACGGCAGGTGATGGTCGAACCGGAAGGCAAACGCCGCGTGCAAATTCCGGCGAAATACGACGAGGTCTCGACCACGCGCATCATCAAGCCGGAACGGTTGGTCTGGGTCTTAAACCGGCAGGAAGCGGCGCCGCCGGTGGCGGTCGCGCCCGCGCCGCGCCCCGCGCAACCGAAAAAAGGTTGCGCCCCGCTTTCGCTGTTCGGCGGACGCAAAGACAACAAAATCGAACACGTGCGCTAGGGCAGTCGTTTGGTCGTGATGGAATTTTTATTTTCAAATCGCGCCGGTGTTCGTTCGGCGATTTTTTGACAACTCCACCGCTAACAACTACCGACTAAAAACTATCAACTAAAAATGCCAAACCATTGCGAGACCAAAGCGGCGGGTAAAATCCCGCCGCTTTTTTGTGTTTATTTATTTGAATCGCTTAATAATCGCTCCTTTTAATTCCCCTCTACAGAGGGGTGGCAGGCGCGATGCGTTTTCGCGCCTGACGGGGTGGTGATTTTTCCGACCGCCGCCGCGAAGCGGCAAAGCGTAACAGCCCAGCGCAACGCGCTGGGTAAGAAAATTGCCCATAAATTACGCGCCCTGTAAGGGCAAGGCAAAAAATTTCCATTGCTCTTACAGAGCACCGGCGTTTTCCGGCAACGCCAACCCAGCCCGCCGGAAAATCATAGAGCCGATTTTCCTTTGGGCTGGGCTGTTACGCCTTGCCGCGTTGCGGCGGCGGTCGGAATTATGGTAAAATCACCACCCCGGCAGTCCGGCAAACCGCGCCGGACTGCCAACGGATAGTCCGCCCCAGCCCCTCCGTAGAGGGGAATTAAGCGGAACTTATTAAAACCGGTCTATCGGAAAGAAACCTATGCCCGCCGAATCGTTGCCGCCGTTTGCCCCCGACCGCGTCCCGCACAAGAAAAAAGGTTGCGGTTGCGGCGTATTTTTATTTCTGCTTTTCGGCGTCGTCGCGTTCATCGCGGGCTACGTCCTGCACGAAGCGGAGGATTGCCGCTGGGAACGGGACGCGACGACCGCGTCGCTTCGCGCGAAAATGGCGGCGTGGAGCGCGCCTCTCACCGGTCTATTCGCATCGTCCGCCCAAAGCGGCTCCACGGTGAAAGACCCGCCGCGTCAAGAAATTACGGCGGCGGCGATAATCGCGGAAATTAAAGAAAAAATCGACCCGCAGGAATTTTCGCGCCTCGGCGACGAAGCGTATGCGCGGGCGCGGCAACTGTTGCAAAAAAATAATCGCGTCGCGCCGTCGCCGCCGATTGTGGCGCAAATTATCGAAGAATTACAATCGGCGCTGACCGACTATCAAACGGCGCAAACCCACGGCGACACGCCGGCGTTGCGGCAAAAAATCGCCACGACCGAAAAGGCGATTACCGAATTGCAGAAGAGTAGGAAGTGAACAGTGGGCAGTTAAAAGCAATTAAAAATTAGAAATTAAAAATTAAAAATTGTGGAGTTTGATGGTCAAAGATTCGCTTCGCGTGCGCTTGCGAATTTGCCAATAAAAACTCCACCATTTTTAATTTTTAATTTCTAATTTTTAATTGTAATTTCTAATTGTTCTTCCACCGCCCACTGCCCACTGAAAAAAGGACGCTTTATGAAAATAATCAACGGCGTTTGGCGCCGGCGTTTGGTGTGGTTGGTGATTTTGGCGGCGTTAGTCGGCTGTTTCGTCGCCGCCGGTAGCGTCGTGCAGACCTTGCTGGCGCGGCAACGGGCAAACGAGCGGACGCGCGCCGAGCGCGTCGTGCACGAATTGCTGGCGCAGGCGCGCCGGTTGGCGGACGATTATGTCGGCGAACAATTGGCGGCGCGGGAAAAAACGGCGAGCGCTTTGGCGGCGCAAGCGGCGGCGCGCCTCGGCGAAATGCAGGCGTTTTTGCAGTCGGCGGCGGTCAGCCGCGAGGCGCGCGCGACGCGGGAACAAAATTTAACCTTGCGGGAAAAACGCGCCGGACTGTTCGCGCTCGCCGACGCGCAACAACGACTGCTCGACGAAAAACAACGGGCGCTCGCGGCGTTGGAACAACAAATCATCACGTTGCGCGACGAACTCGCCGTCGCGGCGAATCCGTCCGGTCAGGAAATTACGCCGCCGCCCGTTGCGCCGCCGCCGCTCGCGGAAAACGCGCCGGCGACCGCCGATTTCGCCGCGCAGTTGCGCGCCTTGACCGACCTCGCCGAAGTTCCGGCAGACCCGCAGTGGCTCGAAAAATTATTGCAGGAGTGTTCGCTCGATTTCAAAAATCTTTTGCCGCCGAACAGCGATTTGGTGATTGCCGAGGTCGGCAAACAGGTCTTGCTGACGTTGGGCGACGGCGAAATCACCGCCGACGAAGTGCGGCAAGAAAGCAGTTTGCCGCTGATTCTGCAAGAATTCGGCGACAGCCGGCAATTGATGTTGACGTTGGTTTTGGCGGACGTGAACGCGCCGGCGGTGCCGACGCCGGCGGGAATGGCGCGGGCGTTGGCGGCGCGGTTGCAAAGTTCCGGCGACGAGTTGCGCGGTTTCGTGATTGACGAAGACGACGCGGTGCTGGCGACGTTCCCGGAAAACGGCGGCGTGCGCGCGCTGTTGCCGAATGACCGTTTATGGGTCGCGTTGCCGGACGGACGGTCGGCGGCGTATTGTCAGATGTCGTTCGCGCCGGCGGCGAACCGCGATTATCCGTGGTCGCTCGGCTTGCAAATTATCATTCCGCAGGCGGGCGCGGCGGAGCGCCTCGGCGATTTGGCGGCGACGCATCCGTTCGGCGCGGTGATTTTCGTGTTGTCTTGTTTGTTGTTGTTGGCGGCGTTCGGGGTGGCGGCGTTCTTGGCGTGGCCGGCGCCCGCCGCGCCCGCCGACGAAAACGCGCGGACGGAAACGCTGACGCCGCGGCTTGACAGCGTGCGGCGTCTGCAACAAAACCACCGGCAAAACGGCGAGGCGAGCGAAGTGTTGCTCACGGCGAAGAGCCGAATTTTGCGCGATTTGGCGGCGCGGATACGGACGCGACAGAAAAAAAGTTTGCGGGAATACCGATAGGGCGGTTACGAATTAAAAATTACGAAACCGTAGCGAAGGTTTGAATAGAGCCGCCGCCAAAAAAATCCCCGCGCTTTGCGGCGCGGGGGTTTTTTGGGGAATGCGAAAATTTTACCGCCAAGCGACGGTGAATAAAACTGCCCCCCCCTATTCTTCCGCCACAAATTCTTCTTTGGCCGCGCCGCATTCGGGGCAAACGAAATCTTCCGGCAGTTCTTCAAACGCGGTGTCCACTTCCACGCCTTCCGGCGGATTTTCGGGGTCGTAAATCCACGCACACACTTTACATTCGTAGCGCATCGCTTTCCCTCCTGCAATTAAAAAAGACAGGCGATTATTACTCGCCGAATCAAATTTCCCACGGCGGCGCAACGCTATGAACGGGCAGGGCAATGTCAATATGGCTATTTCCGCCCGCCGATGTTCGTCTAATTCCCGCTCATTCCAACGTCAGCCAATTGCCGCCCAACGCTTCGGCGCGTCGCCGCCGCGAAGTGAAAACGAAAATTTGCGCGGTCTTGGCATCGACCGTGCCGCCGCCGCGAAACGCGCGCGTAAAAATTTCGTCGTCGCAACTCGCGAGCGGCTCGTCCATTATCAAGAGCGGCGCCGCTAAAATTTCCGCCAGCGTTTGCCGCCATAAAAACCAAAAAAGTTCGCTCATTCCATGCGAAAAATACTCGTTCAGCCGCGCCATCGGCAACACGCAAATCGAATTTTGCGGCGGCGTCTCGTCGAGCGGAAACGGCGTCAAATACGCCGTCGGTCGCAGGTCATGGTCTAACGCAAAACGCCATTCGGGAAAAAACGGACGCGCGCGCGCGTTTAGCCGCGCGTTCAAATCCTCGCGCCATTTTTCCGTCAAGCGCGCGAGTTTCGCCGCCGCGTCGCGTCGCGCCGCTTCCCGCTCCGCCCGCCGTTTCGCCGTTTGCGCCAACGCCGCGCGACCGGCGCCGATTTGCTCGCGCAATGCCGGAGCGCGTTCGGCAAGCGCCGCCTGCGCGTCGCGCCGCGCATTTTCCGCCGCGTCTAATTGCGCCGCGCCGCCGGCTAACGCGCGGCGCAATTCGTCCGCCGCGCGCTCGTATTCGTCCGCCGAAACCACCGGCGTTTTCGCGCTGAAAGCGGGATATTGCGCGAGCAGTTCGGCGCGGCGGCGCGCCGGTTCGTCCGCCGCCAAAAAATCCGCCGCAGGTAGCGCCGCGAGGATTTGTTGATATTGCGGAATTTCTTCGGCGAGGCCGTCGCGGCGGCGGCGGTTTTGCCGCGCCTCCTGATATTGCCGCGCCATCGCCGTCAACTCGGCGGTTTCGTCGATGCCGGCGGCGCGGAGCAACCGCCGCAATTCCGCGTATTTTTCGGCGATTGCCGCTTTTTGCGCGGGCAGGGCGGCGGCGACCGCTTCGCATTTTTCCGTCAACGCCGCCAATTCTTCGCGGAGCGTCAGTTGCCGCTCGGCTTCTTGCAACTGGAATTTAATTTTTTGCCGGTCGCCGGCGGCGTGCCGGTCGCCGCCGCCGTGCCGGTCGCCGCCGACGAGTCGGTCGTCGCCGGCGAGTCGGTCGTCGCTATGCGCCGACCCGACTTTATCGCGCCACAGCGCGTTCGCGGCGGCGCGGTCGTTTTCCATCTGCCGCAAACGCGCCGACAGTTCGCGCCAAAAGGCAAATTCGCTCTCGACGGCGGACGCCTGGGCAAGCCACTCGCTCAACGTTGCCGGCGTCGTCGCCAATGTCGCCGCCGCCGTCGCGAGACACCGTTGACCGGCTTCTTCTTCCGCGAGGAGCGCGAGGCGGTCGTCGGTCAATTGCTGGGCTTCGACCGTGAGTTCCCGCCGCATTTGCCGGTCAAATTTTCGGGCGCGCGCGTGGCGAGACCAAGCGTAAATCAGCCACAATAAACCGACCGCCGCCGGCGCGATAAAAAATTCCGGCGCGTCCGCCGTCAACATTAGCCCGCCGCTTGCCGCGCCGAGCGCCGCCGCGCCGAGGGCGTGCCGCCGCGTTTCCCGCGTTTTTTGGGCGTTGATTTGGGCGAGCGTTTGCTCGTGCGTCGCGAGCGTTTTTTGGCGGTCGTCCAACGCGCTTCGGCGCTCCGCGAACACGGTCGGCGTCGCGGGAAATTGCCGGAAAAACGCGCGTTCCGCGTCGGGCAAGGCGGCGAGAAAATCGCCCAATTTTTCCGCCGTCGCGAGGTCGAAACCGGCGGCGGCGAGCGGCGCGAACGCGGCTTGCGCGTCGAAGCGAAGCGCGTTTTCCCGCGTCGCGCCGTTGAACGCCGATTGCAATAGCGTCAGTTCGTCGCGGGATAAACCGCCGTCCGTCCCGGATGGTAATTGCGCCGTGATTTGTTCGCTCCGCTCGCGGTCGTCGCGTAAATTTTTCTGCGCGGCGGCAATCGCCGCCTCCGCTTCCGGCAAAATTTTGAGCAGGTCAAGCACCGCGGCGTCGTCCGCCAAGTTCACGTTCGTCGCCGGTATTGCCGCGAGTTCGCGCTCGGCGGCGGCGAGTTCGCCGGTAATTTTTTCCCGCTCGTTTTTTTGCGCCGCGAGTTCTTCCATTCGCGCCGTCGCCGCCAAATACTCCTGTTCCGCCAATTCGTTTTGCCGCGCGAGTTGCGGCGCGGTCTGGACTTGGCGCTCGGCGGCTTCGGCGGCGGCGGCAACGTTTTCAAGTTCCGCGAGTTCGCGCTCGGCGGCGGCGAGCGCGTCGCGTTGGCGCGCGGAGTCGTCCGGCAACTCCTGACTTAACGCCGCGTGCAAAGCGGCGGTTTCGGCGAGTTCCGTATTTTGCGCGTCCAATAAACGGTGGATTTTCTCCGCCAACGACGCCGGAACGACGGGCAAAACGCTTTCCTGCGGCGTCAGCGCGACGGCGGCAAATTCGGCGGCGGACAAATTGGGGAAGACGTTCACACTGTCGGCGTCATTCTCGCCAAGCGGTCGCCCGGAATGAAAATCGCGGCGGACGGTGTTGCCGTCGGCGAGGGTCGCCGTGGCGGAAAAATTTTTTGCCGCATTGGTGAGGTCGGTGAGCGGCGCGTAGGCGGCGAGCGGGCGCAACGCCGCGACATCGGCGTCGTAAAACAAATAAAAAAGCAACGCCGCGAGCGTGGTCTTGCCCGCCGCGCCGGACGCGAAAACCACGTTTAAGCCGGGCGCGAAAGTCAATTCGCCGCGAAGTTTGCCGAAGGATTTAATGCGCAGATTTTTCAGCCACATTGAAAGGGAAGAGGGAAAAGGGAAAAGGGAAAAGAGTTAAGAATTTTAAGCGGCGGGCGCAAGTATGGATAGCGGCAAATAAAAACGGGCGCAACCTCGCGGCTACGCCCGTCTTACTCAGTGGATACGCGAAAAGAAATAACAATTACAAATTAGAAATTAAAAATTAAAAATTGTGGAGTTTGATTCGCAAAATCGCTTCGCGCAATTTTGATAATCAATCCGAAATTTTTAATTTTTAATTGCTCTTTTTCTACCAATCGTCTTCGACTTCGTTTTTCTTTTCCGGCGCCTCTTCTTCGACGAAATTACCGGCGGCTTGCAACGCGGCTTCCGAGAAACTGTCCGGCGGTGTCGCCGGCGGCAGTCCGTCCGCCGGCAAAAATTGTTGAAACCGCTGGCTGACGTAGGCGAGGTCGTTCGCGCCGTCCACCTGCACTTGGAAAAACGCATCCGTCGCGCCGTTTTTATCGGCGCGTTCGTTGATTTTCGCCCACGCCAACTCGCCGAGCAAAACCCCGATGGGCGCCAGCGTTCCGTAACGCGCGCGGTCGTCGTCGCTAATGCCGCCGTCGCCGTCGGCTAATTCTTTTTCCGCGAGCGCCGTCAGCGCCGCCAACACCGCGGATTTTTCCGGCGCGGTCGCTTTGCCGACCGCCGTCTGCAACCGTTGATAAACGCCGAGCAACGTGCCTTCTTCCGCCGCCGGCGCGGTAATCGCCGCAATCGCCAAACGGGCGGTCAGGTCGTCGAGCAAGCGGTTTAAGTCGGTTACGCCCCAGCGGATAATCGCCACGCCGTTGACGACTTTGCCCGCCGGAATTTTACCGGCGAACAGGCGCGGCGATTTCAGCGTGAAATTGCCTTTGCGCTCGATGTCGGAATTTTTGCGGGCGTTGAGGTCGTTATAGATGCTCGCGCCGACTTTTTTTTGCTCGCTCGTCAATTCTTCCCGCAGTCCGCGCGCCGCGTCCGCCGGCAAATACGGCAAGTCGGGAAAATTTTTATGGTAATAGTCCTCGACGTCCACGCCCTCGAACGTTACCGGATACGACTCGTATTCAAACGCGAAATCCTTTTCCTCGCCGTTGTCCAAGTGCGAGCGGATTTGCCGTTCGGCGAGTTCTTTCCAACGCGCGTCGGCGCCGCCGTCGTCGAAGGCGACCACGCGGATTTTCTCGCCGCCCCATTGCACGTCGGCGAAAATTCCGGCGTCGCGCACGCGAAATTCGCGGTCGTCCGGCGTGTGGTTCCAAATGAAATACGGGAAATAAACGTAGCGGCGTTTGAGCGGCGCGATGTCGGCGAGTTCGGGATTGCGCTCCAATTCAAGTTCGCGGAAACGCCCCAAATACACTTGCAACGACCACGCCCACAGCCAATCGTTGGCGCGGCGGACGGCGATAATGTTGTCCAATTGCGCCTCGCCGCTCTGTCCGATTTTGTGATAGAAAAAACGCATCGCGCGGCGCAACAGCGGACGCGACATCGCCGTTTGCGGATTCGTCGTTTCGCGCGGCGCGTAAATCAGCCGGTCGGGAAAATAATTCGGGCGCAACCGTTGCCCCAGCCCCACGACGCGAATTTCAAATTCCCGCGTTTGCGGTTGCAAGCCGCTGAAAATCGCCACGCCGTCCACCCAACGCCCGGCGCCGCGGTCGGGGTCGTAGGTTTCGGGAATGTCTTTTTTCTGCAACCGTTGAATTTCGGCGGCGGTGTAAAACCGTTTGCCCTCGCGCCGCTCGACGAGATGGCGAATGACGCCGCTGTTTAAGTCGTTTAAGACCTGACCGGTGTCGGCGCGGAGCGTGATGAACATCGCGAGGCGCCAACGCAGTTGCTCCAACAATTCGTCGCCGGTCATATTGGTCAGCGAGTAACTGCCGCCGGCGTCGATTTTTTTCATCGTTTCGCGCAGGCGCGCAATCGTGCGATTTAAGGCGAACGTTTCGTCGGCGGACGACTTGGAGAGCGCGTCTTTGATGCGCTCCTGATAATCCGCCAAGACCTCAAGGTTGGTTTTGTAGCGGAAGCGGAACGTCCAATACCAGTAGTATTCGATTTTGCCGTCGATGCCGGGAACGCTAATCGGGCGGGGCGCGCCGGCGTAAAAATCGGCAGTGGAAATGTTCCAGAACGTGCAGTCCGGTTGCGCGCGGTCGTCCGCCGCCGCGACCGCGCTTCCGAGCCACGCCACGCAACCGACCAACAACCAGAGCCAATAACGCATAATTCACCTCGTCAAGCGGCAATAAAAAAAGAATCTGCCGTATATCGGCAAATTCGGGGCGAGAGTTGAGAGGGCAGAGTTTAGAGTTCAGAGTTGAGAGAGTGGAGTTTTATTTTTAAGACGCGCGAAGCGCAACCTTTGCTCAACTCTGAACTCTCAACTCTGAACGCTGAACGCTGAACTTTCGGTCAGAACCTCCCGCTTCCACTGCTGACTTCGCGGGCGACTTCGGTGATGAACGGCACGACTTCGCGGAATTTACTGCCGATAATCACCGCGAGATTTTCGTCGTCCGGCGGGATGCCCTGATTTTGGCAAATCCAAAACGCCAAGCGGAGACGCTTGCGCGAAATGTTGTCGCTCGGGCGCATATTCGCCGTCCATTGCAGGTCGAAATTGGTAATTTCCGTGGCGAGACGGCGGATATGCGCCGGCATTCGCGCGACAAGATTGGCGTCCATTTTTGTCCCTCCGTAGGGATTTTGATAAAGAAAGAACAATTAACAATTCATAATTAACAATTAACAATTGTGGAATTTGATTTTCAAATTCGCTTCGCGCAATTTTGATGATTATTCCGACAGCAATTGTTAATTGTCAATTGTCAATTGTTAATTGCTCTTCACTTCGCCGCCCGGTCTTTGAGTTCGACGCCGGCGGCGGCGAGTTTGTCGCGAATGGCGTCCGCCAAGGCGAAGTTCTTTTGCGCCCGCGCCTCGTTGCGCAAGTCCACCAGAATTTGCAAATAGACCGCTTCTTTGCCGCCTTCTTTAGTTTCGCGTTGTTCCGGCAAGCCCAGCACGCCGAGCATTTGCCGCAACATTTCCCGCGCCGTCGCGCCGTCGGTCGGCGTCATTTTTTCCCGCCCGACGTTCACCGTTTTGATGAACGCAAAAAGCG
This sequence comes from Planctomycetota bacterium, assembly GCA_031261425.1. Taxonomy (GTDB): domain Bacteria; phylum Planctomycetota; class SZUA-567; order SZUA-567; family SZUA-567; genus MS499-59. The sequence goes on from JAISJR010000104.1 coordinate 17,429, forward strand.
CCGCCAACGCCTGCGGCGTGTTGCAATCGTCGTTCATCGCGGCGATAAATTTGTTCCCCGCGGCGATGGTCGCGCCGGCAAATCCGGCGGCGGTCAGCGTCAATTTTTCGTCGATGGCGGCTTGGTCCCACGCCGTCCATTCCGGCGCCGGCTTGCCGTCGTCCGGCAAACTTTCCAGACAAGTGTAGAGCCGGTCGAGCGAACTCTGGGCGCTGGTCAACAATTCCGGTTTGTAGAGCAACGGCATCCGGTAATGCGTGCCCAAAATCCAAAAACGCACCGCCGCCGCGCCGCAGAGGTTGAACGCCTCGCGCAACCCAAAGGCGTTGCCTTTGCTTTTGCCCATTTTGGTCTCTTCGCCGTCGTTTCCGATGGTGATAAAACCGTTGTGGAGCCAGTATTGCGCGAACGGTTTGCCGCTGGCGGTTTCCGATTGCGCGATTTCGTTTTCGTGATGCGGGAAAATCAAATCCGCGCCGCCGCCGTGAATGTCGAGTTGCATATTGCAGTATTTGCCGCTCATCGCCGAACATTCGATATGCCAACCCGGACGCCCCGCGCCCCACGGACTGTCCCATTGCGGCTCGCCCGCCTTGGCGAATTTCCACAGCGCGAAGTCCTGCGGATGACGTTTTTCCGGGTCGGTTTCGACGCGATGTTCGGTGTCGTCGGCGTCGGCGGTTTTGCCGGAGAGTTTGCCGTAGGCGGGAAATTGGGTTACGTCGAACCACACGCCGCGCGAAGTTAGGTAAGCCGCGCCTTTTTGTTCGAGCGTTTTGATAAGGTCAATCATTTCGGCGATGTGTTCGGTGGCTTTCGGGCGAATCGACGGGGCGCGGACGTTGAGCGCCGCCATATCGGCTTCGTATTCGGCTTGATATTTCGCCGTCAGCGCGGCGCACGAAATTCCGAGAGCGCCGGCGCGGTTGATGATTTTGTCGTCGATGTCGGTGATGTTCGACAGAAAAGTTACGGCGTAACCGGCGTATTCGAGATAGCGGCGAATCACGTCAAAGACGACGGCGGGGCGGGCGTGTCCGATGTGGCAATGGTCATACACGGTCGGACCGCACACATACATTTTGACGCGGCGCGGTTCAAGCGAGACGAACGGCGTCTTGGCGCGGCGGTCGGTGGAATAAAGTTCGAGCATCGGCGCGTTCCTTTTCGGGGAGAGCGAATTAACAATTCACAATTAACAATTTACAATTAACAATGGTGGAGTTTGATTTTCAAATTTGCTTCGCGCAATTTTGATGATTACTCCGACAGCAATTGTTAATTGTCAATTGTCAATTGTTAATTCGATTATTGCCCGTCGAACGCAAAAATAAAGACGCCGCCGCCGCCGGTTACGCGGGAACTTCGGCTTGCGTGGCGTGGCGCGCAAGTTATTATGCCGCGACATTTTGAAGAGCAATTACGAATGACGAATGACGGAGTTTGATTCGCAAATTCGCCGCGAAGCGGCAGAGCGTAACAGCCCAGCCCAAAGGAAAATCGGCGGTTTCGATTTTCCGGCGGGTTGGGTAAGCGTTGCCGGAAAATATCGGCGCTCTGTAAGAGCAATGGAAATTTCCGGCATTGCCCTTGCAGGGCGCGTCTTTGTTGGGAACCGTTTTTCCCCAGCGCGTTGCGCTGGGCTGTTACG
>JAISJR010000011.1 GCA_031261425.1 Planctomycetota bacterium
ACAATTAACAATTGTGGAGTTTGATTTTCAAATTCGTCCGGCGAAATTGATAATGGAGCGAAGCGACATCCACAATTGTTAATTGTAAATTGTTAATTGTTAATTAGTTCTTCCAGTACTGCCGTCAGCGGCGTTTGCGGCGCGTAGCCCAGCGCCGCGCGGAGCGCGGTCGAGTCCGGGCGGCGGTGTTGCAAATCGACAAAATTCTCGCCGTAAATTTCCGCGTAACTGCGATAGACAATCGGCGACGAACTGCCGGTTAATTTGATGACCAACTTCGCCAAGTCGGCGATGGTGATTTCCTGATGGTTGCCGATGTTGTAGGTGTTGCCGGCGGTCTGCGGTTTTTCGCTTAAATCGGCGATGGCGCGCGCGACCTCGCGCACGGCGGTAAAACAGCGCGACTGCGAGCCGTCGCCGTGGACGATGAGCGGGCGCCCCTCTTTCGCCGCGGCGATGAAATTCGGCACGACCATGCCGTAGCGCCCGACCTGTCGCGGTCCGACGGTGTTGAACAGGCGCACAATCGTTACCGGCAAGCCGTCGGCGTGAAAATGCGCGTAGGCGTAAAATTCGTCGAGCAGTTTCGCGGCGGCGTAGCACCAGCGGCGGTGCTTGCTGTTGCCGATGATGGACGCGGCGTCTTCAACGAACGTCGCCTGCGGATTTTCGCCATAGACCTCGCTGGTCGAGGCAATCACCGTCCGCTTGCCGAAAACGGCGCAGGCGTCGAGCAACGTCCGCGTGGCGTCCAAATTGCGGTTGATGGTGCCGACGGTGTTTTCCATCACTTTTTTGACGCCGACGACGGCGGCAAGGTGAAACACGGCGTCGGCGTCTTTGACGAGCGCGCTGGTGATGACGCGGTCTTCGACAATGCCGTTAACGAAACGGAAACGCGGGTTGCCGTCGAGCGCCGCCAAATTGCTTCGGCGACCGGTCGAGAGGTCGTCCAACACGACGCAGTGCCAGCCGCGTTCAATCAACAATTCCGTCAAATGACTGCCGATGAAACCGGCGCCGCCGGTAATTAACGCCGCTTGAGCCATAGCATTTCTCCCAATAAAAAAAGTTCGCCGGTCGCGAAAAAGAACGGATTGTAGCCGGTGAATTAAAAATTAAAAATTAAGAATTAAAAATGGTGGAGTTTGACGGTCAAAATCGCTTCGCGCAGTTTTGATAATTATTCCGTTAAACGCCCCGCAGGGGCGGCGCGTAACAGCCCAGCGCAACGCGCTGGGTAAAAAGTTGTCCATAAAAAACACGCGCCCTGTAAGGGCAAGGCAAAAAATTTCCACTGCCCTTACAGGGCGCATTTTCCGGCAACGCTAACCCGGTCCCGCCGGAAAATCGATACCGCCGATTTTCCGGCGGGCTGGGCTGTTATGCTCTGCCGCTTCGCGGCGACGGTCGGAATAATTTATCAAATCACCACCCCGTCAGGCGCGGAAGTGCCTCGCGCCTGCCACCCCTCCGTAGAGGGGAATTTATTTGCCGCGCTTCGCGCTCTTTCTTTCAACTCTCAACTCTTAACTCTCAACTCTGTTCTTTCCAACAACCGCCGGTATTCGTTCGCCATTTTTTCGACCTCAAAGCGTCGCGCGGATTGTTGTCCGGCGGCGGCGAGGCGGCGGCGGAGGTCGGGATTGACCGATAATTTTTGCAAGGCGGCGGCGAGGGCGTCCGCGTCCGGCGGCGTCAACAAACCGTTTTCGCCGTCGGCGACGATTTCGCGAAGCGGCGGCAAATCGGCGGCAATCACCGCCGCGCCGCAGGATTGCGCTTCCGCCGCGACCAGCCCGAACCCTTCATAGCGCGACGGCATCACCGCAATATCGAGCGCCGCCAGAAATTTTTCCGGCGCGGCGATTTCTCCGCAAAAAAGAATATGCGGCAAATTTAAGTCCGCCGCGAGTTCGCGTAATTTTCTCTCCTCGCTTCCCGCGCCGCCGACGACCCACGCGACTTGGGGCGCTAATTCCGGCGCGAGGTTCATCAATGCGGCAATCGCGCGAATAAAAATATCGACGCCTTTTTGCGGCGCGAGCCGTCCTAAAAAGCCGACCGTGAGCGCGGCGGCGGGAAAATTTAATTCGCGCCGCAACGCTTCGCGGTCGGCGGCAGGACGGAATTTTTCCAAGTCAATGCCGTTGTAAATCACCGGAAAAAATTCGGCGGGCAAGCCGGTTTTTTGCCGCTGAAAATCGGCGACGGCTTGCGACACGCAGACCTCGCCGGCGGCAAGACGCGCGGTGAGGCGGTCAAGAAAAAAATGCCACGGGCGCGGGCGGGTTTCCATAATGTGGCAGGTGGAAAGCGCCGGTATATGCAGTCCGGCGGCGGCGAGCCGTCCGAGGAGATTGGCGTGAAAAAGGTGCGTGTGCAAAACGCGCGGGCGAAGTTCACGCAATAACCGGCGCAACCGCCACACGACGCCCACATCGGTTTTGCGCCGCGCGCCCAAGTCATACACGGCGACGCCGCGCTCGCGAAGCCGGTCGGCAAAAACGCCGCGCCCGTCCAACGCCGCGACCGCGACTTGCGGCAGGCGCGTCGCCAATTCAAACACCACGCGCTCGGCGCCGCCCGCGCCCAATTCGGTTATCAGTTCTAATATCATTTTTTTTCCGTTAATCGCCCTGAAAGGGCGAAATATATCAGCCCAGGGTAAGGCACACGCTCTACCGTGCCGCCACCCTGGGTAGAGGTTGATTGATAAAACCATCCGACAGTTCCGCCGTTAGGCGGCAAACGCCGCCTCCGGCGGCGAGAGCGGTTCGCCAAAACGCGGCGAACCGTCCAATTGCGGTTGGCGCTTCGCGCCGTTTTTACCCAGGGTGGCGCGGCTGATAGAGCATCGCCGCTTACCCTGGGCTGATATGTTTCGCGCTTTCAGCGCGGTTGTCGGAATAAATTATCAAAATCGCGTAACACGATTTTTTAATTCGCTTCGCGCCATTTTGATAATTGCTCCTTAATTTTTAATTTGTAATTTTTAATTTTTAATTCTTTAAGGTAGCGGCACAAAGCGCAAATCCCAGCGCGTCAATTTGTCGGCGGCGAGGCAGAACCGGCGGAACGCCGGATAATCCGCCGCCGCAATCCGCGCCGCCGTTATTTGCAATTCATAGGTGATTTCGAGCGAGTCGGCGTCCGCGATAAAACTCACTTTCAGCGACCCGAATTTTTCCTTGACGGTCAACGGATTGAGCGCGTTGGTCAATTCCCACGTTTCGGGAAAATTGATGACGACGGTTCGTTGAATGGTCAGCAACGCCGGCAACACCACGTCGCAATCGCGCCGCGAATGGGGGGCGAACGCTTCCGTCCAACTCGCCGGCGTCGCGCCGTCGTAACAGAATTTTCCCGCGAGCAACGGCGCCGGCACGCGGCACAACACGCTGTTCGCCGCCTCTTTCGCGTAATTCCGCAAGCGCAACCGCCCGTCCAAACTCGCCTCGTCCGCCGTGTTCGGAACATTGGCGTCCGCGTCGCTTGCATCGGCGATGCTCGCATCGGCGATGCTTGTATCGGCGATACTCGCGTCCGTCGCGTTTGCCATATCGACGGCAACATTGTTCACCACGCCCGCCGCGACGTGTCCGTATTTTTCACCGGCGATAATTTTCAGCACGTCGTCCCAGGTGTTTTCGTCGCGAAACCACGCGCGGAGAAAGAACGCCGTTTGTCCGCGTCCGGCGAAATCGACTTCCATTTCGGCGTCGCCGGACGGCTCCAACGTCAGCATCGTGTTTTCGCGCCAAACGTTGTTGGCGGCGCGATACGGCTCCGTCGCCGTGATTTCCGCGCCGTCGTCGCGCACGATGACCGCCTGCGCGCCCTGTATCGAAAACGGCACGCTACCGAGCGCGCGGAAATCCATCGTGCCGTCGAGGAATAATTTTTGTCCGTCGAGTTCGACGACGGAAATGCAGTGATTGAAATGTCCGAGCAACGGCAAGGTCAGGTCTTCGTTGCCGCGCCCTTCGTCGGCGTCGGTCGCGTAAATCAACACCGGATACGCGGTCAAGCCGAGCGCCCGCGCCATCACGTTGATAAGCGTGGTCTTGTCTTTGCAGTCGCCGAAGCGGCGGGTGAAAATCGCGCCGGCGCTGTAGGGTTTGAAGCCGTGCACGCCGAACGCCCAGTCGTGATTGCGGACTTCCCGCGTTACCCATTCAAACACCGCCGCGAGACGCGCGCGCGGCGTCGGTTCGGCGTCGCGGATTTCCGCGACTTTTTCGGCGATTTCCGGCGTTTCGAGTTGCTGACTTTTGATTAGCCCCCAATACCACCGCGCCAGCGCGTTCCAATCCTGAAACGTCGAAACCGCGAGGGTGGGGCTGAGTTCCTTCGCCGGCGGCGCGTAATTTTCGTCCGGCAACGGCGGCAAGTTTTTCAACTCCCACGCCCATTCGCGTCTGCCGTCCGGCAGAGTTCGCGGCGCGGTCTCCGCCGCGCCGTTCGCGGCGTGGAAAAATAATTTTTTGTCGGGCGGCGCGACGAGCGCGTAGCGCGACACGGCGGTAAATTCGTCCTGCCGGAAGCGATGCGTGTAGCCGAAATAATCGCCGAAAAAGTCGGGGCGGTTTTGTTCGACAATATAGGCGACCTCGACGACATCGCCGCGATTGAGCGCCGGAAAAACCGCCATCGCCACCTGTTGCGTGTCGCCCGGCGCAAGTCCGGCGGCGTTGCGGGCGGCGGGGACGATTGGCGCTTCGTTGACGCTTCCGTCTTCGGTCAGCACCCGCGCCGCGAGGAAGCGCACCGTTTCGTTTTCCGGGTCATACCACACCGGCGCGCGCCGCGTTTTTTCGGCGCCGGCGGGCGTGAGAATTTTATAGAGCGTCCGGTAGCCGCGCCGCTTCGTGCCGTCGGCGTGCAACTCGTCGATTTGCTCCCGCCAATAAATCAGCCGGTCGCCGCCGGTCGCCGCGCTCGCGACTTGTTCGGCGAGCGGCGCGACAAATTCGGCAAGGTCGGGAATTTCGGTCAATAATTCCGGCAGAACTTTGCCGCGATATTTCAAGTAATCGCGGGTCTTGCCGAGCGTCGGGTCGAGCGTCAGCGCGGTCGTGAAATCCGCTTCCGCCGCGGCGCCGTCGCCGTTCGCCAAATGCCGCCGTCCGCGCAATTCATACAGCGTCGCCGCCTGCGGCGCGAGCGTTAAGGTCTCGTTAATAAAATTTTCGGCTTCTTGTTTATCGCCCGCCGCGTCGCCGATTAGAATTTCCGCCAGCGCGAGGCGCGCGGTCAAATCCTCCGGTCGCAGGTCTAAATAATCGCGCCAAAGTTGCGCCGCCGCCGCGACCTCGCCGAAACCGCGGCTGATATTCGCCGCGTCGCGGACGAGGTCGCGTTGCAGGCGATTGTTTTTCAGCAACGCCAATTCGACGTTCAGCGCCGCCGCCGCTTGTCCGTTGCGGAGCAAAACTTCGGCGTATTTTTGCCGGACGGCGGGAAAGTGCGGATGCCGTTTCGCCAAATTTTCCATCAGCGTCAGGGCGCGCGTTTCCCAGCCGCGCCGTAAATAAATTTCCGCCTGCGCGACGTTGGCGAGCGGCGAGAGCGGGGCGGCGGCGAGGGCGCGGTCTAAATACTCGCCGGCGCGTTCGGGACTGCCCATTGAATTAAGGTAATACTCGGCGAGCGCGGTCAGCGCGACGACGTGGCGCGGCGCCAAATCGAGAACTTTCAGCAACGCGAGACGGCGCATATTTTCGTCGCGGTCGATGAGCGGGCGGGACGTTTCGTCGGAGACCTCGGCGAGCGCCAGCGGATAAATCGCCTCGCGCGGCGCGAGGCGCATCGCCTGCATCAGCAATTGCCGCAACGCCGGCGAGTAGTCGCCCAAAATTTGCCGTTGCGCCAAGACCAGCGCGTAAAAATAACGGGCGCGGGCGTCGCGCGGCGCGGCGTCGATTTGTTTTTTCAGCGCCGCCAAACCGCCGAGTTCGCAATCCTCGACCACCGTCGGCATTAGTCGCACGTCCGCCGACCGCGCCGGATTTTGGGCGACTTCGGCGGTTACATTTTTAACGCCGGTCAGCGGCGAGCCGTCCGGCGCGGTGAGCGCGAGCATCAGTCCCCAGTCGGCGGCGGCTTGTCCGACTTTGCACAAAATCAAATTCAAACCCTTTTGCGCCGGCACGGCGAAATTGACTTGTCCGAAGCGGGCTTGCCGGTCGAGGTCTTCGCGAAAGACCTCGGTGCCGTTGACGAAAATCGCGAGCGAGTCGGCGGCGCCCGCGCGGAGGGCGATGGTTTGGGCTTCATCGACTTCTAAAAACAACGCGGCGTAAGCGAGCGTTTCGTCGGCGGGCTGAAGCAGGGAGGTGAAGTCGAGATACGCGAGCGGGTCGGTCGAATGAAACGGTCGCCAGCGGAGCGGATTTTTTTTGCCGTCATAGACGGCGGCGAAATCGGGCAAGCCGGTTTCGTTGACGAGGTCTTGCGCAAAAGCGTAGCCGCGCTCGTTGGCGAAGGGACCGAGAATTAAAAAGTCGCGTTGTAAATTGAGGTCGGCGGTGAATTTCTCGGCGGCGGCGCGGTCGCCGCGGCGGAGCGCCATCTCGGCGGCGGCGCGAACGGCGAAAAGTTTGTTGACCGCGGGAAAACGCGGCGCGGCGATAAGCCGGTCGAGAACGGCGGCGAAGTCGGCGGCGTCGCCGGTCAGCGCGGAGAGCGCGGTTAATTTGCCGATTAAAAATTCGGCAACGGCGCCGTCGTCCGGCGAAACGTCTTTCGGTGAAACGTCTTTCGCGGCGGCATTTTCCGGCGTTGGCGCGGCGGAGGCGGCGGACGCCGCGATGGACGCGAGCGCGTTTTGATATTCGAGTTGGGCGCTCAAAAATTCGCCCCGCGCGAAAAAATCCTCGGCGGCGCGAATGTGAGAGAGCGGCTCTGCCGGCGACGATAACTCAGCGTCGTTGTCGGCGGCGTTATCGGAAGCGTCGCCGTTGCCGGCGGAACTTTCAGCGGCGACTTCATTGACAGTATCGGCGGCGGCGGAATTTTCGGCGGTCGCCGCGGTCGCCTCTACGGCATTATCGGCGGCGGTTTCGGCGGCGATAACCGCCCCCCAAAACAGCGACAACCATAAAAAAAAAGCGCGAACGGCAAGTTTGTTCATCGGTTTCCTTTGGTGATTGCATAGTTTTTTACGGGCTGAAAATCAGGACAATTTTTCCGCGTTATTACTTGCCGCCGCGTGGTCGCCGATTTTGACGGTTTCGGTGATTACCGGCGGCGCGGCGTCGGTGGCGGGCAACGCCGGCGCGAGCGGCTCCTCGACGCCCTTGACGATTTCGTCTTTCATCTCGGTCATTCCTTTGCGGAACGACACCAACGACTTGCCGAGCGTTCGCCCTAAATCCGGCAGTCGCCGCCCGAACAACAACACGCCGGCGACGCCGACAATCAAAATTTCCGACCAGCCCAACGACTGAAAAAATGCGGGAATAACGGACATACGACCTCGCTTTGCCAAAAATAAAAAGGTGGAATAGGTTTTCTGCGGCTAATAAAGCCGGTGATTTTTTAATCCACTGCCCCACGCTAAAGCGTGGGGCTATTAAGAGCGCCGCGTAACACGAATTAAAAATTACGTTGGCGCGTCAAACTCCGCCATTCGTAATTTTTAATTCGTAATTCGTAATTATTGGCGGTGGCAGAACGCCCCCATAAAGAATCTTAAATCCCCGCCGCTTTCTTCAAGTCCGCGATTTTGTCCGTTTGTTCCCACGGGAATTTGTCGCGCCCGAAATGCCCATACGCCGCCGTGTCGCGATAAGACCAGCCCCGCGGGGCGCGGAGTTTCAGCGCCGCCTCGATTTTCGCCGGACGGAAATCGAAAATGCCGCTTTGTTCGAGAATTTTTTGCATCGCGACTTCTTCGATTTTGCCGGTGCCGAAAAACGACACGTTGACGCTCGTCGGCAGGGCGACGCCAATCGCGTAGGCGACCTGAATTTCGCACTTTTCCGCGATGTCCGCCGCGACGATATTTTTCGCCACATAACGCGCGTAATACGCCGCCGAGCGGTCAACTTTCGTGGGGTCTTTGCCCGAAAACGCGCCGCCGCCGTGCGAGCCGACGCCGCCGTAAGTGTCCACGATAATTTTCCGTCCGGTAACGCCCGCGTCGCCGTGCGGTCCGCCGATGACGAACTTGCCCGTCGGATTGATGTAATACGTCGTGTCGTTCGTCAGCAACCGCGTGTAGCCCAAAACGTTTTTGACCACTTCAATCATATCGCGGCGAATCGTTTCGAGCGGCACGTCGTCGGTCTGGTGCGAAATCACGACGTTGGTGATTTTCACCGGCTTGCCGTTTTCGTAGTAAATCGACACCTGACTTTTGCTGTCGGGGCGCAGATACGGGATTTTTTTGGCGCGCCGGATTTGGCTCAATTCCGCCAGCAATTGGTGGCTATACACAATCGGCGCCGGCATCAGTTGCGGCGTTTCGGTGGTCGCGTAGCCGAACATCAATCCTTGGTCGCCCGCGCCCTGTTCGCCGGACTCGGAAGTCGCGGCGGTAACGCCTTGCGAAATGTCCGGCGACTGCCCGTGAATTCTTTTGACGTATTCAAACGTCCGGTCGCAGAACAGCAATTCTTCGCGGTTGTAGCCGATTTCGCCGACGACTTGGCGCGCGATTTTTTCCGGGTCGATTTGGTCCCAGCCGGCGCAGGTGATTTCGCCGGCGTTGGCGACGAAACTCGTCGTTACCATCGTTTCGCAGGCGACGCGGGAACTTTTGTCGGCGGCGAGGCAGGCGTCGAGAATCGCGTCGGAAATTTGGTCGCAGACCTTGTCGGGATGCCCTTCACCGACCGATTCGGAAGTGAAGATGTGCGGGGCGAGTAACTTGCTCATTGAACGTTCTCCTTTTTTAGAGCGGTGGGCGGCGGCAAATTACCGCCGCAAATGGGTGTGATTGTAGCCGCCGCGAGCGGCAAAGGCAATCAAATAGACCTGTTCGACAACCAATTCGCGGCAAATTTTCGGCTAATTTTCCGTTTCGCCGCGTCAAAATTCCTCGCCATACTCTCGGTATTGCTTCGTCATTTTTCCTTGCGAAACGAAAAATTAGACACGAAAATTTGCTCTCTCTTGGTTATCGAACAGGTCTAATAAGCCGCCGCGCGAATTTTCCTCGACGGGGGGAATTGAAAGGAACGGCTACGCCAACGTTCCTTTGCTTGACGGGATGCCGGTTTCGCGCGGGTCGAGGGCGACCGCCTGACGCAACGACCGTCCGACGCCTTTGAATATCGCTTCCAACGAATGGTGCGGCTCGTCCACCGACAACAGCGCGATGTGCAGATTCATTTTCGCGCACACCGTCAGGGCGCGGAAAAATTCCCGCGCCAGCGCCACGTCGAAATCGCCCGTCCGCGCCGCCGAAAAATTCGCCCGATACACCAACAGCGGGCGACCGGAAAAATCCAGCGCGATTTGCGCGAGCGCCTCTTCCATCGGCAGGAGCATCGAGCCGTAGCGGTTGATGCCGCGCTTGTCGCCGAGCGCGCGGTCGAGCGCCTGCCCAATCACGATGCCGGTGTCTTCGACCGTGTGATGACCGTCCACCGCAATGTCGCCGACGGCTTTAATCGTCGCGTCGATGAGCGCGTGGCGAAACAGCAAAGTCAACATATGGTCGAAAAAAGCGATGCCGGTGTCGATTTTCGCGGCGCCGGCGCCGTCAAGATTTAATTCCACCGCGACGCGGGTCTCGGCGGTTTCGCGGTTGATATTGGCGGTGCGCATCGTTTTTTCCCTATTTTTGTTGAATGACAAAAAGCAAAAGAGCAATTAAAAATTACAAATTAAAAATTAAAAATGGTGGAGTTTGATTACAAAAATTCGCTTCGCGCGCGCTTGCGGATTTGCCCATAAAAACTCCGCTATTTTTAATTGTCAATTGTCAATTGTTAATTGTTAATTGTTAATTGTTAATTGTTAATTGTCTTCCTCACCCATTTATCGACCAAGTCCGTCAGCGTTTTGATGTTGATGGGTTTGGAGAGAAAACCCTGAAAACCGCGGCGGATAAACGTCGCCTCGTTGCCCGCCGTCGTGTCCGCCGTCAGCGCGATTATCGGCACGCCGCCCGCGTAGGTCGCGAGTTCCGCGTCCGGCGACGCGGAGAGAGCGCGGATTTTTTGCATCGTTTCGACGCCGTCCAAACCGGGCATCAGTTGGTCCATAAAAATCGCCGCGTAACGTTTGCCGGACGCGATTTTCGCCAGCGCCTCCTCGCCGCCGCCGGCGCCGTCAACCACCACGCCGCACCGCCGCTCCAACAACCCGCGCGCCACCAACAAATTCAGCGGCGTGTCATCGACGACCAACACGGTCGCGGGGGCGTTCGGCTCTTCGGCGGGCGGCGGCATAGCGTTCTTTTATTTTGCGAGGCGAGAGCAATAAAGAGCAATTAAAAATTACAAATTAAAAATTAAAAATTGTGGGGTTTGAATTTCGCTTCGCGCAATTTTGATAAATCGTTCCGCTTTATTCCCCTCTACGGAGGGGTGGCAGGCGAAACGCGCTATCTCGCCTGACGGGGTGGTTTCTCCGCGTTACCCCAGATTTTGTAACGCGATTTGGGGCATAACCGGCAACCACCCCGTCAATCGCTGATAGAGCGTCGCGATTGCCACCCCTCCGTAGAGGGGAATTAACCGCCGCGCTTCCAACGCGATTAATTGCCAATCAAACTCCACCATTTTTATTTTTAATTTCTAATTTTTAATTGACGTTCGCAGTTTATCCGAACCGATATTTTCCGCAAATGAAGCGACCGAAATCTTGCTATCGGCGGGCGGGGCGCAATACTGTGCCGCCTTTACGAAGTTGAAAGTTGAAAGTTGAAATTGCGCGAAGCGATTTTGAGAATAAAACTCCACAATTGTTAATTTTTAATTGTTAATTGTTAATTGCTCTCCCACTGTCCACTGTCCGCCGCAAGGTGTTTCTATGACTATTCGATGGCGCTTATTGTCGGCTTTTGCCGTTTGCTTGATTTCCGCATTCGGCGTTACCGCGTATTTGATTTTTTCCGCGGTGGAAAAAACGACCGTCAATAATTTCGACAATTTGGCGTTGAGTTACCTGAAGCGCGTTGACGCTCTTTTTCAGCCGACGGTGTTGAGCGTCAAGGCGCTCAGCGAACTTGACTTAGTGCGCAATTCCCGCGGCAAACTCACCAGTTATTTGGACACCACCCAAACCACGACGTTGCTTTACGCCAACCAGACGCCTTACGAGCAGAAAATTTACCACGAACTAATGCGGATGCACAATTACAGCCCCGATTACGGCTTGGTTTTTATGGTGAACTACGACGGGCAATACACGCAGGCGCCGGAGGGACACATCAAAATGCCGGGCTACGACCCGCGCAAGCGTTCGTGGTATGTCGAAGCCGTTCAAGACCCCAACCCCATCACCGTAACTTCGCCGTATTTGACGACCGGCGGCGATTTTGTGTGTAGCGTGATGACCAAGACCTACGACGCGCAAGGACTGCCGCTCGGATTAATCGGCATCGACTACGATTTGCGCAGTTTGCGGCAGACCTTGCTCGACCATCCGTATATCCGCGTCGGCTATCTCGTGGTTTTTGACCGGACCGGAAAAATCATCGTGGACGGGGGCAATCCCGAATATCTGGAATTGTCCCCCGAACAATATCCGCCGCTTCGCCAAAAAATGGCGACGGCGCCCGACGGCATTTGGGACGAAGGCACGACCGCGCGCGACGGACGGACGACGGGCGCGCAACACGTCGTCCTGCATACGATGGACGTTACCGGCTGGAAAGTCGCCATCGTTTTCGACCGCGCGGAAATGCGGAAAGTGCCGCGCCGGTTGTTGAAAACCATCGCCCTCGTTTCCGGCGTCTCCTGTTTGCTCGCGTTGTTCGTCCTCAATTTACTCGCGCGCAACATCGTGCGACCGTTGGAAAAAATCACCAAATTCGCCGCCGCCGTCGTCACCGAGAACGCGGCGGCGCAACCGTTGCAGTCGGATTTATTGGAAAAGTTAAGCGCCACCCAAAACGGCGAAGTCCGCACCTTAGCCCAGACGCTCCTCGCCACGTTCAACACTCTCCAAAACCGGCAGGACGAAGCCCGCCACGCCAACCGCGCCAAAACCGATTTTTTAGCGCGGATGAGCCACGAAATTCGGACGCCGATGAACGCGATTATCGGGATGAGCGAACTCGCCATTCGCGAATACGGCAAGCCGCCGGCTTTGGACTACATCCACAACGTCAAACGCGCCGGCGGCAATTTACTCTCCCTCATCAACGACATTTTGGACTTCTCCAAAATCGAAGCCGGCAAGTTGGAACTGACCAACGCCGACTACAACACCGGCTCGCTGATTAACGACGCGCTGACCATCATTCGTTTCCGCCTCAACGACAAGCCGTTGCGGTTCTCGTGCGACATCGACGCGGATTTGCCGGCGACCATGGTCGGCGACGAAGCGCGGTTCCGGCAAATTATCCTTAATCTGTTGTCGAACGCGGTGAAATACACCGAGCACGGCTTCATCAAACTGACGATTACGGCGACGCCCGTCGAGGGGGGGGGGATTATTTGTTCGCCATCAAAGTCGCCGACAGCGGGGTGGGCATTAAAACCGAGGACTTGTCGAAATTGTTCGGCAATTTTGCGCGCGTGGACGCGCAGAAAAATCGCGGCATCGAAGGCACCGGCTTGGGGCTGGCGATTACCCGCAACCTCTGCCGCGCGATGGGCGGCGACCTGACCGTCGAGAGCGAATACGGCAAGGGTTCGACGTTCACGGCGACGCTGAAACAGCAATGCGTCGCTTATCAGCCGCTCGGCAAATTCGGGGAAAGTCAGGCGGCGCGGCAAGACGAAACCGACGCGCCGCGGTTCACCGCGCCGGATTTCCGGGTGTTGGTGGTTGACGACGTGGAAATCAATTGCTTGGTGGCGGAGGGACTGCTCACGCCGTATGAGATGCAAATCACGACTTGTTTCAGCGGCGAGGCGGCGGTCGCGCGACTGGTGCACGGCGAGGTTTTTGATTTGATATTTATGGACCAGATGATGCCGGGAATGGACGGCACGGCGGCGGCGGCGGCGATTCGGTCGCTGTCGGGCGAGAAGTATAAGGACTTGCCGATTATCGCGCTGACGGCGAACGCGATGGTGGGAATGAGAGAGCAATTTTTGGCGAGCGGTTTTAGCGACTACCTGTCGAAGCCGATTGAATTGCGCAAACTGAACGCGATTTTAGAACGCTGGGTGCCGGCGGCGCGAAGAACCGCAGTGAAAGTTTAGAGTTGAGAGTTGAGAGTTGAGAGTTGAGAGTTGAAAGAATGAGCGCGAAGCGCGGCAAATTAAATTCCCCTCTACGGAGGGGTGGCAGGCGAAACGCTCTATCTCGCCTGACGGGGTGGTTGTCGAAACGGAAGGCAACGCGAGCCACCACCCCGTCAATCGGCGATAGAACCGCCGATTGCCACCCCTCCGTAGAGGGGAATAAGAGTGGAGTTTTATTTTTAAGATGCGCGAAGCGCAACCATTGCTCAACTCTAAACTCTCAACTCTCAACTCTAAAAAAGGAGCCCCAATGATTACGGCGAAAGATTTTGTGGCGCGGGCGCGGTTGTATGCCCGCGAGGTCAAGCGGCGCGGGCGGCTGTTGTTGTTCGCCGAATTTTTGCCGTTGTTGCTGATTGCCGCCGCGCTCACTTTGAACGGCGTCTTTTTTACGCCTTTCGCCTACGCGACGTTGGTGTTTTCTCTCGCGGTGTTCGTTTTGCTCCTCGGCAATCTCGCGCTCTTCTGCTATATGGTCTGGCGCGAATTGCCCGCCAAAATCGGCTTGCTCTGCCCGCACTGCCGCAAATTCGTCTTATTCCACGCCGCCGCCAAACAGGCGCGCCTTGACGAGGGAAAATGCCCGCAGTGCGAGGAAACCATTTTTGTGAAAAGTTAGACCGCTTTCAATTAACAATTAAAAATTAACAATTAACAATTGTGGAGTTTGATGGTAAAAATCGCTTCGCGAAATTTTAACAATTGACGCCGAAATTGTTAATTGTCAATTGTTAATTGTTAATTGTTAATTGTTAATTGCTCCAACGACGGGTAAAAACTATGTTAGGATTGCGAATGTTGTCGGGAGTGCCGCTGTTTTTCGCGCTCATCGGCTTATTGGGTGTTGACGTGTATTTCCGTTGCGGCTGGGCGCTCGCCGGCGTGCTGGCGTTGTTCGCGATGTTCGGCGTTCGCGAATTTTGCCGTTTCGCCGCGGCGCAACGCAAAGAGCCGTTTCGCCGGTGGGCAATCGTTTTCGCCGGCGTCTTGTTTTTCGCGACGGAATACGCGCTCTCGGCGCCCGCCCGCGTGAGCGTTGAAATCGCCGTCTTTGTCGTTTTTATGTTGGGCGTGTTTTTATGGCAACTGCGGCGCGGCGCGCGGCAAGTGATGGACAGTGTCGGCGCGACGATTTTAGCCGTCGGTTATTTTTGGTTTTTTCTGGCGTTCATTTTGCGCCTGCGGCATTTGCAAATCCCCGGCGCGCCGCTCGACTGGGCGTATCAGGGCATCGAATTGGTTTTCGTTTTTTTCGTCGCGGTGAAAATTTGCGACATCGCCGGTTTGCTGGTCGGCAAGCGCTTCGGCTATCGCAAAATTTCGCCGGCGGTCTCGCCGCACAAAAGTTGGGAAGGATTTTTCGGCGGGATGGCGGCGAGCGTCGCGACGCTGGCGTTGGTGATAGTTCTGCACCCGCAATCGGCGCTGGCGCATTGCGGATATTGGAAAATTTTGCCGCTCGGCGTTTTATTTTCCGTTTTCGGCTTGTTCGGCGACCTCTGCGAATCGCTGTTTAAGCGCGAGGCGCAACTCAAAGACGCCGGCGGCGCGTTGCCGGGCTACGGCGGCGCGATGGATATGCTTGACTCGCTGACCTTCACCGCGCCGATTTGCTACTATTACTTGATTTACGTCTGCGGCGCGGTGCCGGCGAATTAAGCAATTAACAATTAAAAATTCACAATTAAAAATTGATGTTACGCGATTGATTGTTTTGATAATTTATTCCGCCGGTCGCCCTGCAAGGGCGGCGCGTAACAGCCCAGCGCAACGCGCTGGGTAAAAAATCGTCCATAAATTACGCGCCCTGTAAGGGCAAGGCAAAAATTTCCATTGCTCTTACAGAGCGCCGCCGTTTTTCCGGCAACGTCCCAGCCCGCCGGAAAATCGAAATCGCCGATTTTCCTTTGGGCTGGGCTGTTACGCCTTGCCGCTACGCGGCGGCTGTCGGAATTATGTCAAATTCACCACCCCGTCAGGCGCGGATGCGCTTCGCGCGATTTCAACTCTCAACTCTCAACTCTCAACTCTAAACTCTGCTCTTAATGCACCCACCCGCGGATTTCTTTGACGTATTTACCCGCGCCTTTTTTCTGGTTGTAGAGTTCGATAAAACCGGCGTCGAAGGCGTCCGGTTCGATTTCGACTTTCGCGCCCAATTCGATTTCCGTCAAGTCGCAATTCGCGAACGCTTTCGCCCCGATGCTTTTCACGCTTTTCGGAATGTTGATTTTTTTCACGCCGCTGTCGGCGAACGCTTCCGCGCCGATTTCGTTGAAAATAAAGTTGCCCGCTTTCGCCGCCATCCGCAATTCCGGCTTGCGCTCGCCTTCGTAGCGCACCAGCGTCGTGCGGCGGTCAACCGTCCGCTCAAAAATTTCATAGCCGCCGTCGTGCTTAAACACGTTGCCGTCCGGCGTCATTATCGTCAGCCGCGAATTGCCGTAAAAAGCGTCGGACGCGAGGTCGTCGTCTTTGCGCGGCGTCGCAAACGTTACGTTCGTCAAGTCGTTGTTGGCGAAAGCGCGATTGCCGACGCGCTTGACGCCGGCGGGAATGGCGACCTGCGTTAAACGGTTGTTCGCGAACACGCCGTCGTTCAGCGAAGTCAAACGCGGCGGAATTTCCACCGTCGTCAGTTGATTGCCGGCGAACGCGCTTTCGCCGATGACCACCACCGACGGCGGCAACACCAATCGCTTGATTTTATTGTCGGCGAAAGCGTTTTTGCCGATGACGCGCACCGATTCCGGCACTTGCGCGCCGGTCAAATCTTTCTTGGCAAAAGCGTTCTCGCCGATGCCGGTTACCGTAAAGCCGCCCAAATGGTCGGGAATGACCACGTCCTTTTCGCCGCCGCGATAATCGATGATGTCCGCGCCCTCTTCGGTTTCGACAAACGCGAATTGGTCTTCGGCGTTCTGCGCTTTTTCCGTCACGCGCGCGACGCCGGCGCGGGCTTTCGCGTCGCCGTCGTAACCCGGCACGGTCTGCGCCTGTTGGTAATGGTTGAGCGCCGTGTTATACAGCGCGTTGCGCTCCGCCGCGTCGCCCGCTTTCATCAATTTGTCATAGGCGGCGGCGTGGCGCTCCTGCTCCTGACTGCGCGCGTGTTGCACTTTGCGTAGCGATTCTTTGACGGACGGGTCGTTGGCGTAAGCCGGCATTTTTATGATGTCTTGATAGGCGTCTTCCGCGTCCTGATAGCGCCGCGCGGCTAAATTGTCCTCGCCGCGTTGTATCAATTGATAGTAGCGATTTTGGTCGCGCTGATTTTGCGTGTTTTGTTTGGCGAGCGCGGCGCGCGTTTTTTCCAACTCGCGCGTCGCCGTCAAATCGTTGGCGTAGGACGGCAGTTTCATCGCGTCGATAAACGTCCGCTCGGCGGTGGCGTAATTTTTTTCCTCGAATTGCTCGGCGCCGTCCTTCAGCAATTTCTCGAATTGCCGCCGCGTCTCCGCCGCCTCTTTGACCGACTGCGCCTGCTTCACGCCGCGTTGCGCCGCTTCGTCGTTTTCATAACCGGCGACGGTCAGCGCTTCTTTGAACGCCGTTTCGGCGCGGCGATAGTCGGGCGGCAGTTGCCGCAACGCGGCGGTGCCTTCGGACATCTTGCCGTTATACGCCATCATCGGCAACAAATACGACACCGACACCACGACGACGATAATCGCGAAAAAAATCACGGCGAACGGGACTAACCGTTGCCAGTTTAAGCGCAGGAAATCGGCGAACGGATGCTGTCCGGCGACTTGCGGTTTGTCCCAATTGGTGAACAGTTCCTTGACCGTTTCGCCGAAAGTCGGCGGGCGGACGACCACCGGCTCGGCGTTCGGCTGATAGATGCGTTGCGAAACTTTTTCGTAGAGCGAGCGTTTGTCGAAGCGGTCTTCGTAGGTCGGCTCGTCCCAGAGCAAGTCCTCGACGCGCTCGGCGGAGATATAGGTGTTGCCGTCCACGCTGATTTTGCCGGAACGTTTGAACTGCTCGGTTTCGACCCGCTCGCGCAATTCCTCCTCGTTCAACGGACCTTCGCTAAACCCCCGCGCGTCGGCGCGAATGTAAAAACCCGCCATAATAATTTCCTCCGTCAGAAAGGCGCGCCGCGCGCCGGAACGATTACGAAAAAAACAACGTCCGTCTTTTATCGGAAAAATCAAGCCCATAATTAAACGCGCCGCGCCGGTCGAAAAGCGATTGATAACTCGAGTTACGCGCAAAAAAAAGAAGCCACGAATAAACACGAAAAGAACTTAACACGAATTTTCACGAATTAGACGAATTAACACGAATTTTTGTCCGTTTTTCGGCTCTTTAACTTCGTGTAATTCGTGTAATTCGTGGACAAAAAAACTCTCTTTTTTATGCGTAAAAATTCGCGCCTTTTTGTTGACCGCGTAACATCAGTTGATAATTAAAAATTAAAAATTAAAAATGAACCGTTACGAATTAAAAATCGCCCCTCTCACGAAAGCGACCCCGCCAATGGAAGAAACTCTTGCCGCGCTCCGCGCCGAAATCAACACGGTCAACCAGCAACTCACCGACTTGTTGGTCAGACGGCTGAACCTCGCCGAACAAGTCGCCGACTGCAAACAACAGCAACAATTGCCCCTGCTCGACGCCGGTCGCGAGCGGCAAATCCTCAACGAAATGGCGCAACGCGCCGGCGCCGAGTGCGCCTACGAAACCAAAATGCTGTTCAGCGAATTGTTTGAATTGAGCCGGATGCGCCAGCGCCGGCGTCTGCTCGCCAACACGCCGCTCGCGACCAAAATCGACTACGCGCTCGCCGCCACGCCGCCGGAATTTCCGAAAATGGCGACGTTTATCGCCTGTCAAGGCGTCGAGGGCAGTTACGGTCAACAGGCGTGCGACCGGCTGTTTTTCAAGCCGAACATTCTCTATTTCAACCAATTCGCCGACGTGTTCAACGCGGTGGAAAAAGGGATGTGCAGTTACGGCGTCCTGCCCATCGAAAACAGCATCGCCGGCTCGGTAACGCAGGTCTATGACTTGATGCGCGAACACCATTTTTACATCGCGCGGAGCATCAAACAGCGCCTCGACCACGCGCTCCTCGCGCGACCGCACACGACCATCGCCGACGTGCGCGAAATTTTGTCGCACGAACAGGGCTTGCGCCAATGCGCCAATTTTCTGACGAATTTCCGCTCGGTGAAAATCACCGCCGTCGAAAACACGGCGGTCGCCGCGCGGCTGGTCGCCGCCTCCGAGCGCCGCGATTTGGCGGCGATTTCTTCGGCGCGGTGCGCGGAAATTTACGGCTTGACGCCGCTACGAACCGACTTGACCGTCAACAATTACACGCGCTTTATTTGCATCACGCGCCATTTGGAAATTTACCCCGGCGCCAATCGCGTGAGTTTAATGTTGACGTTGCCGCACCGCGCCGGCTCGTTAAACCGGATAATCGCGCGGTTCGCGGCGCTCGGACTGAATCTGTTGAAGATTGAGAGCCGCCCGATTTCGGGGAAAGATTTTGAGTTTATGTTTTATTTCGACATCGAGGCGTCCGCGTTTGAAGCGCCGACGCGAATGTTGCTCGGCGATTTAAGCGTCGAACTGCCGATGTGCGAATTTCTCGGCAATTACACGGAAATGGCATAAGACGGGGCGCGGTCGGGGCAAACGCTTATTTGCCCCGTCTATCGTATTTTATTTTGAGAATGATTTGGGTGGTTGCCAAGACGGTTACGATGATGTTGGCGATATAAACCGGTCGGCTGTTGACGCCGAAGCCGTAGGTCATCCAGAGCAAAGTGGAAATGGCGTAAATCACGAACATCGGCATTGAGACATCGCGCGCCGACTTGGTTTTCCACGTTTTATACACCTGCGGCACAAAGGAGAGGGTGGAGAAAATTGCCGCGATAAAACCGATAATTTCCATTTTTGCGACCAATCCCATAAAAAATAACGTGTCCGCGAATTTTCACCCAACCGAGCGTAGCGAAGGTTAGCGCGCTTTCCCCGTTAAACCGATTAGGTCGGGTTCACTTTAATTGCCGTGGCGGTTCGCGCAAGCGCGGTCGTCGATAACCACTTACCAAAAAACTGCCGGCGAGGCGCTCGCCGGCAGTTCGCGTTAAACCCCCAAAGCATTTTCACAGACCGGCGCTCTAATTGATTGCCGCGCTACCGGACTCGCCGGTGCGGATACGAATCACGTTGTCAAGGCGGTAAGTGAAAATTTTGCCGTCGCCCGGATTGCCGGTGAACGCCGATTCTTTTATCGCTTTAATCGTCTTGTCCGCCCACCCATCGTCCGAGACCACAATCTCAAACTTAATTTTCGGCAACAGCGAAATCGGCACTTCCGACCCGCGCACCAACTCCACGTAGCCCTTCTGTTTGCCGCACCCCATCACTTCCGACACCGAAATGCCGTTGACCTCAATCCGCGACAGCGCGTCCTTGACCTCTTCAAACTTCTCCCGCCGCACGATGGCTTCGATCTTAATCATCAGTAGTTCTCCTTTGGATAAGTTGAAAGTAAATTAAAAATTACAAATTAAAAATTAAAAATGGCGCAAGCGTTAGAATCTATCCAAATATCGAACTAATCGGTTGTTTGCCCCGTTAGGGGCAATCTGTCGGTAGAAACGTCGCCGCCATAAAGTCGCGTCCCGTTAGGGACGCAATGTCGGTTTAATTATCACTAACCGACATTCCGTCCCTACGGGACGGATTCTTTTCGGGCGGCTTTTTCTACCGACATTTCGTCCCTACGGGACTGCGTCCCCTATCGGGACGACGCTCGTTGATAACCAGATAGGTTCTTAACGCGGGCGGTGATTTTTAATTTTTAATTTTGAATTTTTAATTGTAATTTAATCTAGCCCGTTGAACGACGGATACGCCGCTTCGCCGTGTTGCGACAAATCCAAACCAATCAGTTCGTCCCGCCGCTCGACGCGCAACGACGTAACGAGCCGCACAAGTCCCGCGCAAATCAGCGTGCCGACCGCCGCGACGACAATCGTAATCACGATGCTCAACAATTGCGCGCCGAATTGCCGCCATTCGCCATAGACCAGCCCCGGCGTCGCCACTTCGTTAATCGTGTGATTGGCGAACAAGCCCGTCGCGACGCCGCCCCAAATGCCGCCGATGCCGTGACAGCCGAAAGCGTCGAGCGAGTCGTCGATTTTCAGCGTCTTCTTCACCAACAACACGCCGAAATAGCAGATGGGACTGACCAACAAGCCGATAATCAGCGACGCCCAGACCGGCACGAAACCCGCCGCCGGCGTAATCGCCACCAAGCCGACCACAATTCCCGTCGCCGCGCCGACCGCCGTCGGCTTGCCTTGCTTTATCACGTCAATCAGCATCCACGACAGCAACGCCGCCGCCGCCGCGACCGAAGTGGTAACAAAAGCGTGCGCCGCCAAGCCGTTCGCCGCGCCCGCCGAACCGGCGTTGAAACCATACCACCCGAACCACAGCAAACCCGCGCCCAACATCACAAACGGCACGTTATGCACCCGATACGAAATTTGTTCGTAGCCGATGCGCCGCCCCAAAATGATTGCCAACACCAAACCGGTTACGCCGGCGTTGATATGCACGACGTTGCCGCCGGCGAAGTCAACCGAATTCAGCCAGCCCGTGCCGAGCAAGCCGCCGCCCCAAACCATATGCGCGAGCGGGTAATAGCAGACCAGCGACCACAGCGCGATAAACAAAAACAACGCGCCGAATTTCATCCGTCCCGCCACCGAGCCGGTAATCAGCGCCGGCGTGATGAGGGCGAAAGTCATCTGAAAGCCGACAAACGCCAGTTCGGGAATGGAGCCGCTCATCTCCTCGACGCCGACGCCGCGCAAAAACGCTTTGCCGAAATCGCCGACGAAGCCGAGCGTGTCGCCGTTAAACGCCAGCGAGTAGCCGAACGCATACCACAGCACGACGCCCAAACCGAGAATGAAAAACGACGCCATCAGGTTGTTGACCATATTCTTACGGCGACCGAGACCGCCGTAAAAGAACGCCAAGCCGGGCGTCATCAGAAAGACCAGCGCCGCGCAAACGAGCATAAAGGCGGTGTCGCCGGAGTTTAACAGGTCCATCACTGTCTCCTTAAAAAGTTGAGAGTTGAAAGTTCAGAGTTTAGAGTTGAGAGATTTTAATAGTTATTCCGACAGCCGCGCCGTAGGCGCGAAACGTGAATAACCCCGACCAAGCGACACTCGCTACCGTCGCGCAGGTCGGGGGATAACCGTCCACCCACAAGAACTCCGTAGGAGTTCAACCGACCGTTCAACCCCTTCGGGGTTGTTGATACGGGGGCGCGCTTTCCCCGAATTGCGCGGCGAAAAAACATCGCCGCTTATTCGGGGTTATTCACATTAAACGCCTAACGGCGTTTTTAACGGAAGTCATTAAATAAATAACTTCTTCGCTCAACTCTGCTCTTAATACACAAACAGCATTTCCCGATATTTCGGCAGGGGCCACCGCGCGTCGTCGAGGGTCGTTTCCAAGCCATCGACCACTTCGCGCAATTTCAGCGTCGCCGCGATGATGTCTTCGTGTTGCAACGTCAGCGCTTTTTCGGCGGCGGCAATCGCGCCGGTCAAGGCGTCCAACTGCGTGCCGAGCGCGCGGGCGTGCGCGAACAAGGCGTCCAACCCCGCGTCGATTTTGCTGGCGACGGCGTCGGTATGCGCCCGCGCCGCGCCGGCAAACGCCTGCGCCGCCGCCGGCAAAATCGAACTCTTCGCAATCGCAATCGCGATTTTGCCCTCAATCATTATTTTGCGGTGATACTCTTCGAGATAAATCTCGAAGCGCGATTCGAGTTCGGTGCGGTTTAACACGCCGTATTTCTCAAACAACGCGACCGTCGCCTCCGCCCGCAACGCCGCGAGCGCCTCCATCGTCGTCCGCTTGTTCGGCAGACCGCGCCGTTCGGCTTCCGCCGCCCATTCCGCGCTGTAATTGTCGCCGTTGAAAATAATGCGCTGGTGCGCGACGATTTCCGCCTGCAACAATTTCTGCAACTGCTGGTTGAAATCGCCGCCGCCGAAGGACTCGATTTTACCGGCGAGATAATCCAGCGACTCGGCGACAATCGTGTTCAGCAACGTGTTGACCGTCGCGCACGACTGACTTGACCCCGGCGCGCGGAATTCAAATTTATTGCCGGTGAAGGCGAACGGCGAGGTGCGGTTGCGGTCGGTCGCGTCTTTCGGTAGCGGCGGCAATAAGTCCACGCCGATTTTCATCGTGCCGGCTTCTTTGCTCGACGCCGCCTCGCCCTTTTCGATTTGCCCGATGATGTCCGTCAACTGTTCGCCCAAGAAAATCGAAATAATCGCGGGCGGGGCTTCGTTGGCGCCCAGACGGTGGTCGTTGCCGGCGTAGGCGGTGCCGGTGCGCAGAATGTCGGAATGTAAATCAATCGCGCGCACAATCGCCGTCAACACCGTCAGGAACCGCGCGTTTTGGTGCGGACTGTCGCCCGGTTCAAGCAAGTTGGCGTCGCCGTAGGAAACCGACCAGTTGTTGTGTTTACCGGAACCGTTGATGCCGGCGAACGGTTTTTCGTGAAGCAAACAAACCAAGCCGTGCCGCTCGGCGGTTTGGCGCAAGACCTCCATCGCGAGCATATTGTGGTCAACCGCGAGATTGAGTTCCTCAAACATCGGGGCAAGTTCAAACTGCGCCGGCGCGACTTCGTTGTGGCGGGTTTTGGCGGGGATGCCGAGTTTCCACAATTCGGTTTCGACGTCGGTCATAAACGCCAAAATGCGCGGACGAATGGCGCCGAAATAATGGTCTTCCAACTGTTGATGCTTGGGCGGCGGCGCGCCGAACAGCGTGCGACCGGTCTGCACCAAGTCGGGACGGTTCAGGTAGAATTTTTTATCGATTAAAAAGTATTCCTGTTCCGGTCCGAGCGTAACTTTGACCGAACCCGCCGGCGCGCCGAACGCCGTCATCAGCCGTTTGACCGATTTTTGCAACGCCTGAATGGAGCGGAGCAGCGGCGTTTTGGTGTCGAGCGCCTCGCCGGTGTAAGAGTAAAACGCCGTCGGAATGCACAGCGTCGCGCCGTTGGCGTGGCGTTTAATAAACGCCGGACTGCTGGGGTCCCAGGCGGTGTAGCCGCGGGCTTCAAACGTGGCGCGCAAACCGCCGGACGGAAAACTCGAAGCGTCCGGTTCGCCGATGATGAGATTTTTACCGGAGAACTGCATCACGGCTTCGCCGACGCCGGTCGGTTCCAAAAACGAGTCGTGTTTTTCGGCGGTGCCGCCGGTGAGCGGCTGAAACCAGTGGGTAAAGTGCGACGCGCCGCGTTCGAGCGCCCACGTTTTCATTCCGTGCGCGACGTCGCCGGCGATTGCCGGGTCGAGCGGTTGCCCGCTGACGAGGGTGGCTTCGAGTTTTTTCACCACGGCTTTGGGCAGATATTTTTTCGCCGCCGTGAGCCCGAACACATCTTCGCCGTAAAAATCCAAGGCAAACGGTTTCGCCGCCGCGGGCGACGGGGCTTTTTCATTGGCAATCTCGCCAATGGCGGCACTGCGGTTGTTCATTCATTTCTCCTTTGCGTCTAAAAACAAGACCGGAAAAAAAGTAAAAAAAAACGACCTAAAATAAAGACCGCATAAGATTAGCGAAATTCGGGCGTAAAAGAAGCAATCCTCACCAGTGCAAGCCCCGTGCCACCGTCCGCGAGCCGGCGGCGGCGGCGAACCGCCGCGGTCCATCAACGCCGCTGATGCCGAGAATCCGGCGCGGAATTTCGACGATTGACGAAAAAGCGGGTCCTTTGGCGGGCGTGAAAAAAATTAGTTTGTTTTACAAAATTGTAACCGCGCCGGCGGCGTAGCGACAAAAAAGTAAAACAGGGGCGGTGGGAAATTATGAATTGACAATTTTTTCTCACGGAGGCGCGGCGGACACGGAGAAGCGTCAGTGATAGTTGCTCTATGCAAACCGAGCGAAGCGAAAATTTGAACAGAGCAACCGCATCTGGAAACGTCCGATTAAAAAATTGGCATTTTGGCGGCGGCGGACTATATTAAAACGAATAATTAAAAATTACAAATTACAAATTAAAAATGGCGGATTGGACTTAAAAATTGCGCGAAGCGATTTTGACCATCAAACTCCACCATTTGTAATTTTTAATTTGTAATTTTTAATGCGTAATTACGGCGATTACCGGCGATAAACCCCCTACGTAAAGGAATCTTTTATGGCGGTGCAAATGTTGAATATACCGCGTCAGCACGCGGCTTTGGCGACGGCGCTGGAAAACGAATTGTTGGCGGTTTTTCGGAGCGGAATGTATATCGGCGGCGACAAAATCGCCGCGTTTGAGCGGAACGTCGCCGACTATTGCGGTTGCCGTTTCGCGGTCGGCGTGTCGTCCGGCACCGACGCTTTGCTCGCGGCGCTGATGGCGCTGAATATCGGCGCGGGCGACGAGGTTATCACGACGGTTTATTCCTTTTTCGCCACCGCCGGCGTGATTGCCCGCCTCGGCGCGACGCCGGTTTTTTGCGACATCGACGCGGACACATTTAATATCAATCCCGCTGAAATCGCCGCGAAAATCACGCCGAAAACCCGCGCGATTTTGCCGGTGCATCTTTACGGGCAGTGCGCCGCGATGGCGGAAATTATGCGCGTCGCCGGCGCGATTCCGGTGGTCGAGGACTGCGCGCAAGCGATTGGCGCGGAGGTCGCGGGCAAACGCGCCGGCAGTTTCGGCGTCGCCGGCTGTTTCTCGTTTTTCCCCAGCAAAAATCTCGGCGGACTCGGCGACGGCGGGATGCTCACGACGAACGACGAAGCGTTGGCGCACCGGTTGCGCTTGCTCCGCAATCACGGAATGGAGCCGAAATATCATCATCATTTCGTCGGCGGCAATTTCCGTTTGGACGCCATTCAAGCGGCGGTGTTGAACATCAAACTGACGGCGCTCGACCAATGGACGGCGGCGCGGCAGAGCAACGCGGCGTGGTATCGCGCGGAATTTGCCCGCCGCGGTTTGGAGAAATTCGTCAAATTGCCGGTCGAGAGCGCGGGGCGACATATTTACAACCAGTTCACGTTGCGGTGCGAGCGGCGCGACGAATTGGTGCAATTTTTGCAGGGGCGCGGGATTGGTTGCGATATGTATTATCCGGTGCCGTTCAGCCGGCAGGAATGTTTCCGCTATCTCAATTGCCGCGCCGAGGATTATCCCGTCGCCGAAGCGGTCAGCCGCGAATGTGTGTCCATTCCGATTTACGACCAACTGACCGAGGCGGAACGCCGCGAAGTCGCCGCGGCGTTTGCGGAGTTTTATGCCAATTAAGTTCAATTAAAAATTACAAATTAAAAATTAAAAACGGCGGATTGGTTTTACAAAATCGCGCGAAACGCGGCAAATCAAATTAAAACGCCCCGCAGGGGGCGTGATGATGAATAACCGGCGGTGTAGCGGGCGGCGGTATCGCCCGCGTAACCGCCGGATTAGCGTCCGACAATAAGCCCCGCAGGGGCGGGATTATCGGGTGCCGCCGGTCGTTTCTAATTCAATAATCCCGCCCCTGCGGGGCTTGCTTCGTGTGGCGACTCTCCGGCGGTTACGCGCTTCGCGCTTCACCGCCGGTTATTCATAATTTCGCCCCTGCGGGGCGAGTAGCGGAGTATTACAATTCATCGCCATTTTTAATTTGTAATTCTCCTTCCTTCTTTCAACTTCCCGCCTCCTCCCCCCGCACAATTTTTGCCTCGGGCGAAAAAACATTGCAGTAGCGGCGCGATTCATTCCGATAGAGGGGCGGTCTTTTCTCGCGCTTACATTTTTTGCACACATACAACGGGAGGCGGGTTTATGAGTACGGCGGCGAAAGTGTTGATTATCGTCAACCTGATTTTGGGCTTGTTGTTCGCCGTCGGCGAACTCGCGTTGTTTGGCAAACGGGTCAACTGGGTCAAGCAGACGCGCTTGGCGATTAACGAAACCAACGATGTCTATGCCGAACTGAAAACGAAAATCAATCAGATGACCGGCGAATATGAAAAAGCCAAAGGCGAAGTCGAAGTTTTGCAAACGCAAATCAATTCGCGCGACAACGAACTGGCGGCGGCGAAAGCCAAGTTCGAGAGCGTTACGCGCGAGCGCGACGTGTATGAAAAAGAACTCGCCGAAAAACGCAACGAGACCAGCAACTACATCGCGCAGTTGAAAACCTCCAACGACCGCAACACCAAGTTGCAGGGCAAACTCAACGACGAAATCACGCAGAAACGCGGCTTGGAAGTCGAGCGCGACTGGCACTCCAACCGCGCCATCGAAGCCGCCGCCGATTTGGTCGAGAGCGAAAGCGAAATGATGCAACTCGCCAAAAACAACGCCGAATTGGTCCGCCGCGTAACTTTGCTTTCGACGCAGTTGGACAATTACGTTCGCCGCTACGGCGCCGACGCGGAAGCGTCCGCCAATCCGGCGGGCGTGGCGATTAGCGGGCGCGTGTTGCGGGTCGAGTCGGCGCTGAACTTGGTCATTCTCTCGGTCGGCGAAAAAGACAAAGTGCAAAAAGGAATGGAGTTCGTCATCTCTCGCGACCAAAATTACGTCGCGAAAGTGCGCGTCGCAAACGTCTATGACGAAATGTGTTCGGCGCAAATCATCGACGGAATGACCGCGAGCGGACAAAAAGTAACCGTGTCCGACACCGCCAGCACGCTGAATTAAATTCACAATTAACAATTCACAATTAACAATTAAAAAAACGGAGTTAATCATTAAAATTTCGCGAAGCGATTTTGACCAGCAAAACTCCACAATTGTGAATTGTTAATTGTTAATTGTGTCAACTTGCTCTAATTTCAATTTGGGGTTTGTATGCAAGACGACTATGGCATTTATCGCCGTCCGCCGCTGATTTCGTTGTTGGCGCTGGTCTGCGCGGCGGCGGCGTTATTTTTCGGCTCGTGGTCGGCGCATCTGAAACGCCAACTCGACCGCGAACTGACCGCGCAAGGCGAAGCGGACGACGCCCGCGACCGCGCGCTCGCGCATAAAGACCGCGAACTGCAAGAAATGAGCGGTCGTTTGCGTGATTTGCAAGCCGAAATTTACGCCGTCAACGCGCGGCTCGAAGCGGCAAGCCGCCGCGTCGCCGATAAGCCCTTGGCGCGCGCAACCGCGCCGGCGCCGGTCGAACCGTCAAGCGCGTCAACCGCGCCAAAAATTCCGGCGGACGAACCGGCGATAAAAATCGCTTTGCCGGCGGCGACGCAAGACGATGCCGAGGTTTTGTTGCAGGCGTTGGCGAGCGCGGAAGCGCTGACCGGCGAAATTTTGACTTACAACCCCGATTATCAGCGCGTTTATTTGAGTTTGGGGTCGGCGAACGGCGGCGTCGCGCCGGGCAACCGCTTTTCGATTTGGCGCGGCAACGATTACATCACCGACGTGGAAGTGCAGAAAGTTTTTAGCGTAACCAGCGTCTGCCGCGTGCTGAACGAAACGACGGCGGGCTTGCAAGTCGGCGACGTGGCGCGCCGCGCCAAGCCGAGCGTCGGAACGCTGTGAAGAGCAATTAACAATTCACAATTAACAATTAACAATTAAAAAACGGAGTTAATCATTAAAATTTCGCGAAGCGATTTTGACCAGCAAAACTCCACAATTGTTAATTGTTAATTGTAAATTGTTAATTGTAAATTTCTTGTATCAACAACGGAGATAAAAAAATGCCTAAAAATGACGATGCTTTGCTGGAAGACAACGGCGCGGACGGAAGCGCGGAGGATGTCGAGGAATACGAAGAGGAAGACGAAGAAAATCTAGTCATTACCGACGAAGAAGTCGATATGGGCGACGACGACGGCGTCGCGCCGGACGAACTCAAAGAATACGAGCGCCCGATAGAAGTGCACGTCGATATGAGCCGCGAATCGTTCACGGCGGTCTTGGCGGTGTCGGCGGCGGCGTATGCGTTGGCGTTCGGCTTGGCGCTGTATCAGTTGAGCGAATACGTCGAACCCGGATTCTTCGTGTTGTGGTCGGCGGAGATGCCGTAGGGCGCGCGTAATTTTTTCGGAAAATTTTGCCGAGCGGCAAAAACCAATTAACAATTAACAATTCACAATTAACAATTGAGGAGTTAATTATCAAAATTTCGCTCTGCGATTTTGACCGTCAAACCCCACCATTGTTAATTGTCAATTGTTAATTGTTAATTGTTACCGGACGAGGTCTATGATTCTCTTCGACCGCCTGTTGGGGCTGTTCAGCCACGATATGGGCATAGATTTAGGAACGTGCAACACGCTCGTCTATTTGCGCGGCAAAGGCGTGGTGGTCGCCGAACCGTCGGTCGTGGCGGTCTGGAAAGGCACCAACGAAGTCATCAACAACGGGCAAGCCGTCGGGCTTTACGCCAAGCGAATGGTCGGGCGGACGCCGGGCAACATCGTCGCCGTGCGTCCGTTAAAAGACGGCGTGATTTCCGATTTGGCGTTAGCCGAGGCGTTGCTCCGCTATTTCATCAACAAAGTGCATAACAATCACTCGTGGTCGCGACCGCGGGTGATTATTTCGTATCCGAACGGGATTACCGAAGTCGAGAAAAAAGCGATTACGATTTCGGCGATGCGGGCGGGCGCGCGCAAGGTCTATTTGGTGCCGGAGCCGTTGGCGGCGGCGGTGGGCGTCGGAATGCAGACGCACGAGCCGACCGGCAATATGATTGTCAACATCGGCGGCGGCACGACGGAAGTGGCGATTATTTCGATGTCGGGGATGGTGGACGCGACGAGTTTGCGCATCGCCGGCGACGAGTTGGACGGCGCGATTGTCGGCTACGTCAAGCGGCAACACAACTTGATTATCAGCGATGTCGCCGCCGAGCGCATCAAAATTGAAATCGGTAGCGCCTCCGCGTTGGACGAAGAATTGAAAATCGATTTGACCGGACGCGACCAAGCCAAAGGGTTGCCGCGGTCGATTGTCTTGCACAGCGAGGAAATTCGCGACGCGATAAAAGAGCCGGTCGCGCAAATCGTGAACGCGGTGTTGAACACGCTCGAAGCCGCGCCGCCGGATTTGGCGGGCGACATTTACACCAAAGGCATTTTTTTGGCGGGCGGCGGGGCGCTGTTGCGCGGTTTGGACCGGCTGATTACGCAGGAAACCAAGGGGATTCCGGTGCATATCACCGAAGACCCGTTACGCGCGGTGGTGCGCGGCACGGGCTGGTTTTTGGACAACTTAAACACCATCGGTCCGGCGTTTGAAAGTTCCGAAGAGGATTAAAAGGGAGTAAGGTTTTTAAGCGTTTTAAGGGAGTTAAGGTTTTTAAGAATTTCTAAGTTTCTTAAAATTCTTAAAACTCTTAAACGCTAAACGCTTTTTAGACGGTCGCGGCGCATCGTCGCCTACGCGGTCAGTTTCGGGCGCCGCGCGGCGGCGGTTTGGTCGAGGCGACCGACCGGCGTCGTTATCGGCGCGCGATGCAATTCTTCCGGCGCGGCTGTGTCCGCCAAACGGTTCATCACCGCGACAAATTCGTCCAACGTTTCAAGCGTTTCCGTTTCCGTCGGCTCAATCATCAACGCTTCCGGCACAATCAGCGGAAAATAAATCGTCGGCGGATGAATGCCGGCGTCGATTAAACCCTTCGCCAAGTCAAGCGTGTGGACGCCCCGCGCCAGCATCTCGGCGGTCGGCGTCGCGACAAATTCGTGCATACACGGGCGGTCAAACGGCACGGCGAATTTATCGCGCAATTTAACGCGCAAATAATTCGCCGCCAACACCGCGTTCTCCGCCATCTCCCGCAAGCCGTCCGCGCCAAGCGTCCGCAAATAACAATACGCCTTTACGCACACGCCGATATTGCCGTAAAAAGTCGCGACCCGCCCAATCGACTGCGGGTAATCGTTTTTCCACACCAATTCAATTTCCGGCATCGCGAGGTCGGACGGCGCGAGACGCGGCGCCGGCAAAAACGGGTCGAGTTTTTCGCAAACGCCGACCGGTCCCGCGCCCGGTCCGCCGCCGCCGTGCGGCGTGGCGAAGGTCTTGTGCAAATTCAAATGCATTAAGTCAAAACCCATATCGCCGGGGCGGCAAACGCCGGCAATCGCATTCAAATTCGCGCCGTCGTAATACAACAAGCCGCCCGCGTCGTGGACAATATCGGCAATCGTCGCGATTTCCGTTTCAAACAGTCCGAGAGTGTTCGGATTGGTCAGCATTATCGCGGCGGTGCGCGCGCCGCATTTGGCGCGCAGGTCATTGAGGTCGATTAAGCCGTCGGCGCCGGATTTTACCGGCACGGTTTGGAAGCCGGCGAGCGCGGCGCTGGCGGGATTCGTGCCGTGCGCCGCGTCGGGAATCAGCACTTCGACGCGCTCGCGGTCGCCGCGGCTTTCGTGATACGCCCGCGCCATGCGCATCCCGACAAATTCGCCGTGCGCGCCGGCGAGCGGCGCCAGCGTGAACGAATGCATTCCGCAAATTTCCGCGAGGTAGCGCTCCAATCGATACAATAATTTCATCGTGCCTTGGGCGCGGAAAAATTCCACGTAAGGATGCACGCCGGCAAAGCCCTCCCGCGCGGCGATTTTCTCGTTGATTTTCGGATTGTATTTCATCGTGCAGGAGCCGAGCGGATAAAAATTATTATCCACCGAAGAGTTTCTGCGGCTTAGCGCGGTAAAATGCCGGACGGCTTCGACCTCGGCGACTTCGGGCAATTCGGCGGGGCGCTCGCGGATTAGCCCCGGACAAAGTTCGGCGAGCGGTCGTTGCGGCACGTCGCAAGCGGGCAATTGAAAAGTCCGCCGTCCGGTTCCGCCTTTTTCGTAGATGAGTTTCATCGGGTTTAACCTCGGTGAGAAAGGCGCGGGATTGTAAAGGGAAAAGGGAAAAGGGAAAAGGGCGCGATTGCGGCAGTTCACTGCTCACTTTTCCCTCTCATTGACTCGCATTTTGCGGACGCTAATATGTTTTGCGAGAGCGGAGAGGTGGCAGAGTGGCCGAATGCGCGGGCTTGCTAAGCTCGTGAGGCAGAGATGCCTCCCAGGGTTCGAATCCCTGCCTCTCCGCCATTTTTTTCCCCGCCCCCGACCACGCCAAAAAGTAAAATCCGGCGCTCGCAAAAAGGAGTAGATGATGAAACATTCCGCCCGTTTTACCCTTATCGAAATCGCCATCGCTATCGCCGTGTTCGCCATCGGCATCTTGGCGGCAATGGCAATTTTAGTCCCGTCCGTCCGCTGGGGCGCCGACGCCAAAACCGATTTCACCGCGGCGGAAGCGGCGCTGAATTTAATGCAAACGGCGAACAACACCGGTGTCGTCGGAATTTATCAAGGACCGGGAACTGCGCCGCAATTTTATCCTTATGTGGCGGCGTTTTATTCCTCCGATACCGATATAACGCCGATTCAAACAATCACACCCAATTCAGAAGTGGAAGGAGTGGTCAAGGTCTATCGTAAATTACCGAAAAGTCCGTTTGGCACTGAGGGGACGAATAATTTAGCCCAATACCAGAATCCGAGTAGCATTGTGAACAATACGGTGGTCAGCCAAGGCGCCGCGCCGCAAGTGATATTTGCGATGAAAGTTAATTTGCTGTATCAACTGCCGTAACGCCATAAAAGGAGGAAATAATGTTGATAATTGCTAATCCTGATTTTATCGACCCGTATCATCGCGACATGCAAGAATTAGCGGCGGCGATGAAAGCGGCAAATGACGCCTATTTACGCAAGCCCAAAGCGGAGCGCCGAGAAATCGCCCGCCGCAACCTGATGGCGATGGGGATTGTTGATAAATACGGCAATCTCACCGTTAATTATGGCGGCACCGGTTCCACCGTGAAAAAAATAAAAAAGATAAGCCATAAGAGCAAAAATCGTGCCGGTAAATTAATCGGCAACAGATTGAATCTGCGAAGAAAAAATGTCCGCGTCGCATCGTATGCTTTGCCCCGTCAGGGGCAGAATGTCGGTAGAAACCGCCTTTCAGAAAACTCGCGTCCCGTCAGGGACGAAATGTGGTGATAATTATCAATGACCGCCATTCCGTCCCTACGGGACGGATGACTTTGGGCTGTCTTTTCTACCAACATTTCGTCCCTAACGGGACGAGCGAAGGTTGAGAAAAACGCCGGTTTTATGCCAATGCGCCACACCCCCAAGGAGCGACCGATGAAAACGTCTCGTAATTTTACGTTGATTGAATTGCTGGTTGCCATCGGTTTGTTGATGGTGATTGTTTGGTTGGTCACGATGGCGTTTAACAACACGTCGAAGGTCTCGCAAGACGTAACGGCGTCGCTTGACTACCACGCCAAAGGACGCGCCATTCTCGACGCCCTCGCCAACGACATCGTCAACACCGTGCAAGTGTATAAACAGGACGATACAGGCACCACCACTTTCGGCGCGGTCGTGCATTTGGCGCGAATGAATACGCGCTACGACGACGGAGCCGATTGGGGAAGCCGTCATAAATCGGCGTCCGACGTGGTCGCGGTGCGGTGGCAATTCGACGCCGGCAATCATACATTAAATAGAAAGTTGTATGGTTTGCCCGACGATGTCGCTAACTATGATGCGGCGCGACTGACTGCCATTGAAAATTATGCCGACGGCGGAAATGCCATTGCCGATGCCAATCGCCTGACCTATCCCGACATTCGCGGTTTTAGCATTGTCCCGTCAACGACAACATACAAGACGGTTACTGGTGAGGGAACAATCCCCGAATACTACACCGTCTCCTTTTGGCTAACCAACGCGCCGAATGACGGCACAGTTCCCGACACGCCGGCAGACGGCGATGATGCGAGGCGAGAACCCTACACGTGGATTTATTTCACGCGCCAAATTTCAACGCGGTGAAGAACTTTATTGCAAAACGACGAGGCGTTTATGTTTGCGGTCAAAGGCGTTTACGACGGTCAGCGGTTTTGCGTTGAGCAACCGCTACCCATTAACCATCGACGGGAAGTAGTGATTACTTTTCTCGACCCGTTGTCGGAAACGGCACCGATGCCCACCACCGCCGCGTCTATTGATGAACGAAGCGCCGTGATGAAATCGCTTTTCGGAATTTTACCCGCGACCGTTACCGATGATGAAATTCGCGCCGAGCGGCTAAAACGCTATGAAAATAGTTATTGACTCACGTTACGCGCAAAAAAAAGAGAAGCCGCGAATAAACACGAAAAGAACTTAACACGAATTTTCACGAATTAGACGAATTAACACGAATTTTTGTCCGTTTTTCGGCTCTTTAATTCGTGTAATTCGTGTAATTCGTGGACAAAAAAATCTCTC
>JAISJR010000031.1 GCA_031261425.1 Planctomycetota bacterium
AATTGGACGGTTCGCCGCGTTTTGGCGAACCGCTCTCGCCGCCGGAGGCGGCGTTTGCCGCCGCCAACCGCGCGGCGGGACTGTCGGATGGTTTTATCAATCAACCGCTACCCAGGGTGGCGCGACGATAGAGCGTGTCGCTTACCCTGGGCTGATATATTTCGCGCTTTCAGCGCGACTGTCGGAGGTTTTTCAATTTCTTCGTTGCACAACCCCGCGTCCCATCATCTCCTTATTAAACCACGCTTAGCACCCCGTCGGGGGTGCTTTTTTTTTATGCCGTTCGGCGACGGCGGGCGGAATAAGTTCGTCGCCGCGCCCAAAAAAATCCGCATAAAAATCACAAAAAAAATGAAACGAAGGCGGGAATCGCGGCAAGTGAGGGGTGAAAAGAGCAGAGTTTAGAGTTTAGAGTTGAGAGTTAAGAGTTGAGAGTGCAGAGTTCAGAGTCCGGCGCGGTTTGCCGGAATTGACGGGGCTCTATTCAATTGCCACGCCTTTTAAGGCGTGGTGAGTGTCTCCTCCTTAAAACAACGGGCTTTAGCCCAAACAAAAATTCGGCTAAAGCCGGTGGAATGAGACAACATTTTTATTTGGGGCTAAGAACCTATCCGAATATCGCGGCTGTTTGCCCCGTTAGGGGCAATCTGTCGGTAGAAACGCCGCCGCCATAAAGTCGCGTCCCGTTAGGGACGCAATGTCGGTCTGATTATCACTAACCGACATTCCGTCCCTCCGGGACTGCGTCCCTACGGGACGGATTTTTTCGGGTGGCTTTTTCTACCGACATTTCGTCCTACGGGACTGCGTCCCCTATCGGGACGACGCTCTGTCCACTGACCACTGATTTCAACTTTTAACTCTCAATACAAAGGATGACGACGATGCGCGCGCAAAAAAATTCTCATTTGCCCCCCCCCCCCCCGTGCAGGGCTGGCGAAAAGGTTAGGGCTTGGCGGCGCGCTGTTTGCCGCGGCGGGTTTTTTATTGAGCGGCGGCGCGGCGTTTGCGGGTGCTATCGTAACTGACCCAACCGGTAGCGGTACCACCGTCTCAACCGGCACTTCTCTTGGTGATGCTTATGTCGGAAATACCGCCGGAACCCCAACCGCCTCAAACCAATTTACGATAACCGGCGTTGACGCGACGGGTACTGCATACACCTATGCCGGTTCGGTTATCGGCGGCGCGAATACTTCTACGGGAGATGCGACCAACAATCACGTAACCCTTAATAACAACACAACTAACACCTACATCATCAGCGGTGCCGTTATCGGCGGCGCGTCATTTGCCGCCGCCGCGACCACAAACTCGGTAACTATCCACGGCGGCACGGTGAACAATTGGGTTGCGGGCGGTTACGGCGCCGACGGCGCCACCAATAATGGCGTGCTGATGAATGGCGGCATAGTCATAATGGATTTGCTCGGCGGCACCGCCGACGCCGGTAATGTCAACGAAAACTGGGTCGTATTCAACGACGGTTCCGCCCACGGCATTAAAGGCGGTAACGTCGCAGTCGGTAGCACCGCCGGCAATACCAATAATAACACCGTAACCATTTACGGCGGCACGATTGGCGCGGGCGGCGTTTATGGCGGCATTATGCAAGGCACGCAAGGCGGCGGCACCGCCAACGGCAACGTCGTTACTTTGATAGGCGGCACGATTAACGGCGGCGTAACCGGCGGTCAAACGAATGGTTTGAATGGCAACGCTACCGGCAACTCGGTCAACGTTACCGGCAATAATATTGTTACCGTCAAAGGCGCAATTTTTGGCGGCTACTACGGCAATGCAGAAGTTGACAACACGACTATATTTAACAGCAAAAACGCCGTTCGCGGCAACACCTTGACCGTGGGCAACAGCGCGACTTTGACGATGGATGGAAATTACTTACACAGCATTAGTAATTTTGAGACCATTACCGTTCACGGTGCTATTAACAACGCGGGCGATGTTGACCTTGCCAACCACGGCAACCCGGCAACCTTAAATCTGTATGGCGATGTCAGAACCACGGAATTGATAACGACCAACGCGCTCGGCGGGAGCACGGTCAATTTCAACGGCGGCAAATTAGATTCGACACAGATGGTGTTAAACGGCAACTACAATTTCAACCTCAATAAATACGACTCCGTCATCAACGGCGGAAACACGCCGATTATCACCACCACCACCGCCGCGAACGTAACCGCCGCCGCGAAATTCGCTATTGACGGCGGCAATTACGGCGAAAAATACGCGCTGTTTAACAATGTCGGCACCGGCGCCACCGCCACCGCCGCCGTCCGTAAAGTCAACGGTCTGACGACGGACTACTTATCCTACGCCGCGGTGATGAGCGGCACGGCGTTATACGTTACGCCCGATGTCAACGACGCCGGTATTCGCCGCGCCGCCGAAAACGCCTCGTCCGCCAACTCCTCAATCGCCGGCGCGATTGCGGCGATGGAGCGCGACCATTCGACGCCCGCCGATGTCCGCGCCGCGTTAAAAGCCACCGCTGAACGGCGCGACGGCAGTTTCGGGCGCCTCGTTACCGAATTAAACAACACCAACAGCGCCTCCGCGACGACGCAACTTGCCCGCTCGGCGACCTATCAATTCAACGCCGCGCTCGGACAACTGTTCGGCGACACTTTCGCCGCCGGCATCGCGTCCGACGATATTTACACGCCGGCGCGCTTCTTCGACGCCAACCACGCCTCGGCGGGCGGTTATCCGGTCGAGAAGCAATTGACCGGCTTTATCAAGGGCTACGGCGGTTTCGGCTCGCAAGGGAGCGATAAAGCGGTCGGGTATGAGTTCGACGGCATGGGGTTACTCGCGGGGCTTGGCTATAACTTTTCGCGCGAATTGCAGGCGGGGGCGTTGCTCGGCTATTCTTACAATCACGCGGAATTGTATCACGGCTTCGGTTGGGCGGTCGATAACGTGTTGCGGCTCGGTCTCTACGGCAATTACAATTGGGATAAATTTTTCTTCAACACCGCGCCGACGCTCGGCGTGCACTTCCTCGACACGCGCCGCCACATCGGCGAAATGGGCGTAACCGCGAAAAACGAGCGCACGGGCGTGGATTTCAGTTGGTATAACCGCGCCGGTTACACGTTCGTGTTGCCGAAGGATTTTTATCTGACGCCGTCGGCGTCGCTGTCCTTGTCCTATTTGCACAATCCCGCCTACACCGAAAGCGGCGCGAACGGCGCGAACCTGCGCGTGGATTCCTATAACAACTGGTCGCTGTTGCAAACGCTCGATTTGCGGGCGGGCAAGAAGTTTCAGGTCAACGAAAGTTTCGCGCTGTTGCCGGAAATTTGGGCGGGCTGGGAACACGAATATCTTGACAGCAACGATATGCGCGTCGGCTTCGCCGGCAACAATCAGCCGTGGGACGCGCCCGTCGCGGACATCGGGGCGAATAGATTGTTGCTCGGTCTGGGCTTGACGACGCTCATCAAGGACAAATACGAAGTGTTCGCGCGTTACGACGAACGGCTGTGGGGCGACGGACACGCGTCGCAATTCACGGTCGGGGCGAACGCGAAGTTTTAAGAGCAGAGTTGAGAGTTGAGAGTTGAAAGAGTGGAATTTGATTTTTAAGACGCGCAAAGCGCACTTTTCTCAACTTTTAACTCTCAACTTTCAACTTTGCTCTCTTCTTCCGCCAACCGCCGCGAAGCGGCAAGGCGTAACAGCCCAGCGCAACGCGCTGGGTAAAAAATCGCCTACACAAATTACACGCCCTGTAAGGGCAAGGTAAATTTCCGGCACTGCCCTTGCAGGGCGCCATATTTTTTTTGCCGCTCGCTAACCCAGCCCAAAGGAAAATCATAGAGCCGATTTTCCTTTGGGCTGGGCTGGGACGCTCTGCCGCTTCGCGGCGACGGTAAAATCACCACCCCGTCAATCGGCGATAGAACCGCCGACCCCACGCTAAAGCGTGGGGCTATTAAGAGCGGCGCATAACTTTTTCAACTCTCAACTCTCAACTCTTAACTCTGCTCCGCAAAAAACCGCGCTTCGACTTCGGCGCAGAGGGCGTGATAGAGCGGCAGGTGGAGTTCCTGAATTTGCGGCGTGGCGGCGGCGGGGACGGCGAGAATGAGGTCGGCGTATTTCTCGGCGGCGCCGCGCCGGTTGCCGGTCAACAAAACGGTCGTCAAATTCAACGCCCGCGCCGTAATGAAAAGTTGCCGGATATTTTCGGCGTTGCCGGAAGTGCTGATGCCCAACACGACATCGCCGGTTCGCGCCAACGCGAATAATTGTTGCGCGTAAATCAAGTCCGCATCGACATCGTTGGCGAACGCCGAAGCAAACGCCGGATGCGACAACAGCGACACGCACCGTAAACCCCGTTGTAATTTTTTCGCCAACTGTTCGCCGTCCAAACCTTGGGCGGCGAATTTTTCTTTTTGCGCCGCCGTGAGCGGGCGCGGCAACAAAAAGCCCTTCAACATTTCCCCCGCGATATGCTCGGCGTCGGCGCCGCTCCCGCCGTTGCCCGCGACAAACAGCGTCCCGCCGTTTTGTTGGCACGTCAAAACCGCCGCGACCGTCTGCCGCCAAGCGCCGGCGCACACGGCGAGCGCGGGATAATTTTCGAGGAGATGGGAGAGGTGAGGCATTTTTGAGAGTTGAGAGTTGAGAGTTAAGAGTTGAAAGTTGAAAGTGGGGGGTCTTATTCTGAAAATAAAACTCCACACTCTAAACTCTAAACTCTAAACCCTCAACTCTGTCCTTTCGTTTCGGCAAGATTCAGCAGTCGCGAAAAGCGCGGGTCGTCGCGGGCGGCTTCCCAGTCGGGGTCTTGGCGGATTTGTTGCGAGTTGC
The DNA here is from genome assembly GCA_031261425.1 of Planctomycetota bacterium. Taxonomy (GTDB): domain Bacteria; phylum Planctomycetota; class SZUA-567; order SZUA-567; family SZUA-567; genus MS499-59. The sequence continues at coordinate 4,849 of JAISJR010000031.1, forward strand.
GATAGCCGAGGCGAATGGCTTGTTCCAGCAATAAAAACGCGCACTCGAAATCGCCGTTCAACGCCTGACTGCACGCATAATTATACACCACCACCGGGTCGTCCGCCGCAAGTTCAAACAGCCGCCGGTCGAACGCCAAACCGTCCTCGTAAAAACCGAGCGTCGTCAATGAATTCGCCGCGACGAGCAACGCCTCCCGCGAAAACGGGCGCCGGCGCAAAAAGTCGCGCGCGGCGTCCGCCGCGAACATCAGATATTCCCGCTGGTCGGCTTTCAGATTCTCAAAGCGCTTGGGGTCGCAGGTGGACATATTGGGAACCGATAAGAGTTTTAAGGGGGTTAAGAGTTTTAAGCCCCGAATTTTCCCGCAACCGTCCCCGCGAGTCAATGACCGCTCCGCCGCCGCGTTTCGCCCGGTCGGAACAATTATCAAAGTTGCGCGGCGCGGATTTGCCAATCAAACTCCTCAATTTTTAATTTTTAACTCGACTTACGCAGTCAACAAAAAGACGCGAATTTTTACGAATAAAAAAGAGAGATTTTTTTTGTCCACGAATTACACGAATTACACGAATTAAAGAACCGGAAAACGGACAAAAAATTCGTGTTAATTCGTCTAATTCGTGAAAATTCGTGTTAAGTTCTTTTCGTGTTTATTCGTGGCTTCTTTTTTTTGCGCGTAACTCGAGTTTTTAATTTGTAATTTTTAATCGGCGCGCGCCGCGCCCAACATTGCCGCCAACATAACAATTGCGGCAACGGCGGCGTAGAGTAATATACCGCGTTTTCGTCATCGGGCGGAAAATTGTTTCGGCGGGACTTCTTGTTTAGCGGAGAGTGTTTTAATGCGACTGTTTGAATTAGCCACGCAAATTGGCATCGAAAAGAACGACCTGAACCAATTCTTAGAAGCGGCGCGCGGCGCCGGCTTTGAAATCAAGAACAGTTTGGCGGTGGTCGGCGGCGACGTTGAAAACTGGGCGACGCAGAATCGCGCCGCCATCGCCCAAAAAGTCGCCGAGCAAAGCGCCGCCGCCGCCGCCCAAACCAAAGCGGCGAACGAAAAGCGCATCGCCATCGTCAAAAAACCGAAAAAAAACGCCCCGCGTCCGGTCGCCGACCGAGAGGCGAAAACGCCGCCGAAAGCCGCGCCCGTCAAACCGACCGCCAAAATCGTCCCGCCGAAGAAAGCGCCCGTGCCGCCGCGTCCGAAGCCGATGCCGGTAACGCCGCCGCGCCCGGTCTATATGCCGCCGAAATTAGGCACCGTTACCATCACGCAGGACGAAGCCAAAACCAACGAAGTCAACGCGGCGGGCTTCAAGCACAAACGCGCCGACTTCAAGACGCTCGTGCGCCCCGAACTGCCGGCGCTGTTTTCGGCGAACGAGGGCGAATACACGCGCAGTTTGCGCGCCTCCGCCGCGCCGGCGCGGCGGGCGCAACCGCAACAACAGCAACAGCGCCACCGCCAGCAAAACCGGCGCAAAAGCCGCCGCCGCAACCAGCGCAACGCGCCGATTGCCCGCGACGAAAATTTTATGGCGCAATTGCAAACCGTGATGTCCATCCGCGAATTGTCGGAGGCGCTCGGCGTGAAACTCAGCGAAATCATCGGCTACCTGATGCGCGAGGGCGAAATGGTTACCGCCAACGACATCCTCGACGAAGACACCATCGAAACGATTGCCGAGAATTTCAAAATTCCGTATGAATGGGCGGCGGAGGTCTCCCTCGAAGACGAATTCGCGGAGCGCCTTGAACAAGACGAACTGGACAGCGCCGAAGCCGCGCGGCAACAGCGTCCGCCCATCGTTACCTTTATGGGACACGTTGACCACGGCAAAACCTCGTTGCTCGACAAAATCCGCTCGGCGCGCGTCGTGGACACCGAACACGGCGGCATTACCCAGCACATCGGCGCCTACACCGTCGAGAAAAACGGTCAGCGCATCACGTTTTTGGACACGCCGGGGCACGAAGCGTTCACGCAAATGCGGGCGCGCGGCGCGAATTTGACCGACGTGGTCGTGTTGGTGGTGGCGGCGGACGACGGCGTGATGCCGCAAACCAAAGAAGCGGCGGCGCACGCGAAAAGCGCCGGCGTGCCGATTGTCGTGGCGGTCAACAAATGCGACGTGCCGAACGCCAATCCCGAAAAAGTCAAGCAGGAAGTCGCGACGCAACTTGAACTGTTGCCGGAGGACTGGGGCGGCAACGTCGGCATCGTGCAGGTCTCCGCCAAAACCGGCGAGGGGCTCGACGCGCTCTTGGAGCGGATTTTGCTCGAAGCGGAAATGTTGGAACTCGACGCCGACCCGTCGCGACCGGCGGTCGGCTACGTGGTCGAATCGAAAATGACCGACAACCGCGGCGCGGTGGCGACGGTGTTGATTAGCGACGGCACGTTGCGCCGCGGCGACGCGCTCATCACCGGCAACGGACACGGCAAAGTCCGGCTGATGTATGATTGGAGCGGCGCGTTGTGCGAAACCGGCGAGCCGGGCGACGCGGTCTCGGTGGTCGGGCTGAACAACGTGCCGGAAGTCGGCGACAAGGTTTATGTCGTCGGCGACCTCATCAAGGCGCGGAAATTGTCGGAAGAGCGCGAAGCGCGGGCGCGGGCGCAGGTTTTAGCCAGCACGCGGCGCAAGCACGTGTCGCTGGAAAATTTGATGGAGCATTTAAGCCGCGAAGGTCAGCGGCGCGATTTGAACGTGATTATCAAAGCGGACGTGTCGGGGTCGTTGGAGGTCTTGCAAAAAACGTTCGCCGACCTCGCGACGAGCGAAGTGGGCATCAAAGTAATTCACTCCGGCGTGGGCGGCATTTCGCAAGCCGACGTGATTCTCGCCGACGCGAGCGACGCGCTGGTCGTCGGCTTCCACGTGGTCGCGGACAGCGTCGCGAAATTCCAAGCGATGACGCTGAACGTGCAACTGAAAATTTATCACGTCATTTACCGCCTGATTGAGGATATGAAAGCGGCGATGGAGGGCTTGTTGCCGAAAGTGGCGCGGGACGTGGTGGCGGGACACGCGGAAGTGCGCGAAGTTTTCCGCGCCAGCAAAATCGGCACGATTGCCGGTTGTTACGTAACCGACGGCAGTATCAACCGCAAATGCCGCCTGCGCCTGATTCGCGACCAAGTGGTGATTTACGACAGCGTGCTGGAATCGCTGAAACGCTTCAAGGACGACGCGCGCGAAGTCCGCGCCGGCTTCGAGTGCGGCATCAAAATCTCCGGCTACGACGACTTGCGGCAAGGCGATATTATCGAAGCGTATGAGGTCGAAGAGGTGGCGAGGAAGTTGGAGTAAGTTTTTAGAGTTGAGAGTTGAGAGTTTAGAGTTCAGAGTTGAAAGTTGAGAGTTCAGAGTTCAGAGTTGAAAGTGCGGGGTTCTTATTTTGAAAATAAAACTCCACACTCTAAACTCTAAACTTTCAACTCTAAACTCTCGCCCTTCTAATACTCTCGCCCTACAAGGGAGCGCAAAAAATGTCGGCACCGGAAACTGAGTCGAAAATCCGCATCGTCGTCAATGGCGCCGCCGGACGGATGGGGCGGCGGCTGTTGGCGTTGGCGGCGCTGATGCCCAACGTCGAGGTCGTCGGCGCGATTGATTCGGCGGGCAATCCGTTAAGCAACATTTCCATCAAATCGTTCGTGCCGGAAATCGACCTGCCGTTGGAGACCGAATTTTCGCAAGACGCCGAGGTCTTGCTCGATTTTTCGACGCCGAGTTCGACGGTCGTTCGCGTCGGCGAAGCCGTCAAAAAAAAATGCGCGCTGGTCATCGGCACGACGGGACTGAACGCCGAACAAGAGCAAATCATTTTTGAAGCGGCGCAATTCGTGCCGGTAATCCACGCGGCAAATTATTCGCTCGGCGTGAATTTGATGTTGAAAGTCGCGGCGGAAATGGCGGCGGCGTTGGGCGGCGATTTCAATATCGAAATTTCCGAAACGCATCACAACCGCAAAATCGACGCGCCCAGCGGCACGGCGCTGGCGTTAGCCAAAGAAATCTGCGCCGCGACCGACCGCGATTATCGTCAAGACGTGCGGCTCGAACGGGTCGGCGCCACCGGCGCGCGTCCGGCGCGGGAAATCGGCATTACCGCCCTGCGCTTGGGGTCGGTGGTCGGCGAGCACACGGTTTATTTCGGCAGTGAATTTGAACGGTTGGAATTAACGCACCGCGCCCAAAACCGCGATGTGTTCGCGGCGGGAGCGTTGCGCGCGGCGGTCTATTTGGCGGGCAAAAAACCGGGGCTTTACACGATGCGGGACGTGCTGTCTTAAAGAGGGAAAAGGGAAGAGGGAAGAGAAAGCGCTTGCTTTTCCCTTTTCCCTTTTCCCTTTTCCCTTTTCCCTTTTCCCTCTTCCCTTTTCCCTTTTCCCTTTTCCCTCTTCCCTTTGCCTTTACTCCTCCACCTCATCAACGAAACGCCGCGCCGCGCGCCGCGCCGGCTTTTCCGGCAGTTGCTCGGCGGGGCTTACGCGCGCCGCCGGACGGCGCCGGCGGCGGTGAACTTGCTCATCGTCGGCGACGAGCGCATCACCGCGCTCAACGCGCAATTTCTGCGTCATAATTATTCGACCGACGTTATCGCTTTTCCCGACGGCGACGACCGGCGCGGCAAAAAACAATTGGGCGACATTGTCGTCAACGCCGAACTCGCGGCGCGGGAGGCGGCGGCGCGGGGCTGGCGAACGGAACACGAGCTCGCGCTCTACGCTTTGCACGGCTTGTTGCATCTGCTCGGCTACGACGACCACGCGCCCGCCGACTATCAAGCGATGGTCAACGCCGAACGGGAGGAATTCGCGGCGGCGGGGTTGGGATGTAAAGTTTGAGGAGAGAGTTGAGCAGAGGTCGCGCTTCGTAAAACGCCTCTACCGCTAAACGTTCAACTTCCGATTATGGCGCCGCCTAATTTTTTATTTCTGATTTCCGCCATTGTTCTCCGCACATTTTCCGCGCTTCGCTGCCGGTCGGCGCGGGCGTCTTCCGGCGTCATCTTGGCGCGGCGTTCAGCCAGTTCCACTCGTATCCGGTGAATCTCGTCCTCATCAAAAATCATCGTCCTGCCCTCCTAATAAAACAAGAAAGTTGAAATTGCGCGAAGCGAATTAAAAAAATCAAACTCCGACAGTCGCTCTGCAAGGGCGACATATATTAGCCCAGGGTAAGCGGCGACGCTCTATCAGCCGCGCCACCCTGGGTAGCGGTTCGCGAAGCGAACCATCCGACAGTCCCGCCGCGCGGTTTGCGGCGGCAAACGCCGCCTCCGGCGGCG
>JAISJR010000008.1 GCA_031261425.1 Planctomycetota bacterium
GTTATTCACCGATAGAAAACAAATTGGGTTTTCCTTTAACCGACGAAGAAGCGGTGCGCGACCAGCGATTTTTCAAGATATATGTTGACGAAGGTCGTGCGTGGCAGAAACAAGCGGCGTCGTCATCGCCGAAAAATGACGCGCAAATTGATATTCAAATTGACATTAAAGAAACGATTGATATAAAGGCATAAAACTTCTGTTTGGTCTTTCCAATTTTGCGAAGGAGAAGCAAATGCGTAACTCAAAATTCCGGTCATTGGCGGTGGTATTTCTCGCGTTGTCGGCGGTTACGCTTTTTACCGCCGCAACCTACAACGACTATACCACCCCATCTTTCGGCACAATAACCGCCACGTATAATGCCGGATCTCTTAGCGCGCAATCTCCTCTCAGTAACACCACCATAACGAGTAGTACCCCTGCACTTGCCACCATAACTAACTTGGTTCTAACCTCAAGTAAAAATCTTAATAGCGCTGGAAGCGCTGTAATTTATGTTCGCCTCGTAAAAAATGGCGTTACAACGGAAGCATCGAAACCATGGGCGCAATCGCTTACTTTTAGCGAATTTAACGGCAAAACTTTGTCGGGAGGAGTCATTTCTGTTTGGATTATCGCGACGCGACCTACCGCCGGTGCTATTGCCGCCTTTTCCCTCACCAGTGTAAAAGCAAAGATAAATTACACTTATGATTAAAAATTTATGTTTTATCGCCGTCAGCATAAAAAACGCCGCGCCAATCGTGCGCGGCGTTTTTCTTTAATACAGCGGACAAACACACTCTGCGGCTGTCAAGAATAAAATCGCGCCTTATTAGCGAGTTTTGGCGAGAAATTAAATTCCTTAAATCGCGCCGTTAAACGCGGTCGCTCTATTCAAACCGTAGCGAAGCGAATAAAGACGGTGACTTTTTAATTCACTTTTGCCCCCGCGCCAAAGCGTGGGGCTATTACGAACGGCGCGTAGCATCATAATGCGCGAAGCGCGTCCTCCGCTAAACTCTCAACTTTCAGCACTCAACTCTGAACTCTAATTTTATGCAAATCAATCCGCGCGCTCGCGCCATTATCGACACTCTGCGCTCGCGCGGGCATCAGGCGTTACTTGCCGGCGGGTGCGTGCGCGATATGTTGCTCGACCGCGAGCCGCACGATTGGGATATTGCCACGTCCGCCGCGCCCGCGCAAATCGCCGAGATTTTTCCGCGTTCCCTCGCCGTCGGCGCGGCGTTCGGCGTGATGACGGTGGTCGCCGGCGCGGGCGAAAACCGCGAACAATTTGAGGTCGCGACTTTTCGCCGCGACGGCGAATATCGCGACGGTCGGCATCCCGACCGCGTCGAATTTTCGTCGCCCCGCGCCGACGCCACGCGGCGCGATTTTACGATTAACGCGCTGTTTTACGACCCGTCCGCCGCCGAAATTATCGACTACGTCGGCGGGCAAAACGACCTCGCGAAAAAAATTATCCGCGCCGTCGGCGAACCGGAGAAGCGATTTCAGGAAGACCGTTTGCGTTTGCTTCGCGCCGTCCGTTTCGCGGCGCGGCTGGATTTTGCGATTGAAGAAAACACGGCGGCGGCGATTAAAAAGACGCCGTTGACCGGCATTAGCGCCGAGCGCGTCGCGGCGGAATTAAATCAAATTTTCACCGGCGACGGGGCGGGGCGGGGCTTACAAATGCTCGCGGATTTCGGCTTGCTCGCCGCGACGTTGCCGGAAGTCGAAGCCCTGCGCGGCGTCGAACAACCGCCGGAATTTCACCCCGAAGGCGACGTGTTTGCGCATACGAAATTGATGTTAGACCGGTTTTCCGCAACGCCGCCGGACGAGGCGCTGTTGGCGCTGACGAAAGACGAGCGGAGGATGTTGGCGTGGGCGGTGGTTCTGCACGACGTCGGCAAACCGGCGACGCAGACCTTTGACGGGCGCTGGCGTTTTAATCGCCACGACGAAGCCGGCGCGACCCTCGCGGCGGAAATTTTGCACCGGCTGAAAATGCCGGCGCGAATGAGCGCCGCCGTGCGGGATTTGGTGGCGCGGCATATGCACTTTGTTGACTTGCGCAAATGGCGCGAAGCCAAGCGGCGGCGTTTTTTGCAAGACCCGTTGTTTCCGGCGCATTTGGCGTTGCATTATCTCGATTGCGCCGGCAGTCACGGAATGCTCGCCGGTTACGAATACGCCGCCGCCGCGCTCTCCGCGGAGCGGGCGCGTCCGCCGTCGCCGCCGCCGTTGCTCACCGGCGCCGATTTAATCGCGCTCGGCTATCCGCCGGGGGCGCTGTTCAAAGAAATTCTGACGGCGGCGCAGGATGCCGCGTTGGAAGGCGAATTGACCAGTAAAGAGGAGGCGCGGGCGTGGGTGCGGGCGAAATGGAAAAATAAAGTGGAGTTCTAAATTGACGGCAATACAATACCAAAAACTTTATTAAGTGTTGACAGGCGCTATAAAGTTCATTGAATCGCCGACATGGACCACCAGCAAAAAATCCAAAATATACTGAACGTCAGTGGGTTAAGCCAAGAGGCGCTTGCCCGAAAACTCGACGTTTCGTTTGCCACGCTCAACTCCTGGGTCAATCGGAAGTCCAAGCCGACACGCGCCGAGTCCCTCAAAAAAATCGACGCCCTTTACGTTACCTATTTCGGCGAATTTGAGATTGATGAGGCGAAACTCACCAAGGCGAAATCCGAGGCGCTGCAAAACAAAATGACGGCGAAAGACCTGCGCGAAAACCGGGATTTGCTGGATAAAATCACCCTGAACCTGACCTACCACACAAACACCATCGAAGGGTCAACGATGACCAAGAACGACGTCGCGGAAGTGCTTTTTGACAACAAAGTTCTCAAAAATCGAACCGCCGTCGAACAACGTGAGGCAGTCAACCACCGCGCCGCCCTATTTTTCTTGATTGACGAACTTGCCGATGATTCCCGCCCTTTTTTGTGGACGCTCGACCTTATCAAGTCCGTTCACTTGCGCCTGATGAACGGCATCATTTCCGATGCCGGTTACTTTCGCAACCACGCCGTCCGCATCGTTGGCGCCGCCGTGCCGTTGGCAAACTTCATAAAGATTACAGACAAAGTATCAAGTTTATGCCGCAAATTGAACGAACCGCACGCGGATGCTCTGCGCATTTTGGCGGAAACACACGCCGAATTTGAGCAAATTCACCCGTTTTCCGACGGAAACAGGCGAACCGGACGTCTCATTATGTTCGCAAAGTCACTGCAATTTGGTATTCTCCCGCCTATTGTGGAAAAAGAACGAAAATCCGCCTATTACCGTTATCTTGAATTCGCCCAAATTCACGGAAAGTTTGATAATCTTGAACTCTTACTGGCGGAAAGCATTCTTAACCTTTCTCTTCCGTAACCCGAAAAACTTTCACCGCCGGAAACTTTTACCGGTCATAACCCGAAAAAGTTAAAATAATGACCTTTGCGGGAGGGATGCTCAATGCCATTTACCATTATCCGCAACGACATCACGAATCTGCGCGTTGACGCAATCGTCAACGCCGCAAACACCGACCTTGCAATGGGCGGCGGCGTGTGCGGAGCTATATTCATAGCGGCGGGAGCGCGAGAACTTCAAGCCGCCTGTGATAAACTCGCGCCGATTAAGACGGGTGAAGCGGTCATCACGCCGGGATTCGGTTTGTCCGCGAAGTTCGTAATTCACGCGGCGGGACCGGTGTACCGTGACGGAAAACACGGCGAGGAAAAGCAACTTCGTTCTTGTTACTTGAACAGCCTAAAACGCGCGATAGAAAACAAGTGCGAAAGTGTCGCGTTCCCGCTGATTTCGAGCGGAATTTACGGCTATCCGAAAGATGAGGCACTTCGCGTTGCAACCGCCGCTATTCGTGATTTTCTAAATGAACACGATATCGCTGTCACGCTCGTGGTGTTCGACAAAGCGACATTAGCGGTCAGCGCAGAGTTACTCGGCGAAGTTGTCCCACAGCCGCAAGTTTGATGTGATTGTCGAGTATTTTATTGCAAACGGGAAGTATGACATTTTTGAAATTAACAACGTGCTGTTCGAGTACGACCAGCCGCTGTTGGGAGAGTGAAAAATATGGAATGGTTATATGAACATAATACTGACAACTCGGCGCGGTTTACTCTTGGTACAATCGGAGTAAATCCACTAATTTGTTTTGGCATCAATCCAAGTACAGCTGAACCGAATAATCTTGACCCGACTGTTAATTATGTGAACAGATTAGCATTGCAAAATGGCTATGACAGTTTTGTTATGCTTAACGTATATCCACAGCGGGCGACAAACCCTAATGATTTACACAAGTCGTTTCAAGAAGATCTGAAATCGACAAATGAACGACATATCGCTGCGCTAATTGAGGGAAAGAGCATGACTCTGTGGGCAGCGTGGGGTAGATTGATAACAAAAAGGACATACCTTGCCGCGCTTGTTCAGAGCATCGTTGCGTTACCAGAATTGCAAAATTGCAACTGGGTTTCGCGCGGAAACATCACAAAGGACGGTCATCCACACCATCCGTTATATGTAAAGAAGGAAATTCCATTCGTCCCTTTTGATATGTCTCGCTATATAAAGCGGTTTAGTAATTTTGTCGCTTTCCAAGCGACCTCTCCTCCAACCGCGAGTGCTATACTTAAGTCACAATAAAACTTAAGGAGGCACACGCCATGAAAAAGGGATTAACAGAACTGGTGTTCATACTCGACATTGTTAACGGTGTATCAGCATTACCGCGGCAACGATGGCGGCGGTTTCCACGCGCAAAATATAGTCGCCGAGTTGTAGCAGTTTCGCGCCGGCGGCGACGCACGCGGCGACTTCTTCCGGCGTTAATCCGCCTTCCGGTCCGATTAAACAGATTTTTTCCCGCGCTATCCGCGCCGCCGCGTCGCCTAATTTTTCGCCTTGCGGGTCGGCTAAAAATAAGTCGGCGTCTTTGCCGGTCGCTAAAAATTTCGCCAACGTCGTTTCCGGTTCGATAACCGGCAACCACGCGCGGCGCGCTTGTTTGCCGGCTTCGACGCTCCAACGCTCTGCCGCCGTGCTTTCAACGCCCGCCACCACGCTTCGCGCGAATTTGAGCGGCACGATTTTCGTCGCGCCGATTTCGGTCAATTTTTCGACGAGCATTTGCCAGCGTTTGCCTTTGGGGATGGCGGTGGCAATCGTCAGCGGTCGCGGCGGCGGCGCGGTTTCGAGACGCGCAATTTCGACGACCGCGTCCCGCTTGCCGAGCGCGCTGATTTTACCGATGCCGATAACGCCGCGCCCGTCGAAGAGCGTAACCGCGTCGCCCGCGTTCAGTCGCTTCGCGGCGGCGGCGTGTCGGGCTTCCGCCGCCGACAAATGCACGGCGCCCAAATTTACGCGGTCGGTAAAAAACCACGGCACGGACATAATTAGACCTGCTTGGCAAGCGTTAAAAGAAGGAACAATTACAAACTCGTGTTACGCGCAAAAAAAAAGAGAAGCCACGAATTAACACGAAAAGAACTTAACCCGAATTTTCACGAAACCGAGCGAAGCGAGGGTTAGTGTGCTTTCCAAATTAGACGAATTAACACAAATTTTTTGTCCGTCTTCCGGTTCTTTATTTCGTGTAATTCGTGTAATTCGTGGACAAAAAAATCTCTCTTTTTTATTCGTAAAAATTCGCGCCCTTTGGTTGACCGCGTAACATGGTTTCGTAATTCGTAATTTTTAATTTCTAATTTTATTTTCCCCCTTCGTCCCGCTCTTTGATTTTCGACGCCGCCGGTTTTTTCAGCGTCTTGAAATCGGGGAACGCCAGCGGCAACATTTCGCGAATTTCGGTTACCGGATAAAATTTGATTTCGTCTTTGACTTCCCGCGGCAATTCGTCGAGGTCTTTGAGATTTTGCTTCGGCAGAATCACTTCGCGAATTCCCGCCAAGTGCGCGCCAATCATTTTTTCTTTAATCCCGCCGACCGGCAGAACCTTGCCGCGCAAGGTGATTTCGCCGGTCATCGCCAAATACGGCTTAATCCGCGTTTTTACTAACAAACCCATCAGCGACGCCACTAGCGCCAAGCCCGCCGACGGTCCGTCTTTCGGCGTCGCGCCGTCGGGGAAGTGAATGTGATAGTCGCTCACGTCGTAAAAATTCGAGTCAATCGGCAAATGCTCGGCGCGCGCCCGAATCCACGACACCGCCGCCGTCGCCGACTCTTTAATCACGTCGCCGAGCGAGCCGGTCAACAGCAGATTTTTCCCGCCGCGCATTTTCGTGCTTTCGATGAATAAAATCCCGCCGCCCACCGGCGTCCACACCAAACCAATCGAAATTCCCGGCAGATTGGCGCGTCCGGCGATTTCGTTCAACACCCGCACCGGTCCCAACATCTCTTTGACCGTCGCCGGCGTTACCGTGATGGTCGGCGCCGCCGCGATGGCGGCTAATTTGACGACGGCTTTGCGGGTAATCGCCGCGAGTTGCCGCTCCAAGCCGCGCAGTCCGGCTTCGTAGGTGTAGCCGCGAATCACCAAGTCCAGCGCCGGGTCGGTGATTTTGATTTCCGCGCCGGCGACGCCGTGGTCGGCGAAAATGCGCGGCAACAAGTGCTGGCGGGCAATCCGCGTTTTTTCGTAGGTGGAGTAGCCGGGCAAATTGATGACTTCCATCCGGTCGAGCAAGGCGTCGGGAATCGAGTCGGTCTGATTCGCCGTGGCGATAAAAATCACTTTCGACAAATCGAACGGCACGTCCAAATAATGGTCGAGGAACGAATGGTTTTGTTCGGGGTCGAGCGTTTCCAACAACGCGCTGGACGGGTCGCCGCGAAAGTCGCTCGCCAATTTGTCGATTTCGTCGAGCATAAACAGCGGATTGCGCGAGCCGGCGCGTTTTAACCCCTGAATAATCCGCCCCGGCAACGAGCCGACATACGTCCGGCGATGCCCGCGAATTTCCGCTTCGTCGCGCACGCCGCCGAGCGAGTGGCGGACGAATTTGCGCCCCATCGCCGTGGCGATGCTTTGTCCGAGCGAGGTCTTGCCGACGCCGGGCGGTCCGACCAAACACAAAATCGGACTGCGTCCGGCGGGATGTTTTTTGCGCACCGCCAAAAATTCGACGATGCGCTCTTTGATTTTTTTCAGGTTGTAATGGTCGCGGTCTAAAATTTCGCGCGCCTGTTGCAGGTCGATATTGTCGGCGGTTTCGTCGTGCCACGGCAAGTCGAGAAGCCAATCAATATAGGTGCGCGCGACCGTAAATTCGGCGCTACCGGATTGCATATGCGAGAGGCGCGTCAGTTCGCGCTTGGCTTCTTTGGCGGCTTCTTCGGGCAGATTTTTTTCGTCGAGGCGTTTGCGCAATTCTTCGGTTTCGAGATAGCCGTCGTCGCCGTGCAACTCTTTTTGAATCGCTTTTAACTGCTCGCGCAAATAAAATTCTTTGTGTCCGTTGCCGAGTTTTTTCTGCACGTCTTCCTGAATCCGGTTGCTCAATTCGACGACTTGCAAATAGCGGTTGAGAAACACCGTCATTTTTTTGCATCGCTCGTTGACGTTGATTTCGTCGAAGACCGTGCGGCGCTCGGCGAAAGAGAGTTCAAGGTTGTTGACGACGAGGTCGCAGAATTGTCCGGGCAACGAAATGTTGTGCGCGGCGACGACGACTTCTTCGGGCAGTTGAATCATGCCGAGCAGACGCATAAACAATTTGCGCAGACCGTCAAACAACGCCTGCAATTCCAACGTTTCGGCGAACGCTTCGGGCAACGGCGTGACGCGGACGCGAATACCGGCGTCCAACACGGTGGCGGACTCCAACCGCGCGCGCTGAATACCTTGAATTAAGACGCGCATTTCGCCGTTGGGCAGATGCAACATTTTGTGCACCAACACGACGCAACCGATGCGGTGGAGCGCGCCGAGGTCTTGCGGACTGCTCATTTCGCGTTCGAGCGGCACGACGATTACGAGGCGATTTTCGATGAGCGAGCGGTCGAGCATTTGCCGGTCGCGCTCGCTTTCGATGGAGAGCGGCATCACGATATTCGGAAACACCAACAATTCTTTGCCCGACAATAACGGCAAATCCGGCGGCAATTTCATACCGTTGTCAAGATGCAGAGGCGACATCGGCACGGGCGCGGGCGTCGCCGGTATCGGCGTAGCCGCAATGGGTGTCGCCGACGTTGGCGGTGGCGGCGGCGTTGATGTCGCGGCGGGCGGCGTGGTCGATATGGGGGGCGTTGGCGCGGCGGCGTCCGGCGGCGGGGCGATACTGTCAACCTCGGCGACCGCCGACTTCTCGGTCGGCGCGGCGGGGACTTTTTTACTTTTGGATTTATCGACAGCCATTATGGTTCTCGCGAAAAAGTGACGGGAAAACCGCAGTATAATAAAAATCAAGAATTACGAATTAAGAATTACGTAACTGAGGTTATGCGGCAAAAATAATCCGCGAATGAACACAAAAAGAACTTAACACGAATTTTCACGAACTTAGACGAATTAACACGAATTTTAAGAGCAAGAGATTTCTCACAGAGCCACAGAGGCACGGAGAGAGAAAAGAGAAAAAGATAAAATTTGATTTCATTCTTTCTCTGTGGAACTCTGTGTCTCTGTGCCTCTGTGAGAAAAAAATTCGTGAAAATTCGTGTAATTCGTGGACAAAAGTTCTTTCTTTTTTATGCGTAAAAATTCGCGTCTTTTTGTTGACCGAGTAACATCAGTTCGTAATTATTTATTGCGCGAAGCGAATTTGCCAATCAAACTCCACAATTTGGAAACCCCGCTCGCTTCGCTACGGTTTCGTAATTCTTAAATTCGTAATGGTTTTATCGGGAGGCAACGATGGTCAGCGGACGGCAAAAAGCGCGGGACGAGCGCGACAAACAGGAGCGGCTGGCATACGTCGGCACGTTGACGGCGGGCTTGGTTCACGACTTGCGCGACCCCTTGCACGTGATTCAATTGAACGCCCAAATGTTGGTCGAAGCGTTGGCGCGGGAAGATTTGCCGGCGGAAAAAAACGCGCGCTATCAGCGCACCGGTCGGCGCATCTTGCGCGAAATCGAAGCCCTGTCGAAGACGCTCGAAATGTTTTTGGCGTTCGTGCGTCCGCCGCGTTTGGATGTCGAGCCGATTGACCTCAACGAATTTTTGCGCGAGCGGTTGGACTTTTTACAACCGGAATTTGACGCGGCGGAGATTGAGTTGATTTGCGACTTGGCGAACGATATGTATCCGGTAACCATCGACCAAAACCAGTTCGGCAACGTGATTTTCAATCTGGCGCGCAACGCCCGCGAGTCGATAGAACAGCGCCGCGCCGAGGGCGGCGAGGATTTTGTCGGGCGGGTGACGGTGCGGACTTCGGAATTTCCGAAGCGCGAGCGCCCGACGCAAATCGAAATCGCCGACAACGGCATCGGCGTCAAACCGGACGACGAGGAAAAAATTTTCGACCTGTTTTATTCGACGAAAGAAAAAGGCACGGGGCTGGGCTTGAATATCGTCCGCCGCATCGTCGAAGAACACTATGGCGTGATTTACGCGGCGACCAATCGCTTGGAAGGCGCCCGCTTCATCATCGAACTCCCCCGCGGCTACCTCCTGCCGCCGAATGAGTAGAGTTAAAAGTTATTCGTAACTCACGTTACGCGCAAAAAAAAGAGAAGCCACGAATGAACACAAAAAGAACTTAACACGAATTAGACGAATTAACACGAAACCGAGCGAAGCGAAGGTTAGTGTGCTTTCCCAATTTTTTTGTCCGTTTTCCGGCTCTTTATTTCGTGTAATTCGTGTAATTCGTGGACAAAAAAATCTCTCTTTTTTATGCGTAAAAATTCGCGTCTTTTTGTTGACCGCGTAACATCAGTTCGTAATTGCTCTTTTAACGGCTATACTGCGCGGTCGCGGCGCGACCCAATTTTATCGGAGGGACAAATGAAAATTTACGCCATCAATTTAGCGCGGGCGGCGGCGCGGCGGGCGCATATCGAGCGGGAATGCGCGCGCTATGCGTTGCCGGTCGAAATTTTTCCGGCGGCGGACGGCGCCGCTTTGACCGCCGAAGAAATCGCCGCGACCGTCGAGCCGCGGGCGCGAGAATTGTTGACCGCCGGCGAAATCGGTTGCGCGCTCAGTCATTGGCGTCTTTATCAAAAAATCGTCGCCGAAAAAATTCCGGCGGCGTTGATTCTCGAAGACGACGCGAAATTTATTCTCGACCCGCGCCCGTTGCTCGCGGCGTTCGCCGCGCCCGTCGAGGACGGCGTTTATTTGTTGACCAAGCGCGGCAGTCAATTTAAACGCCGCCCGCGCCAATTGGCGGGCAATGCTTTTTATCCGCTGATTTTTGATTTTGGCGCGCACGGTTACGTCATTACGCAAAATGCGGCGCGGGCGCTGACGGCTTTTTTGTCGCCCATTCGGATGCGCGCGGATATGTGGAAATATATGGTCATCAACGGAGCGGCGCGGGTGTTTGGTCCGGCGACGGCGGTGATTGGGCTTGACGAGCCGTTAGCCGCTCATTCGTCGCTCGAAAAGGAAAGAAATGTTGAGCAGGAAAACAAAGACCGGCAATTATATTTTTTTCTGTGCGGGCTGATGCCGTGGCGCCGAAAAATCAAGTATTATCTCTGGAAAACTTTCGTGAAACCGTGGTTGCCGGTGGTTAAACAATGAAGGAGTAACGATTATGAACGCGACGGCTCAATATGACGCGCTTTATCGGTTGATTCGCAGTTTGCCCGCCGAGGCGGCGTCGCGGGCGATTAGTTATGTGCAATATCTGAATTATCTGGAAGAAAAGGAAGACCAAGAGGACCTCGCCTACATTGATGCCCACCGCAACGAACCGGCGATACCGCTTGAAATCGCGTTAAAAAAATTAGGGCTATAAAATGGCTTATACGGTCGAAATAAAAAACGATGTCGCCAAAGCCATCGCCCGCTTGGCGCCGAAAATGCAACAGCGCGTCGCCGCCGCTTTGCGTGAATTGGCTAACGAACCGCGTCCGGCGGGAAGCGCGAAAATTAAAGGGCGCGACCATACTTGGCGAATACGGTTGGGCGTTATCCGTATCGTGTATGAAATTCACGATAATATCTTATCGGTAACTGTGGTGCGCCTTGCGCATCGACGAGAGGTTTATCGCCATTTGTGACTCCGATTTTATTGCTCAACAGGTTTCTTATGTCCACGCTTGCCGCCGTTATCATCACTTGCAACGAAGAGAAAAACATCGCCCGTTGTTTGCGGTCGTTGCAAGCGGTCGCGGACGAAATCGTCGTCGTCGATTCCGGTTCGACCGACCGCACGGCGGAAATTTGCCGTTCTTTCGGCGTGAAATTCGTTTCGCAACCGTGGCTCGGCTACGGGGCGCAAAAAAATTTCGCCGACACGCTCGCGACCGGCGACTGGCGGTTGTCGCTCGACGCCGACGAAGAACTTTCCGCCGCTTTGCGCCGGTCGATTTTAGCGGTCAAAGAAAGCGCGAGCGCGGACGCTTACGCATGTAATCGCCACACGAATTATTGCGGACGGTGGATAAATCATTGCGGCTGGTATCCCGACGCGAAAATTCGTCTGTGGAAAAACGGCGCGGCGCGGTGGAGTTTGGACGCCGTCCACGAAAAAGTCGAATTGGCGCCCGGCGCGACGGTCAAACATCTCGCCGGCGATTTGCTTCACTACACTTGCGCCACCGTCGAGGAACATCTCGCCGTCGCCAACCGCTACACGACGCTGAAAGCCGGAAGTTACGCGGCGCAACATAAAACCGCCTCGCTCGCCCAAATTCTCGTCGCGCCGGCGTGGTGTTTTTTTCACGACTACGTTTGGCGACGCGGCTTTTTGGACGGCTATTACGGGTTGGTGATTTGCGCGGTCGCGGCGTTCTCGACGTTTATTAAATATGTGAAATTGCGGCAAATGAACGCCGGTGAAAATTCAGCCGCAACGCCGGATTAACCCTACGAATTGCGAAAGGCGCGACCATGGAACATTACGCTTATGCCGAATTTAAGAAAAATTTAACGGCGGTATTCGCCGCGGCGACGCGCGAAAAAGTGGCTATCAATTTTCCCGACGGCAAACGGTTTCACTTGCAGTCGGTTACCGATTTGCAATCGGCTACCGACATAGCGGCGCCGGTGAAAAAATCGCCGCGCCGGACGCGGACGCGCAAGTCGAAAAATCCGAACAATCCCAGTCCCGCCGGCGACCCGTATTTCGACGACCCGCGCAATATCGCGGCGATTATGCGAGGAATCCGGCAAGTCAAAGAAGGTAAGGTAACCAAATGCCGCAATCGGGAAGAATTGCATAATTTTTTAGCCGGTTTGGGGTATTATGATGTATGAAGTCGATTTTTCCGACGAAGCGAAACGCGATTTAGAAGTTCATCGGCGTAGCGGCAATATCCCGCTGATTCGCAAAATCAACCGCTTGCTCGCGGAATTGGCGGAGCATCCCTACACCGGCACCGGCAAGCCGGAGGCGCTACGCGAGAATTTATCCGGTTACTGGTCGCGGGCGCATCAATCACGAACATCGGTTGGTCTATGCCGTCAATGACCGCGTTGTAACGGTTACCGTGTTTTCCGCCGTCGGACATTATAAG
Organism: Planctomycetota bacterium; assembly: GCA_031261425.1. Taxonomy (GTDB): domain Bacteria; phylum Planctomycetota; class SZUA-567; order SZUA-567; family SZUA-567; genus MS499-59. The sequence continues at coordinate 12,634 of JAISJR010000008.1, forward strand.
TAGCGGGTAATCCGGCGTATCGCCCCGCAAGGCAATCAAGAAAAAAATCATCATGAAGGAATCCCCCGATGTCCCACGACCATCACGACCACCACGAAGGTTGCGCCTGCGAAAAATCAATCGACGCCGCGCCGCTCACCGCCGCGGAGCAAGCCGCGATTGCCGGCGACCCGGCGACCGGCAGTTTGGCGAAGGCGCTCAAAGGCGGCTTTGCCTTTCTTAAAATCGTGATGTTGGTGTTGCTGTTGTTTTTTATTCTTGACCGTTTTCGTAGCGTCAGCGAAGGCGAAATTATGGTCATCGAACGTTTCGGCGCGTTTCTCACCGACGACAACGGGCAAATCAAGGTCTTCGCGCCGGGCAAAATGTATTTCCTCTTTCCCGCGCCCATCGACCGCCCCGTGGTGTTGCGCGCCTCGGAGGTCAAAGAGTTGGACCTCGCGACGGCGTTTTATCCGCGCGTCAGCGCCGAGCAGTCGCTAAGCGAAGCGTTGCCCAACACCGACGAACTCGACCCGTTGCTCGACGGCTACAATTTAACCGGCGACTTGAATTTATTGCATACGCGCTGGAAAGTGAAATATCGCATCAGCGATTACCGCGACTATTTGCTGGCGACGCAAAACAGCGACCCGACGGCGTTGCTCGCGGCGGCGGTGGAAAACGCGATTTTGCGCAACGTCGCGGCGACGACGGTTGACGACGCCTACTACAACGACCATCGCGGTTTGTTTGAGCGGATTGACGACGAGACGCGGGCGCAATTGGCGGAAATGAAATTGGGCATCGACTTGGACGGCAGTGTCGCCAATCAGTCGTTGCGCCCGCCCGGTCCGGCGAACGCGGCGTTTAATCAGGTAACGAGTTCGCTCAGCGAGCGGAAAAAACTCGTTGACGAAGCGCGGAAAAACGCGGCGACGATTTTGCAGGAAGCGGCGACGGAAGCCCTGCAAATCAATCATGACGCGCTCGAATACAAGACGGCGGTCGTCGCCGACGCGAAAGCCAACGCGGCGCGGATTCGCGATTTACAGGCGAAATTCCCCGGCGACGCGGCGGGCTTGAATTTGTATTTGTCGCAATACCGCTATGACCGGTTGGTGGATATTTTAGCGCCGGCGCGCGTGTATTTATTGCGCAAAGGGCAAAACGTTTTCTGGACGGCGCCGGCGCCGGAGTATCTTGATGAGGAGTAAAGTTATAGAGTTGAGAGTTTAGCGGTGGAGTTGTTTTTTTTAATAATGCGCGAAGCGCAACCTCTGCTCAACTCTCAACTCGGCGCTATCTGCCCCGATGATGTCCCGGACCGCGATGACCGCCATAATGGCGCGGCGGCGGATAGTGCCGGTCGTTTCGCCAACCGTGATTGTTGCCGCCGAAAATAAAGCCCAAATCAATGGAAAAATTACTGCGCGGGCGCGAATAGAGCGGCGTATAAACCGGATAGCCCTCGCGGATAATCACCGGCGCCGACCGCTCGATAATCACCGGCTCATACACCGTTACCGGCGAAACGCTCCCCACTTCGACGGATTCGACGACTTCGCTCGCGGCGACGCTTTTCTCGCGCGCTTTCAGAGACGCTTCCTGTTCGGCGAGTTGCTTCTCTTTTTCGGCGAGGCGTTGTTCCGCCGCGACGACGGCTTGTTCGCGCGCGGTCAGGTCGTCGGCAAAAACCGCGCCGCCCGCCGCCATTCCCGCGAACGCCCAGACCGTCAATTTCGGGATGATGTTCATTTTTGCTCCTCCTCTGTCGGACTCTGTTGGAACGATTAAATTTTTGGCTACGCCATATAGTCGCGGCAACCGCGCAAGTGTAACCGAAAAAATTACGAATTACCAAATCGCTATTACGCGGTCAACAAAAAGATGCGAATTTTTACGAGTAAAAGAGAGAGAGATTTTTGTCCACGAATTACACTAATTACACGAATTACAGAGCCGGAAAGCGGACAAAAAAATTTGGAAAGCACACTAACCTTCGCTTCGCTCGGTTTCGTGTTAATTCGTCTAATTCGTGAAAATTCGTGTTAAGTTCTTTTTGTGTTCATTCGTGGATTTTTTTTACGTGGGCGCGCCGCCAATGAAAACCCTCTTCGCCGTTTTTATTTTCACCGCCGCCGCGGTCGCCGCCGAGACCGGCGCGACGGCGATTTTTGACGCGACGATTCTTGACGCGGAAAAAGCCATCGAACGCGACGGTTGGCGGGACGACGTTCTCAACGCCGAGAACGCCGCTGAAAATTCCGGCGGGAACGCCGCCGCCAATCCCGCGAATGGCGCGTCGCCGTTGTCGTCGGCGAATGAACCGCCGCCGGCGAACGAACCGCCGGCGGACGAAGCGCCGGCGGCGGAGGTCAACGAAGTCGCCGACGCCCGCGCCGCCGCGTCCGCCGAGCAAATCACGGCGATTCTTGCCGTGATGAAACGTCTGTTTGCCGGCGGCAATTACGAAGCCGTCCGGCAAATCGCCGAGACGTTGCTGGACGACAACGCCAATTTTCAGCCGCTCCCGCCGGCGAGTTTTCCGGCGGGCGACCACGACCTCGCTTACCGGCAACAACGCGCCGCGCGTCAGACCGAGCGCGAGCAAGTGCGTTTTTATCACGCGCGGGCGTTGTTCGAAGCCGCGCTGTTGCGCGGCAATCACCGGCTGGCGCCGGTGGCGGCGGAATTCGCGCGTCTGGGCGATAATTTCTGGCAGTTTGAAAATCCGCAAACCCGCGCCGAGTCCTATTATTACGCCGGTTTGTGCCACGATTATCTGACCGATTATCCGCAGGCGATTCGTTTTTTCCGCCGCGCCCAAGCCAGCGAGCCGTCGATTGATTTAAGCATCGACAATTCGCTGGCGCTGGCGCGGGCGTTGCAAACGCAAGCCGAAATCGTCGGCGACCGCGGACTTATCCGCAGTCCGCAAGACGCCGTGTTGTCCGGCGACGACCAAAAACGGCGCGGCGATTTGCTCAAAGAAGCCGAGCAGGAACTCACGAAAATCACCTCGCTCTATTCGCCCGACCGCCAGAGCAACGACGTTGACCTGATGTTGATTGAGTTGCGCTATCGCCTCGGCGCCTACGGCGACGTCGAATACCAAGCCGGCGAATTTCTCAAACGCGCCAATCCCGGCACCGAGGATTTCGCCCACGCCGCGTATCTGCTCGCGCAAGCCGTTTATCAACAGGGCAAATTGGCGGAAGCCGCGAAATTGTTTAACGAGGCGCTGGCGCAAAAATTCGTCAATCAAAAATGGCGCGGCGAATTGGCGTTCGGCTTGGGGCGCGTCAATATGCGTCTGGCGCAAACCGCCGGCGCCGAAATGCGCCAGACGTATTGGGCGCGCGCCGAGACCTCGCTCCGGCAGGCGACGCAGTGGTTGCCGTTCGGCGCCGCCTGGGAAGACGCCGGACGCGAATTTGCCGGCGTTTTATTGGAGATGCGCGAGTATCGCGAAGCCGATAAAGTGTTGAGCGAATTGTTGCAACAGCCGCCGGGCGCGGGGCGCGTCGCGATTTATTATTACGCCGGTTTGGCGGCGCGGGGCTTGGGCGACTACGACCGCGCGGAAAAATATCTGCAAACCGTGGTCGAATTATGCGCGGCGCGCGGGCGCGAATTGCGCTACGCTTTGCAGGCGATTAACGCGCTCGCCGAATTGCAGACGGCGCGCGACAATCCGGCGGAGGCGCTGTTGTATTATCACTCCGCCGCCAACGCCGCCGAATTTTTGCGCGAATACGACCTCTACGCGGCGGCGCGACTGGGCGCCGCGCTGGCGCAAGCGGCGCTCGCGACCAAGACCGCCGACCAGACACAGGCGGCGAACCGGCGGCTCGCCGACGGTTGGTTGGATTTGCTCGCGGCGGCGCAAAGCGGCAACGCGGCGCGTCTGCAAACCGCGACGCAGGCGGTCGGCTTGCGCGCGCTTGCCATTCGCGAATGGGAAAACGCCTCGCCCGCCAATCTGACGACGGCGCTGTCCGCGTTGCGACAATTGCGCGGACGGTTGCTCGCGCGTTTGCGCGAGGACGAACTCGCGTATCTCGAAGGCAAAATCGTTTCGTGGCAGGCGAAGTTGCAACGCGGCTTGCTTGTCGTCAACGGACAAATCAAACCGGAGGATTATTTGCCGGTGTTCGCGCTATACGACCGCGCCGCCGAAATTGTTGACCGCTCGATTGTCATCAATCCGCGCGGGGCGTTCGCGGCGGCGGCGCATTATTTGCTCGGCGCCATCCGGTGCGCGGCGGGCGATTTACGGCGGGAAATCGCCCGCGAATGGCGCGCCAACGGGCGGCACGACGAGGCGCTCGAACTCGAAAAAAACGGCGCGGCGGACTATTTGCAGGCGGTCGAAAAATTGCAAATCGCCATCGGCGCGGCGGCGGACGACACGGATTTGCGCGTCGTTGCGCGGACGTTGCTCGGCAACACCTATCTTAAATTGGCGGACAAAGACCACGCGCGTTATTACGAAGACGGTTTGCGCGAATTGCGGATTTTAGTCAACGAGCCGTCCATCACGGCGGCGCAACGGCTCGACGCGGTGCGCGGCATCGCGGCGGCGCTGATTGGCGGCGAGCAATACGACGAGGCGGCGCGGTTGTTGCTCGCGCAAAGTTCGCGCGACTTGGCGTCGGCGTTGGACGCGATGAAATTGCAATTGACGCTCGGTCAGCCGCGCGCCGCGTATCGGACGTTGCAGGAAAGCGTCGCCAACGCCGAGCGCGACCAACCGGCGCTCCCGCTGTTGGTGGAGGCGAAATTTGAACTGGCGAATTTGGCGTTGCAACGCGCCGGTCAAATCGGCGCCGACGACGGCGAAATCGCGGCGTTGCGGCGGGGCGCGATTGACACGCTCGCGGACATCGCCGACCGTTACGCCGGCGGTTCGTGGGCGAGTTTGGCGCTGTTGTCGCTGGGGAATTTTCTCATCGACCACCGGCAATACGAACGCGCGCTCGCCTACGCGGACGCGGCGTTGCGGGGCGGCGAGCGGGCGATTGTAACGACGCAGGCGTTGTATTTGTTGCAGGGGCGGGCGTGGCTGGCGTGGGGCAAAGACAACAAAGACGGCGAGATGTTGGGGCGGGCGGGCGCGGCGTTTGTGCGGGCGGAGCGGGCGAATATCGGCAACAGTCCGTTGGGGCGGCAACAACGGGCGGCGGCGATTTTGGGGCAGGGCGACGTGGCGCAGGCGCGCGGCGACGACGACGCGGCGTTGCAGTATTACGGGCGGGTGTTTGCGATTTTTTATCAGGAATACGAACCGGCGGATTTGGCGCGGTTGCAGGCGGCGGCGATTCACGAGCGGCGGAAAAACTATGAATTGGCGTGGCAAATTTTAGACCAAGGATTCGACCAAGCAAAGTTGCTCGCGGCAAAAATGCGTCTCCGCGAACTCCTCGACGCCGAAAAAAGAGCGCAAGGGAAGTGAAAGGGAATAATTAAGGTTTTGCAGATTCTTGAGAATCTGAAGATTCTTAAAAATCTTAATCGCCTTAAAGCCCTTAAAAAAAGACCGCGCGGATTACCCAATGGCGTTTTTTGCCTCGCGGCGATTCTTGACCGCAAAATAGTATTCGGGATTGCCGCCTTTGCCGCCGCGAAAGGGCGATAGCACCGGCAGGCAGACCAGCGCGCCTAACTGTTCCGCGAGCGCCGTTACCCGCGCGACAATTTCCGGCAGGGCGGATGCCCGCACTTCGCCTTTGACGAGCGCGCTCCGGTCGGCTTCGTATTGCGGCTTTAGCAAGGAAACGACGACGCCCGACTCGTCGAGCAACGAGAGGGCGCGGGGCAGAACTTTTTCTTGTTTCGTCCAGCCGACATCGGCGGTTACGACGGCGACTTTTTCCGGCAGTTCGACGTAGAGCGCGTTCGTGCGCTCCATTACCACCACGCGCGGGTCGTTGCGTAGCGTCCACGCCAACGAACCGTAAGAAGTGTCAACGGAATACACTTTCGCCGCGCCGCGCCGCAACAGGCAATCGACAAAGCCGCCGACGTTACTGCCCAAATCGCAACACGTTTTTCCCGCGACTTCGACGGCGAGCGCCGTCAACGCCCAGTCCAATTTTTCGCCGCCGCGTCCCACAAATTTGGGCGGCGCGGACGACGGCTTATTTTTCGACATCGGCGTTGTCGGCGGAATTATCGGCGGCGGCGGCGAGGGACTCCGGCTCGCCGCTCCATTGCGCGACCGGAATGTGTTGCGGGTCGGCGTAAGGGTCGGGTATGCCGGCGCGGGGAATACCCGCCGCGACCTGCCCCAATTCTTCTTTTTTCGCCCGTTCCGGCTCGTCCGCCCGGTATTGTTTATCGACGAAAATCTTCTCGCCGGACGTCAACGGCGTTTCGGGGGGCCAGTCCGGCATCGTAAAATCGGTATCGAGTTTGGCTTGTTTTTGGTCGTCCCACCAGAACCGCTCGCCCTGAATAGGCGTACAACCGGTGAGCGTCCCGACAATCGCCAAGGTCAACAACCACGCGCGCATAAATTTCTCCCGTAGGCAATAAAAACATAACGGTTATCGGACAAAGAAAGAGCAATTACGAATTAAAAATTACGAATTACGAACTCACGTTACGCGCAAAAAAAGATAAACCACGAATGAACACGAAAAGAACTTAACACGAATTTTCACGAAACCGAGCGAAGCGAAGGTTAGTGTGCTTTCCAAATTAGAC
>JAISJR010000006.1 GCA_031261425.1 Planctomycetota bacterium
GTTATTCACCGATAGAAAACAAATTGGGTTTTCCTTTAACCGACGAAGAAGCGGTGCGCGACCAGCGATTTTTCAAGATATATGTTGACGAAGGTCGTGCGTGGCAGAAACAAGCGGCGGCGTCATCGCCGAAAAATGACGCGCAAATTGATATTCAAATTGACATTAAAGAGTCCGTAAATGTAACCGCGTAACCACATCCATTTTGCTCTTAACCGAATTATAAAAACGCCGCGCCAATTGTGCGCGGCGTTTTTCTTTGATACAACGGACCAACACCCGCCGCGGCTGTCAATAAGATAAATCGCGCTTTATTCGCGAATTTTGGCGAAAAATAAAATTCCTGCGGTCGATTTTTTATGCGGGCTTTCGCGGCGCGGCGTTTATTATTTATTGGAGAAGCACACTAACTTTCGCTTCGCTACGGTTTCGTAATTTTTAATTTCGTCATTGCTCTTTCTTGGGCGCGTTTATGGAAAATTTTATTATCGAAGGCGGTTCGCCGATTAGCGGGACGATTCGCGCGCAGGGCAACAAAAACGCGGCATTGCCCGCCATCGCCGCGGCGTTGCTCACCGACCAAACCGTGCGTCTCCACAACGTTCCGCGCATCGGCGACGTTATCGCCCTGCTCGACATCGTCAGCGAAATCGGCGTCCTCGTCGATTGGACCGGCGACGACCTCGTCATCAACGCCGCGTCCATCGAAGCGTTGCCGCTCGACGACAAGTTATGCCGCAAATTGCGCGGGAGCGTCCTGCTCGTCGCGCCGCTACTTTTCCGGCGGCAGAAAATCGCCCTGCCCTTCCCCGGCGGCGACCGCATCGGGCGGCGGCGATTAGACACGCACCTCCTCGCCCTGTCCGCGCTCGGCGCGGAAATCACCGTCGGCGACGGCGTGAAAATCGCCGCCCCGCGCGGCTTGCGCGGCACGGATTTATGGCTTGACGAAGCCAGCGTAACCGCGACGGAAAACACGATTATGGCGGCGGTTTTGGCGGAGGGCGCGACGACGATTTATCACGCCGCGTGCGAGCCGCACGTGCAGGAGTTGTGCCGCCTGCTGGGCGCGATGGGCGCGAACATCGACGGCGTCGGCACGAATCGCCTGACGATTGTCGGCGTGAAAAATTTGCGCGGCGCGGAATTCACGCTCGGCGCGGATTATTTGGAAGTCGCCAGTTTGCTGACGCTGGCGGCGCTCACCGGCGGCGAATTGCTCGTCGAAAACGCCAGTCCGCAATACTTGCCGATGATTTTGCGCCAGTTCCGCCGCATCGGTTTGGTCGGGGAGGTCGAAGGCGAAAATTTGCGCGTGCCGAAAAAACAGCCGCTCGAAGTGTCGCTCGATTTCCGCGGCGTGATGCCGACGATTGACGACGCGCCGTGGCCCGGCTTTCCCGCCGATTTGACCAGCATCGCCGTCGTCGCCGCCACGCAGACGCGGGGCAGTTTGCTCATTCACGAAAAGATGTTTGAGAGCCGGTTGTATTTCGTTGACCGGCTGATTGAGATGGGCGCGAAAATCGTGTTGTGCGACCCGCATCGCGCGGTGATTATCGGGCATAGTCCGTTGCACGGCGCGAAAATCGCCAGTCCCGACATTCGCGCCGGCATGGCGCTGTTAATCGCCAGTATGTGCGCGGAGGGCGAAAGCACGATTAACAATATCGAGCAAATCGACCGCGGCTACGAAACGATTGACCGCCGCTTGCGGGCGCTCGGCGCGAAAATCACCCGGGCGTGATTACTTCAATTAGGCGGATAAAATTACCGAAAAATTATTCCGCCCAACGCCCCGCGCGGGGAATTGGGCGGAATGAATTTGTGGCGATTCTTTTTCCGGTTTTACCCTAACCGTTTTTCCAACTTATCCAATTCCGCCGCCAACTCTTTCGGCAGTTTCGCGCCGAATTTCGGGTAATGTTTTTCGCGGATGTCTTTGATTTCTTTTTTCCAGCCATCTCTATCGACGGAGAGAATTTCTTTGACCGCGGCGGGCGAGACGTTCAAGCCCTGCGTGTTGATGGCGCCGTCTTTCGGCATCAAGCCGATTTCCGTTTCCACCGCGTTGTCTTTGCCGTCGCAACGGTCGAAAATCCACGCCAACACGCGGCTGTTATCGCCGTAGCCGGGCCACATAAAGTTGCCGTCGGCGTCTTTGCGGAACCAGTTCACATAGAAAATTTTCGGCAGTTTATCTTCCGTCGATTTTTTGCCGAGGTTAAGCCAGTGCTGGAAATAATCGCCCATATTGTAGCCGCAGAACGGCAACATCGCGAACGGGTCGCGCCGCACTTGTCCGACCTGGTCGCTGATGACGGCGGCGGTAACTTCCGAGCCGACAATCGAGCCGAGAAACACGCCGTGATTCCAGTCGCGGCTTTGATGCACTAACGGAATCGTCGAAGGACGCCGCCCGCCGAACAAAAACGCGCTAATCGGCACGCCTTTCGGGTCTTCCCATTCCGCCGCGATGCACGGGCATTGTTTCGCCGGCGCGGTGAAGCGCGCGTTCGGATGCGCGATTTCTTCGCCTTTCGGACTTTTGTCTTTCGCGGGCGCCGGTTTCTTGTTGCCCTTCCAATCAATCAGCGTCCCCTTCGCCGGATAGCCGATGCCCTCCCACCAAATATCGCCGTCTTCGGTTAAGCCGCAGTTGGTGAAAATGGTGTTTTCTTTGGCGGATTCCATCGCGTTTTTATTCGACTCGTTATTCGTGCCGGGCGCGACGCCGAAGAAACCGGCTTCGGGGTTAATCGCGTAGAGCCGCCCGTCGGCGCCGAATTTCATCCACGCAATATCGTCGCCGATGGTTTCGACTTTCCAGCCCGGAACGGTCGGAATGAGCATCGCCAAATTGGTTTTGCCGCACGCCGAGGGAAACGCGCCGGTAACGTATTTGACTTTGCCTTCGGGATTGGTCAATTTCAAAATGAGCATATGTTCGGCGAGCCAGCCCTCGTCGCGCGCCAAGACCGAGGCAATCCGCAACGCCAAACATTTTTTGCCGAGCAGGGCGTTGCCGCCGTAACCGGAGCCGAACGACCAAATAGCGCGTTCTTCCGGGAAATGCGCGATATATTTTTTGTCCATCGGCGCGCAGGGCCAGACGCCGTTATCTTTTTCGCCGCTCGCGAGCGGTTTGCCGACCGAATGCAAACACGGAATAAATTCGCCGGATTGATTGATGAGGTCGAGGACTTTCGCGCCGACGCGGGTCATAATGTGCATATTGCAAACGACGTAGGCGGAGTCGGTGATTTCGATGCCGTTCTTGCCGATGTCCGAGCCGACCGGTCCCATCGAGAACGGAATCACATACATCGTCCGCCCTTTCATACAACCGGCGGACAAGCCGGACAAAGTTTTTTTGAGTTCGTCGGGATTAATCCAGTGGTTGGTGGGACCGGCGTCCTCTTCTTTTTTACTGGCGATGTAGGTGCGGTCTTCGACGCGGGCGACATCGGAGGGGTCGGAGCGGAAGAGGACGCTGTTTTTGCGGGCTTTGAGCGGCGTGCCGAGTCCGGAGTCAACGAGTTCTTTCATCAGCCGGTCGTATTCCGCCTGACTGCCGTCGCAGACATAAACCGCGTCCGGTTGACAGCGGGCGACCTGTTCATCGACCCATTGTTTGGCTTTCGCGTTGGTGATGCTGGTGCGTTCCATAAGCAATCCTCCTGTAAAAAAAAGTCGCGGCTTTTCCGCGAGAATAAAAAGAAATAAAATCAATGGAATACTAAATTTTTCGCGGCAAAGCGCAAGTTTTGCCGAAAAACAATAACTTTCAATCTGAATGTCTGGGGGCGAAAAGGGCGGGGGTATGGCAACGGTATTCCGGCGGACGATTGAGCGTTTTACCGTTGGCAAGTTGTATCTCGTCGGGCAATTGCGCGGCGACCAAGTGTTCTCTGGTGATAACGCGCCAAAAATCGGCGCCTTCGCGCAATTCGGTGGCATTTTTGGGGCTGTCCGCGAAAATCACGCCTATCTGTTTGGCGGGAAATTTACTCTTCACCAATTTCATCGCGGGAACAAAGTCGCTGTCGCCGGTAATCAGTAGCGCTTTGTCAAAGGAGTTTTCGTAAGCGTTGCTTACCAAAGAGATGGCGAGGTTTATATCCGACTCTTTTTCTTTATACGGTCGGTAATTTTTATCGCACTTGGGACAATGAATGGTTCTTTTTTTGAATTTACCGCTAACGATTTCCACGCCAAATTCCGGTTGCGCTTTTACCAAAGCCGAGTGTCGCGCCACCTTGCCGATATCCCAGTAGGCGCTGGCGGTGAACCAAATCACCCGTTGCAAATCATCATTGGTTTCCAGAAAATTTTCGGCTAATCGCCGGTAATTGCACCATTTGAAGCACGCGAAGTTTCGGTGTTGACGGACAATCGCGTGATAGAAATTGAAGCCGTCGATTAAACAAATGGTTCTGATTCGCATTTGCGCCCCCATAAAAAAACGGCTCCTCCGCTGAAAGAAGGAACCGTTCTAAAACAGACCCGCGGACGCATCCAACGGGGATGATGCGAGGTAATTTATGTTTTTACGCGCCGCGTGTCAAGTATTACTAACCGCAACGATTTTTTATTTTCCCGCGAGTTCTTCCATTATGGCTTTTGCCAATTTGGCGACATCGTGTTCTTCGGGGCGGTCGCGGTTGACGACATCGCGAAAGAGCAGGCGCACGCCGTCCGCCGGACGCCCGACGTGTTCGGTTAAAAATCTATTCTCGCCGCGCAAGCGCTCGATTTTCGCCGGCGACGGACGGTAATCGTTGACTATCGCCACGTCAATCCGCAACTTCGGCGCGTGTTTTTTCAGCGCCGACAAATAATCGTTCACCGCGAAATTCGGCGTTTCGCCGGGCTGATTCGCCGTGTTGACCACATAAATCACTTTCGCCGGACTGTCGGCAATCGCCGCCGCCACCGCCGGCAACAACAAATTCGGCAGGACGCTCGTGAACAAACTGCCCGGTCCCAAAATAATCGCGTCCGCCTCGGCAATCGCCGCGAGCACGTCCGCCGGCGGCGCGCCGGGTTCCGGTTTCAACGTCAATTCGGCAATCGGCTTGCCGCAGCGCGCGACGTTTTTTTGTCCCGTGGTTTTCGTGCCGTCGGGGTGCGTCGCCACCAGCGTTACATAGTCCAGCGACACCGGCAAGACCTGTCCGCGCACGTTCAAAATATGATTCGCTTCCCGCACCGCCTGCCCGAAATCGCCGGTTACTTTCATCAACACCATCAACAGCAGATTGCCGAAAGCGTGCCCGGCGAGTTCGCCTTCCGCAAAACGGTATTGCATCAGCGCGCCCATCGTGTCGCCGGCGTTGGCGAGGGCGCTTAAACAGTTGCGAATATCGCCCGGCGGCAACATCCCAAACTCATTGCGCAGACGCCCCGACGAGCCGCCGTCGTCAGCGACGCTCACGACCGCGGTGATGCGGTTGCTGTGTTCGCGCAAGCCGGAGAGCAGGCGGTTTAAGCCGGTGCCGCCGCCGACGCAAACTAATTTCGGACCTTGTTCGATTTGCGCCAGCGCGATTTCCGAGAGCGAGCGGTTTTCGTGCGAGCGTTTGAGGATTTTTTCGATGTGGCGCACCAAGCGATAAACGCCGATGAAAATCGCGCTACCGCCGCCGCCGATAAGCACCGCGCTCAAAAAATAATACGGCGTAACCAACAACGACGAGCCGGTTTCGAGCGCGCCGAAAAAACGCAAGCCGAAAATAATGGCGCCGATAATCGCGACGAACAAACCGAAACAAATCAAGACGACCCAGCGTTTCAGTTGCAATCCGGGACGTAGCCAGTTGAGGTTTGCCATTTTTCTATCGCGGAAACACGGAGGGAAGAAATACTAATTGGAGATGCTCTATTCAATTGCCACGCGCTTTAGCGCGTGGATAGCGTTTAGAAAATGACCGGCTTTAGCCGAAGGGTTTAATAATTTGGGATAAAGCCCGTTTTTTCTGACCGCCCACCACGCCCTAAAGGGCGTGGCAATTGAATAGAGCGACTGCGTTGGGCAACAACTAATCAATCGTTTATTTTAATCGCCCGCCGAGTCGTTTTCGAGGAAGATATTCCAAATGTCTTTTTCGTCGTGGGCGTTACGGATGAGACCGGCGATTTCGGGCTTGACGAAGAGTTTGCCGACGTAACCGAGCGCGGCGAGGTGTTGGGCGATAAGTTGCTGATTGGAGAAAATCATCACGATGACATAGACCGGTTCGTCGGCGTGGGGATTGGGAATGACGCGCGTTTCGGGCTTGGGCTGGGGGCTGCGGAAAACAATGCCTTCCCGACAGCGCGCCACGACGCCGGTCAGGCGGGGTATCGCCGGATGCTTGGCGTGCGGCACCGCCACGCCGTTGCCGACGGCGGTGCTGGCGATTTCTTCGCGCTGAATGAGCGCTTCCAGCAAGCCGTTGCGGATGTTTTTATGGATGACTTCGCGGGCGATTAAGTCGTCTAAAATTTCCGCCAACGCCTCGTCGCGCGTCGGGGAATCAAGATTGCCGATAATCGTCGTCGGGGAAATAAAATCGCGCAACAACATAAGCCGCTCCCTTGTCGGAAAAAGAACAATTACAAATTAAAAATTACAAATTTAAAAATGGCGGAGTTTGATTGGCAAATTCGCTTCGCGTAAGATTACTCCGCAATTTTTAATTTTTAATTTCTAATTGCTCTAAATCACTGCCCGCTCACATACCGCTTGTCTTCCTTTTTCTCTTTGAGCCGCCGCAATTGGCGCTCGCATTTTTCGATGAGCAGGTCGATGACTTCGCGCGCGTGTTCGGCGTCAAGCGACAGCACGATGGGTTCGGCGCGGGGCGCCAGCATTTTGACTTCGCAAGAGATTTTATTATTCGCTTCGCTGAACCGCGCTTCCAACGTGTCGAGATTGTGAATGCGTTCGAGGTGGGAAAATTTTTCGACGGCGTAGTCCTTGTCTTTACCGGCTAAATCATACTTCGGGGATGAAATGATGATGTTCATAGCGCCTCCTTTATTTGAGAATGAAAAGGGAAACAGGGATTCGTCCACGAATTTTTACGAGTAAAAGAGAGAGATTTTCTTTGTCCACGAATTACACGAATTAAAGAGCCGGAAAACGGACAAAAAAAATTCGTGTTAATTCGTCTAATTTGGAAAGCACACTAACCTTCGCTTCGCTCGGTTTCGTGAAAATTCGTGTTAAGTTCTTTTCGTGGCTTCTCTTTTTTTGCGCGTAACTCGAATTGCGAAACCGTCCGCCATTCGTAATTCGTAATTTTTAATTCGTAATTGTTCTTTTATACGCCGATTCCGGATTCTTGCAATTGCCGCCCGCCGCCCGCGTCGATAATTCGCCGGAAATCGCGCCACGCTTCGGGACGCAATAATTGCGGCGGCTTGATTTGTCCGTCGGGACTGCCGCTCCGCACCCGATGCTCGCGATAAATTTGATAACTGCCCGCCGGTAAAACGCACGCCGCCGGCGCGTCCAACCGTCCGCTGTCGCGTTTGTCGCGATACTCGACATTGCGTCGCGCCAACTCCGCGTCGAACGCCCGCGCCAATTGGTCAAATTTCGCGGCGTTATTCGCATCGCCGTCGCGCGGTTCAATCGCCACCACATAGCGCGGGGGCGAGCGCATTTCCACGCCGACGGTGAAATCGGTCAGCGGCGGAAAATTTTTGCCGACGGTCGCGAGCGTGGCGACGACTTGCTCCGGCGTAACTTTTTCGCCGGTTACCGAGACGACGCCGCCCGCTTTGTAGAGGAAGGCGATTTCCGGCGTCCGCCGGTTGAAGCCGGTTACTTCGACGACATCGCCTAAATCGTAGCGATAGAGTCCGCCCGACGTGGTGATGATAAGCCGGTAGCGTTTGCCGATTTCCAATTCGTGCGCGAGTTGGGTCGCGGGAAATTCGGCGCGGGTTTCGAGGTCGGCGGTAAATTCCAAAAAATGCCCGCCAATCGCGACCGCGCCACCGGCATCTTTGGCGCCGTCGGCGGTCGGCACGGAGAAAATTCCCTCGGTGGCGCGCAGTCCCCAACAGCGCATCGGCGCGTCGCCCCACGTTTCGCGGACGCGCGGCAAATAAAACGGGGCGCAACCGCCTTGCCACGTGTTGATGGCGCACAAATTTTCCCACGCCGTTTTTGGCAATAAAACTTTGTCGGCGCGGAAACGCTCGCGCAAAATTCGCGCCCGCGCCGCCGCCGCCGGTCGCGCGAATTGCCGCCGCTCTTCGGGCGAAAAATCAAGCCCGCGCAAGCCGCCGCCGGCTAAATCGTCAAGCAACGGCTCGGCGTAGTCGTTCAGAGTTTGCGCGAGTAAAATCAGCGTCGAAGGATTGGCGCTGTTGGCGCAACGGAGGTCGGCGGCGAGCGCATACAGCAACGACAAATAATTGCGGCGCAACGAATCTTTAATCAAACACACGGCGTAAGGGACGCAATTGAGGCGGCGTTGCGGGAGGGATTGGTCGCGATAGTGTTTGCCGCTAATCGCGCCGTAAGGGATGCCGCCGACGTAACCGCCGACCGCCGGACTGATGACGCTGAAGATGTCGCCGACGATGCCGAGCGGACGCGCGGCAATCATCGACCACAGCCACATCAGGTGCATATAGTGGTGTTCGCGGGTGAAGCGGCGGGTCAGCGGGATAAATTTCGCGGCGGATTCGGTGCCGCTGGTGATGCCGAACATCGACACCGGCTCGGCGGTCAGCACATTCTTTTCGCCGTTTTTCAGCCGTTCAATCAGCGGCATAAAATCGGCGTAGCGGCGCACCGGCACGGCGCGGCGGTATGCGTCGGCGTCGGCGATGGCGGCGAAACGATGTTGGCGTCCGAATTCGGAATTGGCGTTGGCGGACAAAATATCGGTCAACCGCTCGGCTTGGGCGGCGGCGGGGTTTTGCAACTGCGCGGCGAAACGGGCGAGGCGGGTTTTCAGCGTTAGATATTGCAAGCCGCGCAAAACCCGGCGGGTGAGGTCGTTCATTGGATTGGTGTCCTAACCGTAAATGGACGGCGACGATGGCGCTATTCAATTAAAAATTCAAAATTAAAAATTAAAAATTGAGGAGTTTGATTAGCAAATTCGCTTCGCGCAAATTTTAAGTCCAATCCATTATTTTTAACTTTTAATTTTTAATTAGAAATCACCGCACACTTTTATTATTCCCCTAAACCTTAACCCGCCGCCAAGCCGGAACGCTTTGGTCGAGCGCCGTGCCGATTTGCAGACCGAGAACATTGACCCGCCACCAGCGGCGGCGCAGGCGAAAAGAAAAAAACGAGCGTCCGTAGCGGCGGAAAAAATCGCGAATGACAATCGACCACGGACTTTCGCGCCGCGTCCACGGAGACCGCCGCGTCGCCAACGGCGTCCGGCGAAGCGCCGCCGCCGAGCCGGCGAAGCCGCCGCCATACATCGGACCTTCGACGACCTGATAAATTTTTCGCGCGCCCGCCAGCATAAAATAATCCAAAAACACTTTCAGATAGACCGAATGGTCCCCGCCGCCCGGGTAGTCAATGTGCGCGATTTCGCCGGGGACGGCATAGACAAACGGCAACGTCCGCGCGGCGGTCAAGAAAAGTCGCGAGTCGGAGGCGACGAAAATTTGGACTTCGGGATTTTCCGCGTGAATGGCGCGCAAATGGTCGAGGCACAGCGCGAGCATTTTTTCTTTGGACGCCGCCGGCAATTCGGGGCAATGCCGCTCGTTTAAGTCGCCGAGCAAATCCTGAAAGCGAAAACTCGCCGCGACGTATGCGCCGCCGGCTTTTTGCGCGTGTTCGGCGATTAAATTTTGTAATTCGTCGCTCGGACGAAACAGTTCCGCGAACGCCGCGCCGTAATCCGCGCAACCGCAGTTGGTAAAAAGACAAACCGGCGATTCTTTTCGGCTTAAAGCGGCGACGGCTTCCGCGAGTTCGTCCGCGCCGGCGTTAAGAAAATCGCGCGGACGGGTCTTGGCGGCGGCAGTCGGCGTCCAATCGTAAGTATTCGGCAAGAGAAAATCGGTCAACGCGAACGGCGCGGTGAAATTGATTTGAAAGTTCAGCCCCTGCGCCTGACAAATCCGATACAACGCGGCGATGCCGCGCAAGCGGTCGCTTAACCCGCCGGCGCGCTGACCGGTCGCCGTGTAAATAACTGTGGGGAGGTGGGAGGCAGTCATCGTTTCTTTTCTAAAAATGCGCGAAGCGCGACATCTAATCGCCCCGCAGGGGCGGCGCGTAACAGCCCAGCGCAACGCGCTGGGTAAAAACGCCCATAAAATTACGCGCCCTGCAAGGGCAGTGCTAAAAATTTTCCACTGCCCTTACAGGGCGTCTGCATTTTCCGGCAACGCGAACCCAGCCCGCCGGAAAATCAAAGAGCCGATTTTCCTTTGGGCTGGGCTGTTACGCTCTGCCGCTTCGCGGCGTTTAGTGGAATTATCAAAATCACCGCCCCGTCAACCGGCGATACCGCCGCGCCTGCCACCCCTCCGTAGAACATACAAGAGGGGAATTTTACCGTTATGCCCCACTTCGCAAAAATTGTTCGGCGTAAAACTTCCAGATGGTTTTGGCGCCGCGCTCGGCGCAGAGCGAAAACATCTGCCGCGCTTTTTCTTTTTGTCCGGCTTGCGCGAGCAACAACGCCACGCCGAAAGTTACGCAAATTTCATTCGGCGCGTGCCGCGCCGCGTTCGCCATCGCCGGCAACGCCTCGGCGTTTTTATCGTCCAACCAGAGCAGAAGCGCCAGCCGCCAATACGACAGCCAGACGCCTTTTTTTTCCTTTTCTTTCTCGACCTGTTTTTCCAATTGTTTGCGAAGCAGGGCGCGCATCGTCGGCGACAACGTTTTCAATTCCGGCGGGGCGAGCGACAACGCCGGATTCTCCGCCAAATCCAGCGCCACGTGTTGCCCGAAAAACGCCAACTTTTCCGGCGGCATCGCGGCGGTTTCGCCCTGCGCCACCTGCGTCAGCCACTGCCGGTAATCGCGCTGAAAACTCTGCTGAAAATTGACCGCCGGAAACGCCGCTTTATAGGCGGTTTTTATCGCCGCCGCGTGTTGCAAACTGTCGAGCATCATACTGAAATTGCCGACCGCGTTCGCCACCGCGTCGGCGGGTCCGTCCACCGGCGAGAGACCAATCACCAAACTGTCGCGGTCCCACTCATACACGCCGCGCCCGACAAACGGCGCCAACACCACCACCGGCGTCGCGTAACAATTGCGGTCGCACCAGCGCATTTTGTCGATGATTGCCGCCGTGTCCTGTCGCGTTACGCGGCGGCAGTAGTCGAGCAACACCGATTGCGAGCGCCGGACGCCGCCCGCCATCGCGCCGAGCGGAATAATCGTGCGCAAAAAACGCAGTTCGCCGCCCAAATAAGTCGTCAGCGCCGCCACGCGCGGGTCGCTTTCGGGGTCAATCGGGTCGTCAAATTCGTTCTCCGCCGCCACGATGACCGTCTTGCCGTCGTCGATGGCGGCGAGCCACGCCTCGCGATAATTTTCGTCGATTTTTCCCCGAAGCGGCGTCGCCGGCAAAACGATTTTCGCCTGCGCGACCATTTCGCGCCGCAATTTCGCGAGGCGGCTTCGCTGAATGAGCGCCGGTCGTTCGAGGCGGTCGCGCAGTCCGGCGCTCATCGTCGCGATTTGCTTGTCGAGGCGACCGCTGAGCAACGCCTCCATCGCGGTCGCCGACACGCCGGGCAACTTCAATCCTTGCCCGCCGTTTTGCGTCGCGAAATAAGCGGCGATTGCCTGATACGGTTCGGCGACATCCGCCGCGCTTCGCTGATTTTCGGCGGTCGCCGCGACGGTGGCTTCGAGGTTAAACCGTTTGACGCGGTCGATGAGCCATTCGCTCAAATAAAAATGTTGCGGCAAGCCGGCGATGGATTTTTCCTGCTCCATTTCCGCTTCAAAATTTTCCGGCGCGTTGCCGACGAGGCGCGGGTCGAGCAAACCGAAATCCAACAACCGCGCGTCGCGCTCGGAAAATTTCAGCGTCAAATCCGGCGTTATCGCGATGCTTTGCGCGACGACGGATTCGACCATCCGCCAATAAATCGCGTCCAACGCGGCGGCGAGCGTCTGCTTTTCTTTCGCCGTCGCCGCCGTCGCGGGCGCGTCGCGCGCCGCGAGATACTTGACGATAAGTTCTTCTTTTTCGGAGGCGAGGGACATAGGCGGGCAATTAAGAATTAGAAAGTAAAAATTACGAATTACGAATTACGGCGCGAAGCGATTTCGATAATCTCCGCTTAATTCCCCTCTACGGAGGGGTGGCAATCGGCGGCTCTACCGCCGATTGACGGGGTGGTTTTTCGCGTTACCCCAGATTCCTTTGCGTGCTTATGGAGCAAAACGGGCAACCACCCCGTCAGGCGAGATAGAGCGTTTCGCCTGCCACCCCTCCATAGAGGGGAATTTAATTTGCCGCGCTTCGCGCAACTTTTAAGAACTTCGTAATTCGTAATTTTTAATTCGTAATTTGAAACGGCGCTCACCGCGAGCGCCGACACTTACTCACAAACAGCGAATCGGTTACAACTTCCTCTCGCCGCCGACAAAGACCGCCGCCGGTTTGCCGCGCAATTTTTGTCCGTTCCACGGGCAATTTTTCGACTTCGATTTGAACTCGGCGGGGTTGACCGTCCATTCGCGCGTTAAATCCCAAAGCGTCAAATTCGCTTTCGCGCCGACGGATAAAGTTCCGCGCTCGCAACCGAGAATTTTCGCCGGCGCGGTCGTCATCGCCTCAATTACCCGCGCCAAAGGAATTTTTCCCGTGGCGACTAAATGCGTGTAAACGACGCCGAACGAGGTCTCCAAACCGAGCAAACCGAACGGCGCCTGCGCCATTTCGACTTCTTTTTCTTCTTGCAAATGCGGCGCGTGGTCGGAGGCAATCGCGTCAATCGTCCCGTCGGCGAGCGCCGCGACGCAGGCGTCAACGTCCGCCGCCGAGCGCAACGGCGGATTGACTTTATAGACCGGATTGAAACTCCGTAAATTCGCGTCCGTCAGCGTCAAATGGTGCGGCGTCGCTTCGGCGGTTACGGGCAGACCGGCGTTTTTCGCGGCGCGTAACATCGCGACGGCGCCGCGCGTGGAAATATGTTGCAAATGCAGCCGCGCGCCGGTGAGTTTTACCAACAATAAATCGCGGGCGACGATGATTTCTTCGGCTTCCGCCGGAATACCGGGAAGTCCGAGTTCCGTCGCGACTTCGCCCTCGTTCATCACGCCGCCCGCCGCGAGCGACGGTTCCTCGCAGTGTTCGAGCAACGGTTTGCCGAGCATTTTGGCGTAGAGCAACGCTTGCCGCAACAGCGCCGCCGGACCGACCGCGCGTCCGTCGTCGCTGAACGCGACCGCGCCGCCCCGCGCCATATTCGCCATTTCCGCCAACCGCTCGCTCGCCCGACCGGCGGTAATCGCGCCGACCGCCAAGACCTCCGCCAGTTGCGCGGCGTGGGCTTCGCGGTAAATAAAATTGATGTCGGCTTCGGAATCAATCGCCGGTTCGGTGTTCGGCATACAGGCGACCGTGGTGAAACCGCCGGCAATCGCCGCCGCCGCGCCGGAGGCAATCGTTTCTTCGCTCTCGGCGCCGGGCTCGCGAAAGTGGACGTGCATATCAATCAGTCCGGGCGTAATCGTTTGACCGGCGGCGGAAAATTTTTCGACCGGCGCGGCGGCGGCGAGCGCGGCTTGCATTTGCGCCGCGCGGGCGGGCGTTCGGTCGTCGAGGGCTAAAATTTTGCCGTCGCCGAGAAGAATATCGGCGGGAACGTCGAACAACTTTTGCGCCGGGTCGATGACGCGCCCGCCGGTGATGAGCAGATGAGACATAAACGCTCCTGAACAGTTCAATTAACAATTAAAAATTAACAATTAACAATTGAGGAGTCATTGTTAAGACGGCGCGAAACGATTTTGAAAATAAGAACGCCACAATTTTTAATTGTCAATTGTCAATTGTTATATTGTGTATCTTGACGCTCGCCGCCGCTTACCTAAATTACACGCTTCGCTCATTTCGCGTGCGGAAGTGGCGGAACGGCAGACGCGCTTGGTTGAGGGCCAAGTGGGGCAACTCGTGGAGGTTCAAATCCTCTCTTCCGCACCAATTCTTTTCGCGCCGGTTCACGGCTCGCCGGTTTATCGGCGCCTCGCGCTCGTTTTATCCAATCTCGTAAAAAGACGCCGGACAACTTTCGCGCCGCGCCGAACGCCGTATTATGCGGCAAGCGCGACGTTTCAACAAGGAGCGAACAATGGAAATAACCAAAGTCGAAATCGGCAACCTGCAATTTGCCGCCGCGAAAATCACGCGACCGGACGCTTCGGCGGACGGAGCCGCCGGCGAAAAGGCGAACGCGGACAAAATCAAAAAAGAGTTGGCGGCGAAAACGGACAAAGCCCAAAAAGAATCGGCGGCGAAAGACGGGACCAACGCGGCGTTGGACGCGGCGCTGAAGGCAATGACCATCGCGGGGCGGATTGCCGACGGCGACCGCGTGCCGCCGCCGGACGAAGAATTTCTGCTTAATTACAACGCGAAATTGTATATGAGCGTTAAAAGCATCGCCAAGAAAAAAGACGACCCCGCCGAACACGACAGTGTGTTGGCTGAGGAAAAAAGCGAAAGCGATGAAAGCGTCGAGGCGGCGGATATAGCGGCGGAAACGCCGGTCGCGAACGAGACGACCGTTGAAGCGGCAACGCCGGAGATTCCGCCGGCGTGAAAAGGTCCCGCCTTTCCTGTAAAAATTATCAAGGTGCCGTTATGCGCGCGTTTTACCGGTGGTTATTTTTGGCGTCCGCCGTGGTCGCGTCGGGGTTGCTCGCAACCGCATTGTTCGCGGCGGAGTCGCCCGCGCCCGTGTCGTCTGCAACCGCGTTGCCCGCAACTGCGTTGCCCGAACCGCCGGAGTGGGAAGACGCGGCGTTTATCGAAAAACTTATCGGCGCCACCGCCATCGACACGTTGGTTAATGAAAAAATCGCCCTGCCGCCGACCCTCGACCAAGCCGCCGAGCACCACGCGACGGCGTTGTCGTTGGACGCGGCGGTGTGGCAAGTCCTGCAAAATAACCTCAATCTCCAAAGCGTCCGGCTCGCGCCGGAAAAAAGCGAACAAGCCGTCCGCGCCGCGCGCGCCGCTTTCGACCCGACGTTTTCCGCGTCCGCCGGTTACGACTTGCTCGACCATCAACATTCCGGCGCGACGGAAACCTACGGCAACGCCGCGTCCGGCGGCGTCGGCATTACCGAGAAATTGCCGACCGGCACGACGGTGAAAGTCGGCGCCGATTGGAACGGTCAAGCCGCCGCGCCGCGCTCGCGCGGCGAATGGGAATTGTCCGGCGCCGGCAGCGTAACGCAAAAATTGTTGAAGGGGCGCGGGTTGGACATTAACTTAATTTCGGTGCGGCAGGCGCGGCTCGACGCGCAAATCAGCCGCTATCAATTGCGCGACGCGGTCGAAGACGCGCTGGCGCAAACCGAGGACAATTACTGGGATTTGGTCTTGGCGCGGGAAGCCATCGTCATCCGGCAGGAAGCGTTAAATCTCGCCGGCGAGCGTTTGCGCGAGACCGAAGAAAAAATCAACGTCGGCAAATTGGCGCCCGCCGACATCGCGCAAGCCCGCGGCGATGTTGCCGAAAAATTCACCAATCTTCTCGCGGCGCGCCACGATTACGACCGCTTCTCATTAGAAATGTTAGCCCGCCTCAATCCGAGTAGCCGGCGCTTTCAGCCGCTCGCGGTGGCGGCGATGCCCGTCGCGCCCGTGGTGGAACTCGACCGTTTCCGCGACCACGTGGCGCTTGGACTGCGCGAGCGCCCCGACCTCAACGAAAGCCGATTGCGGTTGCAACGCGGCGAACTCGAAGTCAAACGAACGCGCGACGGCTTGTTGCCGGATTTGGATTTGACCATCACGGTCGGCGGCGGCGGCGGCGGCAGTCGCGCCGGTTGGAACTGGACGAACAACGACGAATTCGCGGTCGGCGGACGCTTGGATTTTTCGCAACCGTTAGGGCGGCGGCAGGAAAAAGCCGCGCATCGCCGCGCGGAAATCGACGCCGCGCAAGCGCGGTTGGCGTTGGAAAATTTGCAACTGCAAATCACGGTCGATATTCGCTTGCGCTATTTAAGCGTGAAACGTTATCAGCGGGAAATCGCGACCACGGCGCTGGCGGTGAAGCAATACGAATTGGCGTTGGTGGCGATGCGGGAAAAATTTCGCGTCGGCGCGGCAACGTCGCTCGACGTGGCGACGGCGGAATTGCAATACACCGAAAGCCGCCTGCGCGCGGCGCAAGCGGTCATCAACACCATCAAAGAATTGACCGGACTTTATCGCGCCGACGGCTCGCTACTAACGCGGCGCGGCGTGCGGGTGGAGGAGTGAATTACGAATTAAAAATTACGAATTACGCGTAAGCAAATTTTAATTCTTAACTCACGTTACGCGCCAAAAAATAGAAGCCACGAATGAACACGAAAAGAACTTAACACGAATTTTCACGAATTAGACGAATTAACACGAATTTTTTGTCCGTTCTCCGGCTCTTTATTTCGTGTAATTCGTGTAATTCGTGTAATTCGTGGACAAAAAATCTCTCTTTTTTATGCGTAAAAATTCGCGTCTTTTGGTTCACCGCATAACATCAGTTCTTAATTTTTAATTTTTAATTTGGCGCGGCGATAGATTCCATTGCCCGCCCCTCATTTACAAAAACGGAACTCACCTATGCCTCTCGCAATAAAATTAACCGCCCTGTTGTGCGGCGCGGCGGTGATGGCGCTGGAAATGGTCGGCGTGCGGTTGCTCGAACCGTATCTCGGTAGCACCATTTACGTCTGGGGCGCGATTATCGGGATTTTTCTCGGCGCGTTGTCGCTCGGCTATTACCTCGGCGGCAATCTCGCCGACCGCTCGCCGAAATTTTCGACTTTATCCCTTTTGATTTTCGGCGCGGCGCTGTGGATTTTCGCCATTCCGCCGGCGTCCGGTTTCGTCGGCGAATGGGCGCTCGCGGCGTTCGCCGACCCGCGCTGGCAAGCGTTTTTCGCCGCGCTGATTTTGTATGCCGCGCCGAGCGTGTTATTGGGCGCGGTCAGCCCGTTTCTCGTGCGGCTCGCCGCGCGCGAGGTCGCGAAAATGGGACAAACCGCCGGCGGCATTTACGCGATTAGCACGTTCGGCTCGATTATCGGCACGTTTTTGGTGTCGTTCGTGTTGACCGAATACGTCGGCAGTATGCG
The DNA here is from genome assembly GCA_031261425.1 of Planctomycetota bacterium. Classification (GTDB taxonomy): domain Bacteria; phylum Planctomycetota; class SZUA-567; order SZUA-567; family SZUA-567; genus MS499-59. Next base: position 17,306 of record JAISJR010000006.1, read on the forward strand.
GATTACGTGGGGCATCGGCGCGGTTTTGTTGCTCGTCGCGGCGGGCGGTTGCGGCGCGCGTTATTGGGTGAAAGGCGTCGCCGTCGTCGCGTTGTTGACGGCGGGCGGATTTATCGCCGAGCAAGCGACGGCGGCGCAAGCCGTCGCCACCGGTTTCGGGCGCTCGCCGCAAGCCGCCGCGTGGCGCGAACGGGAGCAGGGCAAAAATTTGGCGACGCGCGAGTCGGCGTATCACCTCATCAACGTTTTCGACGGCAAATTCGATTTCAGCGACCGCGCGTTCACCGCCGGCGGCGCGCGTTATATGGTGTTCAACAACCAACTCGAAAGCGGCTGTTTGTTGGACGGCGGCGCGCCGACGGCGGCGACGGCTTGCGGCTATGTGAAATTGCTGTTTTTGGGCGCGCTTATCACCGGCGCCGCGCCGGAAAAAGTCGCGATTATCGGTTGCGGCGGCGGCGTGGGCGCGTTGATGTTTCGCGACGATTATCCCGAAGCGTCGCGCATCGACGTGGCGGATATTGACCCGGTGGTGTTTGAGTTGGCGGGAAAATTTTTCGGTTATCCCTATCCCGACCGCGCCGACGGCGTGATTCGCAGTTACGTGTCGGACGGGCGAAATTTTCTGCGCGGGGCGCCGGATAAAAATTGGGACTACCTCGTGTTGGACGCCTACACGGCGGGCGGGCGAATTCCGAAACATTTAATTTCGCGGGAATTTTTCGCGTTGGCGGAGCGCAAATTGACGGACGACGGCGTGGTGGTGGCGAACATCATCGGCGATTTCGGCGACGCGGGGCGTTTGCTTCGCGCCGTCGTCAAAACGGCGGGCGCGGTTTTCCGGCACGTGTATATTTTTCCGCGCCAATTAACCGGCGCGAGCAATATGTTGCTGGTCGGCTCCAATCACGCCGGCGACCGTCTGTCGCCGCGCGAATTACAAAGGCGTTTCGCGCAATTTAGCGGAACGCTCATCAAACAGTCGGTCGGCTACGCCGTCCGCAATTCTCCGGCGCAACCGTTAGACCTCGCCGCCGCGCCCCTCCTCACGGACGACTTCTGCCCGACCGACGGTATGTCCAACTAAATAGACCGGTTCGACTTCGCGGCATCTTTTCGGCTGATTTTCCGTTCCGCCGCGGCAAAATTCCTCGCCATCCACCGGTCTAATCCCTCAACCACAATCGTTAAAGAAAATTTCCGCCAACGTCCGATAAACTGACGGGCGGCTGTCGCTTGGTGCCGTCCTCTTATCTTGACAGGAGGGACATCGATGAATGCGGCTCGCCATTTTATCGCCAAGTGCCGGCGGAAAGGTTACAGCGACGACAGAATTCGGACGGCGGCGGCGGGGAAATCCGTCATTTTGCGCGACGATATTCTCGCGCGGTTAGCCGCCAATCCGGCGGACAATTTTGAGGCGGCGGGCGACGAGGTCTTTGCCGTCGCCGAACCGACCGTCGCCTTGGCAAGCGAGAACCTCGACGAACCGGCGAGCGTTACCGCCGTCGCCACGGACGACGCGGATGACGCGGATGACGCGGATGACGCGGATGACGACGACGCCGTCGAAGCGGTTGCGGAAGAGGTCGCGGATGTGAGCGTTGCGGCGGCGGACGCGCCGGTCGCCACGGTCGAACAAATTGACGATTTCCCGCCGCTCGACGCGGAGTTGACGGAGTCGCTTGCCCCCGCCGTCGAAGCGGAATCCGTCGAAGCGTCCGACGACCTCTACGCCGGCTTCGCCACGGGCGATGAAAGCGATTTTCGCGACGATGCCGCCGCCGAAGCCCCCGACGAATCCGCAAGCGCGCGCGCCGCTTCCGCAATTATCTCCGAGCATCTCCCCGCAATCACCGCGGAAATTATTTTGGCGATTACGCCGTCAAACGCGGCGACTCCGCCCGCGCCAACGCCGTTGGCGGACATAATTTTTACCATCGAAGAACGAGTCGATTTGGCGTCCGGCTTTTTTGACGACGCGCCCGTTGCGGCAATTTCGCCGGTGGCAATCGCCGCTACTGCGCAAGCCGCACCGGCGGAACCCGTTCCGGTGGAACCCGTCTCGACGATTCCCGCTTTGGCGGAGCAATTGGCGGCGCCATACGTCGCCAGCGGCGTGCCGGTGCCGCAATTGACAATTATCACGCCGGTCGCCATCTCGCTACCGAAAAAGCGGCGTAACAAAAACGACCGCGCGCGCCCGCTCAATCCGCCGTATGCGATTAGCCAAGACGAAACGAAAAAACGGTTGGAAAGTTTGCGCGCGCTCGACGCGGAATACGAAGCGTTAATGATTGATTTTGCCGCCGAGTTGTCGGCGCAAAAAAACGACGATTGGCGCGGCGCGGTCGAGGACTTTGACGACCTCGCGCGTCCGGCGGCGGACGTGTTGCCGCTCGCGGCGGACGAAACCGAAGAATTGCGCTTGGAAAACGCCCGCTGGCAACGCGATTGGCAGGAGGCGGCGGACGGTTATTTGATGTTGACGCTCGAATTGCAAGCCGCGCGGGAAACCGTCGGCGCGCGCGACGCGCAAATCGCGCGATTGCAAGCGGCGGCGACGCTCGGGCAAACGGCGGCGTTGGCGGCAATGGGCAATCGTTACGACGAAATCAAAGCGGCGAATGAAAACGAACTCGCCGAACTCTCGGCGTTGCGCGCGCAAATCGCGGCGGCGCAAGCGCGTTACGACGAGCGGGAGCGCGAGATTGCGACGTTGCAAACGCGGTTGGCGGCACAGCAATGCGCGACGCAAATCGCCGAAACGCAAATCGAAGCCGAAACGCAAGCCCTCGCCGCCGGCAAGACGGCGAACGACAACTTGCGCTACGCGACCGCGCAACTTGAACGCGAAGTCGCGGCGGTGCGGCGGAGTTTGCTGGCGAACGACCGCGCGTTTATCGAACAGGCGGGCGAAACGCGGCGCTGGCGGCAGACGGCTGACGAAGCGTTGGACGACGCGGCGGCGGTGGCGGCGCTTAACGCCGATTTGAAACGGGAAAACGCGGCGTTGGCGCGGCAGACGGCGGCGACGGCGGAAGCGCTGACCGACGCGGCGGCAATCAACGCCGATTTGAAGCACGAAAACACGCTGTTGACGCGGCAGGCGGCGGCGTCAACGTGGAAAATGGAATCGCAATACGTTGACCAGTTGGCGGGCTTGAGCGCCGAATTTGAAGCGACGGCGGCGCGGCTCGCGCAAACGGAAGCGGAAAATTCGGCGATGAATATGAAGTTGGAAACCGTCAACTTGGCGATGGAAGTGATGAACGAACGCTACGAAGAATTGGAGCGCGAATACAACGTGTTGACCAACGAAACGGTGCCGAACTTACAGAAGGACAAAGAGGATTTGGTAACGCTCGTCGGCGACGAATTTTCGCGGGCGGAGGAATACGGGCGCGTGATTTCGGTCAAGAGCCGCCGTTCCTCTTACGCGATTGTCGCGGCGGCGGCGGCGTGCGTGGCGGTGGCGATTACGCCGTTTTTCGCGATGAGCGCGTGGGAGACGAAAGAGCGCGAATTGAAAAACGTTTACGCCGAAAAAATCGAAGTCGTCGAAGAGCGCCTCGCCGCCGAAAATCAACAACTGCTCGCGTTGCGCGACGAAAGAAACCATTGGCAGGCGGCGTTGGAACAGACCGGCGCCGAGCGGCAAACGTGGCGTCAGCGCGCCACGAATTTACAGGCGGAATTGCGGTCGAGCCGCGAAGAAATCGCGCAATTGAAAGAAATCGGCGCGGCGCGGGAAGTGGCGCTGACGCGCTGGCAGGAAGCGGCGCAAAAACGCGAAACGCCCGCCGAGGAAACGCCGGTGGCGAACGGCGAGCATTACAACGGCATTAGCGGCATCGACGAATGGCTCGACTCCTCGCGCCGGCAGTCGGCGCTAACGGCGCGGGCGGAACCGGCGCTCGTCGCCGCGGACGCGGACGACGCGCTGACGGCGAGCGCCGGCATGGTGGAAATGAAAACGGTAATCGTGCGGCGGGGCGAGGGATTGAGCCAAGTCCTCTGGCGGGTGTGCGGGCGCAACAATCCGAAATTGGTCGCGCAAGTCGCCCGTTACAATCGCCTGCACGCCGACGCGAAAGGCAATCCGGTGCTGAAAGTCGGGCAGGAAATCCGCGTGCCTTCGGCGGCGAGCGTCGCGATGCTGACGAATTGAATAAGGCGTGTCGGCGAGAGTTTTTAATGAGCGTTTAGCGATGAAAAAATCCGCGCCGCGGAGCGCGGATTTTTTATCATATAGTTTTCCAGAAAACCCAAATGGCGTTTGCCCCAATCCAGATTATCACTAAACACATAAAACTTTACCCGCGCATATTTCATCAACCACCCGTCCGTCTTCGATTTTGCCGGTCATTGGCGCGCCTCCCTTGGTCGGTATGAATAATTGAGTTTTTTATTTCGCTTGCCAGCGGAAGCCGTCGCCGCTTTTTTCGACCATACCGATGGCGGGGTAGTGCAAATGCATTCCGGCGACGGGGATTTTTTCCCGCGCGACGTATTCTAAAATTTGCCGGCGGGTCGCGGCGGCGGCGACGGGGTCGGAGTCGTAAGTAACCGAGACCTCCGGCGCCGGAAATTGAATCGCCTGCACGTGGAGCAAATCCCCCCAAATCAATAATTTTTCCCCGTTCGACTCCAACAAATAAACCGTGTGTCCGGGCGTATGACCGAACGCCGCAATCGCGGTAATGCCGTCCGCCACCGGAACCGCCGCATCGAAAAACGCCGCCGGCTTGAACGTTCGCCAACGCCCGGCGTAGGGCGCGAGCGCGGCGACGGTGGCGGCATTGCCGTTGCCCCAGACCTGCTCCGGTTGCGATAAAAATAATTCCGCGTTCGGGAAACGCGCGACGCCGTCCGTTGACAAGCCGCCGACGTGGTCGCCGTGCGTGTGGGTGATAAGCACGGTGTTGACCTGTTCCGGCGCCACGCCGACGCCGCGCATTTCGTCGATAATCGCGCCGCCGAAACCGGTATCAATCAGGATATTTTTCCCGCCGTTTTTCACGAGAAAGGCGTTGATTTCCAGCGGAAATTTTCCGTCCGGCAGATAACGTTTAATCGCGTCGCCGGCGTTGACCAAAATTCCCGTCCCGCCGGTGCTTCGCGTTTCGACCAAAGTAAAGACCTCCATCGTCCCGACCTTGTAGGCATACACCATCTCGTCGGCGACCGCCCCCGTCGCCATCGCCGCCAACAACAAACCGCTCGCCAAAAGTGTTTTCATCGTCGCTCTCCAATGAGTGGGCAGTAGAACAATTACCAATTAAAAATTACAAACTCACGTTACGCGCAAAAAAAAGAGAAGCCACGAATGAACAAGAAAAGAACTTAACACGAATTTTCACGAATTAGACGAATTAACACGAAACCGAGCGAAGCGAAGGTTAGTGTGCTTTCCAAATTTTTTGTCCGTTTTCCGGCTCTTTAATTTCGTGTAATTCGTGTAATTCGTGGACAAAAAATCTCTTTTTTTTTATTCGTAAAAATTCGCGTCTTTTCGTTGACCGCGTAACATCAGTTACAAATTAAAGATTGCGGAGTTTGATTTTTTAAATTCGCTTCGCGCACTTTCAACTGTCAACTGTCAACTGCCCACTGCCCACTGTCCACGGCGCCCCGCTACTTCTCCGCCCCATACCCTAACGCCTGCGCTTGCGCGCGATACGCCGCCGCTTTTTCCGCGTCTTTTTCCACGCCGAGTCCTTCGGCGTAAATTCGCGCCAACCGCGCGACGGCGCGCGGGATTTTTTTCTCGGCGGCTTTTTCATACCACGCGCGGGCTTGCGCGTAGTCCGGCTCGCCCGTCCAACCGTTGTCGTAACTCAAACCCAAGTTCAGCATCGCGTTGCCGTCGCCCGCCTCCGCCGATTGGCGATACCACTCCATCGCTTTTTCTTTGTCCGCCGCCGTGCCGCGACCGGTGAAAAACGCCACGCCCAAACTGTTCATCGCCGCCGCGTTGCCCGCCTCCGCCGCCTGTTGGTAATACTGAAACGCCGGCGCGTAGTCCTGGTTATGATTGTAAAGGTTCGCGAGATTGTTGAGCGCTTCGGCGCGCGCCGCCGGAGGCAAGCCGTCCGTTTCGACCGCCCGCTTCAAATCGACCAACGCCAATTCCCACTTGTTTTGCGTCATTCGCGTTTTGCCGCGCCAATAAAACGCCTCCGCCGACTGCGGGTTTAAGTCCAGCGCGTTGCCGAACAGTTGTTCCGCCGCCGCGAAATTTTTCGCCGCCAGCGCCCGCCGCCCTTCGTTGACGAGGAGCGCCGCCTGCTCGGCGTTGCTCTCGCCTTCAAGCGCCTCGTTTTCCTGCGGCGAGGGCGGCAACAGCGGCGGCGCGTCGTCGCGCGGTTTTTCGCGCGCCACGCGGTCAAGCAACGCCAGCGTTTCCGCGTCGTTGGCGTAGCCGCGCAATTTCAGAATCTCGCGGAAAATCGCCTCGGCGACTTCGTATTGTTTCATCGCCAGCGACCGCCGCCCTTCGCCGAGCATCGCCTGATACTCCGCCGCCTGCGTCGCCTGTTGCCGGTCGTATTCGGAAATCGCGACGCCCTGCAAGTCCATTTTTTCGCCGTCGCGGTTAAATTCTTTACCCTGCGCCTTGCACGCCGACTCCAACAGCGTCAGCGCCTGCTCGTCGTCCTCGAAACCGGACAGGCGCAACGCCGCGCGCGCCAGCGTTTCGCCGCGGATGAAATTACCGGAGCGGAGCGCGTCGCGCGTTTCGTTCAACAATTCGTTAAATTCGGCGCGTTGTTGCGGCGTCGCGGCGTCGCGAATTTCCGGCTGTTGATTGTTCGCCGCCGCCAAGCCGCGTTTCGCCGTCGCGTCGTTTTCGTAGCCCTTTAATTTCCGCGCCAACTCAAACGTCCGCGTCGCGTCAACCCACGATTTTTCTTTCAGATAAACCTTGCCGCTGAAAATCAATTTGTCGTAGAGTTCGCGATTTTTCTCGCGCTGTTGCGCCAAATTTTCCGGCGAATTTTGGCTTTCGGTCAAACGGTCGGTCGCCATTTTCAACAGCGCCGTCGCCGCCGCGTCGTCCTTAAAATCCTTCCACTGCAAAACGTTGTTCAGCAATTGCACCGCCGCGTCGAATTTGCCGTCGTCCATAAATTGCTTGGCTTGCGTCATCGCCAAATTGTAAGTCGCCATATCGCGCTCCGAGCCGGCGCCGATTTTTTCGTCGGTTTCGCGTTGTTGTTGCCGGTCGTGTTCGTATTGCGCGATGTTGCCGCCGAGTTGCGGCAACGCTTCGTTCGCCGCGCCGTCGAGCGTCAGCGCGTAGCGGTAAAGATACGCGCCGGCGACCCATTGCCGGTCGCGCAATTGCGAGGTGGCGTTGCTCAACACGGCTTCAAAATCGGTGAACTTGACCGCGTCGCCGAGTTTGCGTTTGGCTTCGAGCGCGCGGTTTAAGCCGTCCACGGCTTGCGCGTCGTCGGCGATGCCCGGAATGACCAACGCCAACTGAAACGCCTGTTCCGCGTAGCCCCAATTTTGCAAGGCGAGATTTTTCCGCCCTTCGTCGAGCGCCGCCTGATAAAAACGCTGACGCTCCGGCGTGGGCGCAACTTGCGTTTTTGGCGGCGCCGCCGGACGCGCGGACGCCGCCGCCGCCGGACGCGCGGCGGGCGCGACGAACTCGTCCGCGGACGCATCCGCGCCGAGCGACTCGGCGAGCGCCGGATTGACTTTTTCCAAGCCGGCGGCGGGACTCTTCGGCGACGCCACCGGCGCGTCCGCGGCGAGAAGCAGATTTTGCACTTTGCCGGTCGTGGCGGTTACGCCGCGATTGGCGGTCGGGTCGTCCAAATAACCGGGCAACTGCAACGCCAGCGCGTAATGGCGCGAGGCGGCGATAAGTTCGCCGGCGCGCTCCTGCCGCTCCGCCAAGTTAATCAGATAGCGATAAGGCGCGGAAAAATCCGGCGCCGCCGGCGCGGTCGGTCGCGGCAACGGCAGACGCAGAATCTCCGGCACGAGCGCCGTAAAAGACGGCAACGCCAGCGCGAACTCTTCGTTTTGGTCTTCCTGTCCGCCGGCTTGTTCCAAATAACGCGCGGCTTGATTCGGGTCTTTCGGCACGCCGCGCCCGCGCTGATACATATCGGCGAGACGCGCCGCGGCGCGAACGTCCCCGCGCTCGGCGGCTTGGGTGAAATAATTCGCGGCAAGCGCGTAATCGCGATTGACGCCGGCGCCGCGAAAATACATCAGCCCGTTGTTGAACAGCGCGACCGGCAAATCGCCGGCGCCGGTCAACAATTCGCGCGCCTGTTCGTAGTCGCGTTTGACGCCGCGACCGGTGAGATAACACACGCCCAGATTGTTTTTCGCCAGCGCGTCGCCGAGTTGCGCGGCGGCGGCGAACGCGGCGGCGGAGCGTTCGTTGCTCACCTGCCCGCGCAGTTTGCGCCGCTTTTCGGTCAGCCCCAAACCGCCGTCGTAATAAATGTAGCCCTGCACGACGGCGGCGGACGCGCTCGCCGGCGACGCGCTCGCCGGCGACGCACTCGCTAGCGCGGAATTTTTATATTTTTCAATCCAGTCCAACGCCGCGTCGTAAGCGCGGGCGTCCAACGCGAGCAACGCCTGCGCCAAAAGCGCGGGCGCGAAATTCGCGTCGCCGGCGAGGGCTTCGTTAAATTGCGTCTCGGCGTTTTTCGGGTCGGCGGCAAGCGCGAACAACACGCCGCTCGCCCACCGCCACGCCGCCGGTTGCGCGGCGCCCGTCGCGCCGGAGGCGAAAGTCGCGGCGGCGTCCGCGTATTTTTCCTGCGTGATTTGCTCCCGTGCGAGCGTCATTTGGTCGGCTAAATCCGCCGCGCGCGCCCCGTTCGCGCCGACGGCGACGGCTTGCAACACGTCGATTAACGGACGCTCGTCCGGCGCGACTTGCGCGGCGAGCGCGGTTAATTTTTCCGCCGCCGCCGCGTAGTCCCGATTGCGCCAGTCGCGCAACACCGCCATCAAGGCGGCATAAACCGGCTCGCGGCGATTGGCGTCGCTCTGACCGGCAATCGCTTTTTGCCGTCCGGCTAACGCCGTTTCGTCGCCCGCGTAACCCGGAATCGTCAACGCCCGCGCGAAAACGCGCTCGCTGTCCGACCAGCAACCGGCAAGCAACAACTCGTTGCCGCGCCGCATCAATTCGTCGAATTGCGCATCGCCGCCATCATCCTTCCCAATGCTCTCTTCCCTTTTCCCTTTTCCCTCTTCCCCTTTTCCCTCTTCCCTTTTCCCTTTTCCCTCTCTACTCGCCGCCTCCGCCAACCGTTTCCCGCGAAGCGCGACTTCGTTTTTTTCGTAACCCGGCACCGCTAGCGCCAAATTGAAGACCTCGATAGCGGCGAGATAATCCTTTTGCGCGAGAAGTTTTTGCGCCTCGACGAGCGCCGCGTTGAAACTGCCGGCGCGGTCGGCGTCGGGATTGGGGTTTTGACTTGCCGCCGTCCGCACTTGTTCGCGCAAGCGCAACGCCTGCGGATTGTCGCCGTAGCCCTCGACGCTGAGCGCCCACGCGCACGCCAATTCCGCGTCTTCGTATTTTTGCGCGGCGAGATTCTGCTCGGCTTCTTTCAGCGCGGACCTGAATTTGCCGGCGCGCGCCTCGGCGAGAACTTTTTGTATGTCGGCGTCGGCGGCGTCAATGCCCGCGAGCAACGCCGTTTCCGCGTCGGTGTATTTTTGCGCGGCGAGCAATTCGCCCGCCTGTTGCAACAACGCGGCTTTACGTTCTTGTTTGGCGAGACCGTTTTGCGCGGCTTGTTTCAGTCCGGCGATTTCCGGCGCGTCGCTCCCCGCTTCGTTAAATTTCGCGAGCGCTCCGGCGTAATCCCGCTCCCGCATCAGCGCGTTGCCCTCGGCAATTAGTTGAGACGCGGCGGATTCCGCCTGCACTGCCGCCGGCAGAGACGCCGCAACCGTCGCCGATGGAATCGCGGGCAACCCTTCGTCCAATTCAAAATCCGGCGTCGCGTTCGCCGAAACCGTGCCGGTCGCCGGAACCGCGTCGTCGTCCAACTCCAAGTCCGTTGCGTCCGCGCCAACCGTCGCGGTCGGAACCGCTTCGGGAATCGCCGGCAAGTCGGACAATAAATCAAATTCCCCTCCCGCCCCTCGATTTTCCGCCAACATTATTTCGTCTTGCGGCAGTTCGTCGCGCGACGACTCGTCGCGTAGCGACCTCACCGGACGCGCGGACGCCGGCGGAATGTCAATGCTCACTTCGTTGGCTTGCGGGCTTGCCCAATCGTCGGCGATGCTTAACGCTATTTTCTCCGCCGGTTTTTGCGGCGAAAACGCAAAACCGCCGATGATAAAGGCGAAAAATAAAACGGCGGCAACGCCCGCGTAGCGCCAAAGATTTCTTTCTCGCGCCGGCGCGGGCGCGGCGTCTTCGACCGGCGCGGGCGGCGCGTCGTCAATCAGCGCGGGCGGCGCGGGCGGCGCGGACGGGAAAAGATTGCCGATATTCCGCGTCTCGTCGTGATGCCAACTACATTCGACTTCGGCGGCGACGCTTTCTTCGGCGAGAAATTTATCGAGGTCGGCGGCAAGTTCGCCCACCGAGGCGTAGCGCGTTGCCATCGCGCCGACGACGATATTGGCAAGCCGCGGCGGCACGGTCGGCGGCAACGCGACGCCGCCGTTTAACAGCGCCAAAAATTCCGACCGGTCGGCGGCGCCCGCAAACGGATGTTCGCCCACGGCGAGGAAATACAAAATCGCGCCGAGCGCGTAAATATCGCCCGCGACCGTCGGTTCGCCGCCGCGCAAAATCTCCGGCGCGACATAACCGAACCGCGCGGGCGAAAACGCCGTTTCGTCATCGACTAACGGCGCGATGCCGGTGAGCAACAACCGCGCGTCATTGGCGGCAAGCCAGATATTTTCGGGACGCAAATCGCCGTGATAAAATTCGCGCGCGTGCAGATAGGCAACCGCGTCAAGCGCGCGGCGCAGACCGGCGAGTTTTTGCGGTAGAGGCAACGCGGCGGCGTCGGCGGGCGCGAAATTTTCGAGCGGCGCTAGCACGACAAACGGCGCGGACGCGGCGTCGCGCTCCGGCGCGGCGAAAAGCCAATTGAGGCGCGGATGGCGCAAATAGACCAAATTGGCGGCGTCGCGCTGAAACCGTTGCCGGTCGGCGAGTTCGTTGGCGCGGAAAAGCCAGACCTTGCCCGTCGGCAGAGGCAGATTTTGCGCGGCGAGCATTGAGCGCAACGTCGCGGGCGACATCGACGCGAACGCGGAGCGCAACCGGCGCGCGGCGGCGGCGCGCTCGCCTATCGGCGTCGCGGCGTCAACCTGACTGTAAGCGTAAAGTTCCGCCGCGTCAAAATCGTCGGCGACCGCGGCAAAGAGCGAGCCCAAACGCAAATTGCGGAGCAAAGTTTGCTTGGCAAACATAATAGTCCCCATCGTTTTCCGGTGAACGCGCGCCGGACGCGAACTTGCCGCGCGCAAGAAAAGAAACAAGAAAAAAAACAAGGACAAGTGTATGAAAAAATCGCCGAAATCTAACGAAATTTTCAACTTTTTGCGGAGTGATAATTTAGCCGCCGGTCGGCTACTTTCTCTCCCGCCGCCAATTCCAATCTTCGTTGTCGTATTTTTCTCGGCGCAATTTTTCGGCGGCGACCGGCGACATCGGCGGCGCGACGCGCCAATTTAATTGCCGCGCTTCCGCGGCGAGCGCCGCGGCGACTTCGCCGACCGTCAATTGCCGTCCGGCGACCGTCGAAAGCGCCACGCAAAAATCGCCGTGCGCGCGTCCGGCGCGATAGTCCGGCGCGACCGACGGATACCGCAAATAACGCGACAACAACGCCAAATCCGCCGCCGCCAAGAGCGCGCCGTGCACTAAAATCGCCGACCGCTTGCGCAGTTGCGCCGTGCCGCAAAATTTTTTCCCCGCGCCGTCCCCAACGGTCAAGTCCGACACGCCGCTCATCATAACTTTTTGCCCGCATATTTTTGCCGCCGCCGCGCCGACCGGCGCGAGAAGCGTCTGAAAACTTTCGCGAATCCCCGGCGCGTCGCCGCCGGCGACGACGGGCGTTAAAATTTCAAAACATAAAATTCCGGCGCCCAACAGCACCGCGCCGCCGCCGGACTGCCGGCGATAAAGCCGAACGCCGTCGGCGCGCAAATTTTCGGCGACGACTTCCCGCGCGGCGTTTTGCGCCAGCCCGACCGCCACCGCCGCGGCGTCGGCTTGCCAAAAATAAATTTCGGTTTGCGCCACGCCGGCGGCGCACCGCGCCTCGCCGAACGCCAACGCCGCCGCCACCGGTAAAATTTCCACGTTCATAATTTTTGCGCCAAGCATAGAATTGAGCCGCGCCGGATTTTAACCGTCGGCGCCGCAAATTTTAATTGTTAATTTTTAACGGTTATTTACCGTATGCGTCAACCTCTTCGGGAGCAAAAAATGAAAAAGATGCGAAGCACGACGATTATTTCGGCGCGGCGCGGCGGGAAAGTCGCGATTGGCGGCGACGGGCAAGTATCGCTCGGCGACACGGTGTTGAAAAGTTCGGCGCGGAAAATTCGCGAATTGATGAACGGCAAAGTGCTGGTCGGCTTTGCCGGCGCGACGGCGGACGCCTTCACGTTGCTCGAACGCTTCGAGGAAAAACTCGGCGAATACCCGAACAACGTTCGCCGCGCCGCGATTGAAATGGCGAAATTGTGGCGCACCGACCGCGTCCTGCGCCATCTCGAAAGTATGATGATTGTGATTGACCGCGACTATTCGCTGATTCTCGGCGGTAGCGGCGACGTGATTGAATCCGACGACGACATTCTGGCAATCGGCTCCGGCGGGCAATTCGCGACGGCGGCGGCGCGGGCGCTGATGCGCCACACTGCATTGGACGCCGAACAAATCGTCCGCGAATCCCTGAAAATCGCCGGCGAAATCTGCGTCTATACCAACGACCAAATCATCGTGCAGACGCTTGGCGAATAGAGTTCAGAGTTCAGAGTTGAAAAAGATGCTCTATTCAATTGCCACGCCTTTTAAGGCGTGGTAGGCGGTCAAAAAAAAGAAAGGGCTTTAGCCCAAAATAAAAAATGCGGTCTCATTCCACCGGCTTTAACCGAACAATTGTTCGGGGCTAAAGCCCATTTATTTTTTCTGACCGCCCACGAAAAAACCGCCCCGTTAAAGGGCGGTTTTATCAATTCGTTGCAACTCGCGAGCATCCGGTTACGCCGTCGGGGCGCCGAATCGTTACCGCTGGATGCCGCCGCCATAATAGCCGTATTTAACGCGGAAATTTTCTTGCGCCGCGCTTAATTTTTCCCAAAGATATTTGTCGCCGGACAACGCCGCGGTGATTTTCTCTCGCTCTTCCACGCTTAAAAAAGTCCGTCCGCCGCTCGGGTCAGCGCTTCTAATGCCGACTTGATAAACGGCGGCGCGATTGAAACTCTGGGCTTGCACCGAAGCGTATTTGGCAAGTTCGGGATTGACGCCCGCGTTTTTCAATTTTTTTCGCACGTAATCAAAAAGCGCGTCGCGCTCCGCCATACTCTCAAATTCCATATCCGTAAAAAAATTGTCTTGCACCGTTTCGACGAATTGCCCGTTGCGCTCCGCCACCGTGTGGCTCCAACCCTTGGCGTCGGGAAGCACTCGCGAAATTTCTTGCAATACCTCGCGGTGATACACCGAGTCGTAAACACCGTTAGGTATGCGCGGGTCGCCGCCGCCGGCGTTCCGCGCGGCAATTTCGGCAAAGTCATAGACCTGGTTTTCGTCGAGCGTTACCACGTATGCCGGTTCATTCCACAGCGACGGTTTTTCCGCGCTCGCTTCCGGTTTCAACATTCGCAAAATGCTGTGCGTTTTTATATCGCCGCGCAACGCCGCCGTGATTTCGTCTTTGTTCGCGACGTCGCCGAGAACTTTAACCTTGCCGTTTTCGTCGAGGTCAAGCGAAAACTCGCCTTCGGCTTTGACGCCGGCGCGTTCCAACACCGCCGCCGCGTGGTCAGCCAAGACGTCTTCGACGCCGCGCGGTTTGACGGTCGCTTGCTTGTAATAATTGACGTAATCGCTCGCGTTTATGGAGTTAGACATTTTCTCGCCTCCTGAATAATTGATTTGATACCATCCTCTTCCGAAGAATAAAACTCTATCGAATTTTTATTACGGAAGAGGACAAAATTAGGATAAATAATGAATTTATTTTTCCTGATCGGATACTTGTTTCTCATCTGGCGTATTCGCCGGCGTGAAAATTGGTCTCGCCAGAAAATTACGTTTGTCTTCTCTTGACGATAGATTTTTATGTTCGTCGGACAATGAATTTTCAACCACGACAGGTGATTTAGATTCTATGTCTGTCTTTCGAGATATACGGCGGCGCGTTTTGCTTCTTTAATTAAAAATCGGGACCACGTTAAAAAAAAAAGTAAAATTTTTCAGAATGGTTTTTATTGACCGCGCAAGGCGGGGCGACCGGCGAAGATTTTATTAAACAGGTCTAATCGCCGAAATTCGCCAATAAATCGCGATTTATCGTCTTGACAATCGCGGTGTTTATTTATCCAATTCACGCCTCGTTTTTTCGCGCGAGGATTATTCCGTCCGATAAATACAACGGTAAAAAAATGGAATTTGACGAAGACGAATTTGCGTGGAGCGAGTGGAAAAATCGCGTTAATCGGCGCAAACACGGAATTTCATTTGCAGAAGCCGTTGAAATTTTTGCCGACCCGCATTTGTTGGAAGTTCCCGACGAGGAACATTCAATCAATGAGGAACGTTATATTTGTTACGGCTGTATTGATGATTTGATTTTGGCGGTCGTGATTGCCGATACCGGCGAACAGACGCGGCTAATTTCGGCTCGCCGCGCCTCCCCCCACGAAGAGAAAGTTTATTATGCCTATTACCGCGCCGCGCTTGGCGGAAATTAAAGCGTTCAAAAATGTCGATTTTTCCGATTGTCCGCCGCTCACCGGCGAACAGGCGGCGCGGTTGCGTCCGTCGCGACACCGCGAACGCGCCGCCGCGCATCGTTTAGCGCGGCAAATGGCGGAAGCCGCCGCTTTCGGCAAAGAGGAGGTCTTACTGCGATAAATTTAGCGTTTAGCGTTAGACAAACACGCCGTCATCGTCTTCGACGCCGCGCGGTTTGGTCGTCGCTTGCTTGTAGTAATTGACGTAATCGCTCGCGTTTATGACGTTAGACATTTTCTCGCCTCCCGAACAACCCGACTTATTACGCCATCTGAATACCGCGCTTACTCACGCCGTTATGCATTCCGTAAATATCCCGCATTTGGGCGGCATACTTGTTTTGCGCGGACACCAAACTATCAAGAAGATATTTATCGCCGGACAGCGCCGCGGTGATTTTTTGCTTTTCGTCGTCGCTCAACGGCGCGTAATGAGCCGCGTTCGCGACGATTTCATAGCGGTCGCTACGCCAATCATAATTGAGGTCTAACGTCGCGCGCTTGACGACTTCCGCGTCGATACCCGCGTTTTGCAGTTTTTTCAGCGTGTAATCGAAAAGTTTTTCGCGCTCGTCCATACTGTCAAAATCCATTCCCGCGAAAAAAATGTCTTCCCGCTTTTCCAACCACTGGTCGTTGGCGATGTCATTGACGTTGCGATGTAGCCAGCCGCGGTCTTCGACTTCCCATAAATGTTCCGGCTGACGTTTTTCCACCTCTTTGAATACTTCTCGCAGGTAATGTTGTTGATACAGTTTGTCCAAAAGCGCGTTGCCGCCGGCGTAAGGCGCCGGCGTATCGGCAAGCCGGTGAACGCCCTCGCTGAGGTCAACGATGCTGGAACGCGAGTCCCACAGCGACGCATTTTCTGCGTCCGCCGAATTTTCAACCGCCGGCGCGGGCTTTAACCAACGCAAAATGCTGAGGGTTTTCATATCGCCGCTCAACGCCGCCGTGATTTCGTCTCGGTTCGCGGCGTCGCCGAGAACTTTGACCTTGCCGTTTTCGTCGAGGTCAAGCGACAAGTCGCCGGCGTTTTTTATGCCCGCGCGTTCAAGCACCGCATTGACGTGCGCGTTCAAACTTTCTTCGACATTGCGGTATTGGGACGCCGGTTTTTCGAGAACGGCAAGGACGTAATTGTTCAGATAACCGTTTGCCGCCGGCAACATTTGGTTGGGTATCATTGTTGTTTCTCCTCCGCCGAAAAAATCAACCCCATCAACGAGATATACGGCGGCGCGTTTTGCTTCTTTAATTAAAAATCGGGACCACGTTAAAAAAAATTAAAATTTTTCAGAATGGTTTTTATTGACCGCGCAAGGCGGGGCGACCGGCGGAGATTTTATTAAACCGGGCTAATCGCCAATCAGCCGCGCCATCGTCGTCAGCGCGGTCAAGCCGTAGGCGCGGGCGACTTCCGACAGGCGCGTCAGCGCGGCGGCGCGGGCGTTTTTGTCCGGCGCGTCGATGACGGTTTGCAAAATTTCCAGCGCGTAGCCGTAAGCCCACGCCGCCCGCAAGTCGTTCGCGGCGGGATTAACCGCGCTCGCCGCCGGACGAAAATAAAATTCGCGCGGCGCGGCGTTCAAACCCGCCACACGAATAACGGCGCGCTCGCTCAACGCCCCGCGCCCGCGCAATATAAGCGGTTGTCCCCGATACAAATTCGGCAACACCCGCGGAAAAACCGCATCGGTGCCGGTGCAATTCGCCGCGCAAGCGAACAACACCGGCGCTTCGTAGGCGCGAAAAAAATCCCGCATTTCCGCCGCCGCCGTCGCCGTCGAAGTTTGCCGCCGGAAAAAACCGCGCGACCGATACGCCAACAATTCCAACAAATCCGCCCTGCCCTTGTCGCCGACCATAAACGTAAAAATCGAAAAATGGTCGCGTTGCGCGCGGCTAAAATCCTTGACCAACTGCCGGACTTCCTTCACCCCGTAATTGGCGAAGCCGTCCGTGATTAAAAATATGTTGCACGGGCGTCCGTCGTCGCTCTGCCGCGCCAAAATCATCTGCGTAACGCGGAACAAATCCGTCATATACTCGCCGCTCGGACGCGAGAAAAATCTTGACAAACTCGCCGGTATTTCTCCGGCGGGCAAAAAGTCGGGACTGAACCGATGCACGCGCTCGCTGAATTTGACGACGTTCCAGCGGTCGCCCGCCGGCAAAGTTTGCAGATAATCGCCAATCGCCTCGCGCATCGCGCGAATGGCGTCCGACGAAATGCTTTGACTCACGTCCAACAAAAACAACACGTCTTTGGCTAACGCCGGCAACGCGCTGTCCGCGCGCACCGTCAGCGACAATTGAAAATACGGCGACGGGTCGGCGGCGGTCGGCGGCGCGTAAAAAAGTTGCGCCGTCAAATCGTTTTCGAGCGACCGGCGCTCAGACACGGGCGGCGGCAACACCGGCATCGGCGCGGCGGGCTGAAAATCGGGCTGAACATCAAACTGAAAATTTTCCGGCGACGGCGGCGACGGCGGCGGCAACGCGAAAACCGGCGCCGACCAATGCAACGGCGGCGGCGGATTGTCGTTCCGCCCGGACAAGACCAACTGTTTTTCCACCGGCGCGAGGTATGAATCGGTCGCCGGACGGCGCAGTTCCGGCGACGCGACGACCGGCGCGGGCAACCAATTTTTTCCCGCCGCCGCCGGCGGCAGATTTAACGCCGGTAACGGCGGCACGGCTAACGCCGCGGGCATGGCGACCGGCGGCAATTCCGGCAAATGCGCGGCGGGAAGCGACGGTAAGTTTTCCGCCGCGCGATAATTGCCCTGATAAAAATTTTCCGGCAACGCGGGCGCGGTCAACGCGGGCGCGGGCGAAGCGGGCGGGGGCGGAAGCGGCGTTAAATCGACGGCGAAAAGACGCTCGACCTGAACGCGAAAATTATCCACGTCCCACATCACCCAATAACCGGCGAGCAACAATAAAACGGTCATCGCCGCGAGCGCGGCGCCGAACGCGACGGCGGCATCGGAACGAGGGGCAGGCATTGCGGGGCATCTCCGAATGAGCGGTGGGTTTTCCTCGCCAAAATTGCGCGAAAAAAATCAATTTTTTTTATTCGGTAACGGTTGAATCGGCGTCGGACAATCTTACACTTCGCGCCCGTTTTGCGGGGACATTACCGTTTGTTTTTTAACCGAGTTATCTTTCAGGAAAGAGGGTATTATCTATGGCTACCACCAAAAAAACGCCGGCGGCAAAAGCCCCCGCGAAAAAAACAGCGGCGACGAAAGCGCCCGCGAAAAAAGTAGCGGCGGCAAAAGCCCCCGCGAAAAAAGCGACCGCCAAAGCGCCGGTCAAGAAAGTCGAAAAGAAAGTGGAAAAAGTCGCCGCGTCCAAAGCGCCGGCGAAAAAATGCACGACCTCCTGCGGTTGCAAAAAGAAATAATTTTTTGCGACGCCGCAAAACAAACCCGCGCCGATGTCCCCCGGCGCGTTTTTTGTTGGTTGGAGTTGACCCTCTAAATACGAATTAAAAATTACAAATTAAAAATTAAAAATGATGGAGTTTGATTTTCAAATTGCGCGAAACGAATTTGAGAATCAAACTCCGCAATTTTTAATTGTGAATTTTTAATTGTGAATTGCCCTACCCGAATTTTCCGCTCGCGATTTTGCCGAAACATTCCAACAACTTCGCCGAGACGACGCGCGAGGAAAATTCTTTTTCGACGCGCGAGCGCGCGTTATACGCCAGCGCCGCCCGCTTCGGCGGATTTTTCAGCAAGTCGCTAATCGCCTCGCTCATCGCTTTCGCGTCCTGACTTTTCACCAACAAACCGGTTTCGCCGTCTTTGACCAAATCGAAAATGCCGCCCACGCCGCTCGCCACCACCGGCACGCCGCTCGCCATCGCCTGCAACACCGACAAGCCGAACCCCTCGCGATGCGTCGGCTCCACAAAAACGTCGATGTTCATCAGATTGTGCGAGCCGCCCATCGTGCTGAACGAAAACGTCAGCCGGTTGTCGATGCCAAGACCCCCGGCTTCGTCGCGCAAATACTGTTTGTCCGCGCCCTCGCCCATAATCAAAAATTCGACGTCAAAGCCCTGCGCAATCACTAACGCCGCCGCTTTGAGAAAATCGCGTTGCCCTTTGTTTTCGGCTAACGTGCCGTAAGTGCCGACGACCAACGTCCGCGTTTTTTGGTCCGCGTTGACGAGCAGACGCGACGGGGACGCCGGAAACTGCCGCAGGTCCAAACCGTTCGGCACGATAAAAATGCGCTCTTCCGGCAGACGCAAATGCAAAATCAGCGGCGTGCGAATCGCGTCCGACAAGGCGACGACGCCCCAGTTGACTTGATTCAACGGCAGTTTGCGCAGATATTTTTCGCCGTCGGTGCGGTTGACCGTCAGCGCCAGCGGCGCGCCGCAACGCTTCGCGACGGGGACGCCGAGCGCCGCGACTTCGACGCAAGTCGTGTTGACGATTTCCGGCTTAAACGCGCGCGTTAGTTTGCGCCCGCGCCAGTCGAACCAGCCGCCGAGTCCGGGCAGGACGTATTCGGAAATTTTGCGCGCGTCGATTTGGCGGAACATTCCGACCCGCTCGCCGCCGCGCGGCGCGACGACCATTATTTCACAACCGGCGGCGACTAAATCCGGCAACAGATTCAGCGTGGCGAACGCCGCGCCGGAGAGACCGAAATCGGGAAGGATTTGCAGGATGCGCTTCATAGGTAGAGTTTTTTTTTAGAGTTTAGAGTTGAGATCTGAGAGTTGAGAGTTAAGAGTGATGACGTTTGGCGTTCGACTAATGAATTAAAAATTACAAATTAAAAATTAAAAATTTCGGATTGATTATCAAAATTGCGCAAAGCGAATTTGAAAATCAAACTCCGTCATTTTTAATTTTTAATTTTTAATTTGTAATTGGAAACGCTCTAACCGTCGTCGGACAAAATGACTTCCGCCGCCGCGTCGCCCATAATTTGGCGGATTTGGGCGGCGGTCGCTTCGGCGCGCGCGCTGACATAATACTCGATGCCGCCGGCTTCCGACCAATGATTTGCCGCGAGCAACCGTTTTACCTGTCGCGCAATCGCCGGCGCGGGGTCGATGAGATTGATTGACCGACCGGCGACTTCGCGAATCAGCGGCGCAATCAGCGGGTAATGCGTGCACGCCAAAACCAATTGGTCAACGCCCGCCGCGCGGAGCGGCGCGAGCCATTTTTCCAACGCCGGACGCAACTCGTCCGCCGCGCCGTTTTCAATCATCGTCGCGAGCGCCGGACAGACCTGCTCGAAAATTTTTACGCCGCCGGCGAACCGCTCGACGACGCCGGCGTAAGGCGCGCCGCGCAACGTGCCGGGCGTGGCTAAAATGCCGATTTTACCGGCGCGGGTTTTCGCCGCCGCCGGTTTGATTGCCGGCTCCATCCCGACGAACAGCGTTTGCGGAAATTCCCGGCGCAACGGATACAGCGCCGCCGCCGTCGCCGTGTTGCAGGCGATGACCACGATTTTGACGCCGCGCGCCAGCAAGAATTGCGTGATGCGCCGCGCGAGAATTAAAATCTCGGCGAAGTCGCGCTCGCCGTAGGGCATCCGCGCGGTGTCGGCAAAATACCGCAGACGCTCGCGCGGCAGTTCGCGCCGGATTTCCCGCAACACCGACAAACCGCCGATGCCGGAATCAAAAACGCCAATCATTTTTGTCAGAGTTGAGAGTTTAGAGTTCAGAGTTGAGAGTTGAAAGTTTAGAGTTGAAAGTTGAAAAAAAGGATTAGGGGCAAGGGTTAGGGGTTAGAGGCGAAATTGCCCCCCTGTTCTCTCTCTTAACTCTCAACTCTAAACTCTCAACTCTGAACTCTCCAATTGGCTCATCATCGCGTCCACGCTCGCGAAAACCGGCTGTTTTCCCGCCGCGATTTCCTTTCGCAAAGCGTTTATTTCTCCGCCTATGGTGTCGAGATACTTTTTCGGATACACCACGACCGGCATCGCCCAAATAACCCCGTCTTTTTCAAAAAAATCCAATTTGTCGCCAATGGTCAAACCCAATTTGGCGACAATTTCTTCCGGCAGAGTAATTTGCGATTTCGAGCATAATTCCGCGATCATAATTGTCTCCTCCCGCCTCTAAACTTTCAACTCTCGACTCTCAACTCTGAACGCTAATCCACCACCAAGTCCGCCTGAATCGCGTCGGCGCGTTTGAGTTCGACTAAAATGTTGATGACGTCCTCGGTGGTGCAACGCATCGCCATCAACGTATCGACCAACGATTGCAACGACCGCCGCCCGCTCCCGCCGGATTCGTTGTGTCCGAACAAATCAACGAGCGCGCGCGGCGTGTCGTTTTCGAGCGTGTAAGCCGGCGGGCGATTTTCGCCGCCGTCCTGCAACGTAACGGTGCGCCCCTGATAGGTGATGAAGCCGGGCTGAATCCCGATGTTGCCGGTAATCACCGCCGCGCCGGTCGAGCGGTTGATGCGAATCCGCGCCACCGCTTCAATCGGCACTTCGCCGTCCAAAATCGCCGCGATGTAATCGACTTTGCGCTTCATATATTGGTCGGGAATCCGCACCAGCACCATTCCGGCGTCAATCGCTTTCGCCACTTTCGGCGTGTTGTCGGCGCCGTCGCTCGAAAAGCCGGTTTGTTGCTGATAGTTCGGATTGGTTTTCGGGTCTTTGTTGATGTTGTTCTCAATCATCATCGCGTCCATATAGTTCGGCGATTTCAGCACCAAACGGAAAAAACCGTTTTGGTCCACGACCGTCCGGTTGAGCATTTCGCCGTTCAGCACCTGCCCGCCTTCCTGCACGATGCCAATCGTCGGCGTGCCGCCGACCATCACCCGCCCGCTCGCCCACACCAACGCCTGCTCGTCCTCGGAGCGGAATTTTAGCGACGTGCCTTTCAGCGAGCCGTCGCGAAGATTGCTCGCGTCGCCAATCGAACTGACGCGAATCGGAATCCGGTCGCCGGGGCGGGCGAACGGCTGAATTTCGGCTTCAATCCGCACGACGGCGATATTTTTCAATTTCAAATCGGTGGTCGAAAAATTGAAATTATTCGCCGCGAAATACTTCTGCAACATAATGCCGGCGTTCTTGGCGCTGTCGCCGGTGCCGTTCAGTCCGACGACGATGCCGATGCCCTCGACGTGCATCGGGTCGGCGTTGAGCAAGCGGCAGACCTGCCGGATTTTTTGCGCGTTCGCCGCCGGCGCGACGGCGCACAGCAAGAGCAAGATGATGAGGTAGCGTTTCATCGTGAAATCCTTTTCCATACAGAGTTAAGCGTTGAGAGTTTAGAGTTGAGCAGAGGTCGCGCTTCGCGCATTATTAAAATAACTCCACTGCTCAACTCTCAACTCTCAACTCTCAACTCTAAACTCTACTCTTTTAGAACGGCTTAAATTTATTGACGACTTTGGCGAGCCATCCTTGGCGGATGCTGTCCGAGACCTCGCCTTTGCCGTTGAACGCGATGCGCAAATTCATCACGCGCTCGCCGGGGACTTCGGAATTTTCATTCAGGTCGTTCGGGTCCACCACGCCGGAAAACAGCACGTCTTGCGTTTCGTCGTTGATGCGAATTTGTTTGCGCGCCTCCACGACCAAATGACCGTTGGGCAAAACCTCGACGACGTTGCCGCTTAATTTGGTGGTGAACGTGCCGGTGCGGTTGGTTTTGCCTTCGCCTTTGTGCTCCATTTCGGCTTCAAAGTTGACCTGCGCGTAGTTGTCGCCGGTTTGCGCGGCGTCGATACTGCCGTCGGCGCTG
Source organism: Planctomycetota bacterium (assembly GCA_031261425.1). GTDB lineage: Bacteria > Planctomycetota > SZUA-567 > SZUA-567 > SZUA-567 > MS499-59. The sequence goes on from JAISJR010000006.1 coordinate 40,068, forward strand.
GTCATCGAATACGGTTTTAACACGCGGTCGCCGTTGGCGTTTCGCCCGAGTTTGAACCAATTCTTCAAATTGATGAGATTGCTGTTTTGGGATTTCAATTCGTTTTTCGCCTCGATTTTCGTGTCGGTTTTTTCATCGACGAGAAACGTTACGCGGTCGTGGACTTTATTGGCGCGCGGCTTGACTAATTCGTTGATGTCGGCGCGGTAAGCGTGAAAAAATTTCGCCGCCGTGCGCTCTTCCGCCAGCGTCGTTTCAATCGCTTCCTCGTCGAGCGTTTTGCGCGCCATCTCGGCTTTGGAAATCGGCTCATACTCCCGATAGACATCGGCGGCGGCGGCGGTCGCGGTGAAAATCAGCGACAGCGCAATGATGGTTTTCGACATTTTTAATCCCCCCGTTTTTTTAATTGCCCGACCGCACCAACTCCGCCGTGCCGCGTCCGGTCAGCCGGACTTTGTAAGTGCGTTTGCCGTCGCCGGCGCTTTGCACCGTGATATAGTCGCCGACTTTGCCGCCGCTGACCGCGACCGTTCGCTCTTCGATGACGAAGCCGTCGCCGCCGGCGCGGACAATCACCTCGTCGCTTTTTTTGACGATTTCCGGCGTGCCGAAATCCGCCGCCGACAGCGGCGCGCCGGCGCGCAAGGCGCGGCGACATTCGCGTCCGCGCAACGACGCCAGCGTCAGCCGTTCGGGGCGCGTGCCGGCGTATTTTTCAAATTGCATCGCAATATCGCCGTCGCCGATAATATCGCCCGCGTTCATCGACCGCGCCAAAACCGGCGTGCTTAATTCGACCTCGACAAACATTTCCGCCGTGCCGTAATCGCTGAGGTTGCCCTGACCGTCGTAGGTCGTCAGGTCAACCACGAGCCGCCCCGGAATCCGCCCCTGCCGCACGCCGGTAATTTCCAGCGTTTCATAATCCTTGCGCGTCATCGTTACGCGCCGCACGTCGATTTTCGCCCGCGCCTCAATGCCGCTGAATTCATTGTCAATAAATTTGTCGAGCGATTTTTTCAACGCCTTTTCGGTCTTGGCGTCCACCGCGCCGGGGCGCTCCGCCCGTTGCGCCGGAATGACCGCGATTGCCGGGGTTGGTTTTGCCGCCGCCCCCACGACCGGCAACGCTTTTGCCGGCAGATTAGTCGTCGCCGGATTCGGTTTGTTCGCGCTATTTGCCGCCGGCGCCGGCGGACGGGCGGCGACGGTAACGCAGACCTTTTCACTGCCGGCGAAAACGACGTCGCGGTCGAGTCCGAGCGTCCGCAGACGCTCGCGCAGTTCGGGGCGCGTGAACGTTTTTTGTCCGCCGCGCGCCGGCGCGGGCGCGAGAAATTGCTTCCTAATCAGCGTCGCGTGGTCGCCGCTAATCGCGCCGAGGTCGGCGAAACAGATGTATTCGCTCCCCGCCGTCGCGACCTCCGCGAGCGTGATGACCGTGTCGGCGAAAGCGGCGGGAGCGAGAGTCAGGAGTAGCGCGAGAACTTTTTTCATTGGTCTATTCCATTGTTTAACAGAGTTTGGAGTTAAGAGTTTAGAGTTTAGCAGAGGTGGCGCTTCGCGCATTTTTAAGATAACTCCACTGCTCAACTCTAAACTCTGAACTCTAAACTCTATCTCTTTAACGACGCCACGGTCTGCAACATCGAGTCCGCCGTTTGGATGGTGCGCGAGTTAAATTCGTAGGCGCGCTGGGCGCTAATCATATTGACCATTTCCGTCACGGCATCGACGTTGGAACCCTCAATCCAGCCGCCCTGCACCGTGCCGAAACCGGCGTCGCCGGGGTTGCCCGCCGTCGCCGGACCGGACGCGGCGGACTCAAACCACAGGTTGCCGCCCTCGGCGTGCAGTCCCGCCGGATTGATAAAATTATAGACGCCGACGCGCGGTCCGACTTGCTGAATGGCGCCGTTTTCATCGACGTATTGCAGTTGTCCGCCCGGCGTGAAAGTTACGTCGCGCGCGCCGGTCGGCAGTCCGGCAATCGGCGGATTTAACGGATAGCCGGAGGAGTTACGCACTTCGCCGTTGTTGTCCACGGTGAACGAGCCGTCGCGGGTGTAGGCGATGCGTCCGTCCGGCATCGTCAGCGAAAAAAACGAAGTCGTGTCGGTAATCATCAAATTCGTCGGCACGCCGGTTTGAAGCGGGTTGCCCATCACGAAAACCGGCGTGGTGGCGGCGAGGCGCACGCCGTTGCCGATTTCGACGCCGACCGGAATGTTGACGCCGGGGTCGGCGCCCTGAATACCGGCGGCGCGCACCGTTTGATAATACAAATCCTGAAAATTCAGGTGGCGCTTTTTGTAGCCGTTCGTATTGACGTTGGTCAGGTCGTGCCCGATGGAGTCGATGAAATCCTGCATCGCGTTCATCCCCGTCGCGCCCGTCCATAAACTGCGAATCATCATTTGGGTATCCTCCTTTTTTGAAGAACAGAGTTGAGAGTTGAAAGTTTAGAGTTGAGCAAAGGTCGCGCTTCGCGCATTTTTAAGATAACTCCACTGCTAAACTCTCAACTCTAAACTCTCAACTCTCTCTTAACCGGCTCTCGCCGTCAGGCGCGACAGCGCCTGTCCGAGCGTTTGGTCTTGCATCGTGATAAACCGCATATTCAACTCAAACGACCGGTGCGCGTTAATCATATCCACCATTTCATAGACCGGATTCGTCGCCGATTGTTCGAGCAGTCCCGACTTCGTGTCGGCGGTGCGGTTGACGGTGTCGAACGTCAATTCGTAATTAATCGTTTTATCCGGCACGTATTGATTGTTGCCGAGTTGGCGCAACGCGAAGTGGGCTTCTTCTTTGGTAATCGACGCCAGCCCGACTTGTCCCAACACCGCGTTGTCAACAAAGTCGTTGGTGACGGTAACGACGCCGTTGTCGCCGACTTTATAGAAGCCCTGCGAGCCGGTGAGTTGGATAGGTCCGCCGCCGCCGTCCAGCACCAAATCGCCGTCGGTGGTCACCAACATTCCGTCTTCGGCGCGCATAAACGTCCCGTTGCGCGTGTAGCGAACGTCATCGTCGGCGGCGTCGCGCGGGCGCACCATAAAAAAACTGACGCGGCTACGGTCTTTGTCGTTAATCGCCATATTCAGCGGATTGTCGGTGGTAACGACCGGACCGGGCGTAAAGTCGGTCGTCGTGCGGTCCATCCACGCGCCGCCGCCGGTTTTTTCGAGTATCACGTCGATTTCGCGCCGCCCGTCGCCTTTGATGACGCTTTCGGCGGGCACGTCGCGGAAAATGGAAAAATTCGGCTTGAAGCCGTCGGTGTTGGCGTTGGCGAGATTGTTGGAAACGGTCTCGTGCCGCGCCATCTCGCACGTCGCGCCCATCGTCGAAAGATACATACCGTTAATCATTTTTTACTCGTTTCGTTGTCGGCAAGCAATTGAAAATTAACAATTAACAATTGTGGAGTTTGATTTTTAATTCGCTTCGCGAAATTTTGACCGCGAACGCCTCAATTGTGAATTGTTAATTGTCAATTGTTAATTGTTAATTGTTAATTCTCTCTCAATCGCCGTGCCATTTTCGCCGTTTGGCGCATCTCATCGGTTAAAGTTGAAAAATCCGCCGCGTGGTCTATCGGCAAAAACCGGCAAAAAGAATAGAAAAATTTCCGAACAAAGTTTGCGCGGCGGGAATAAATATCTGCAAGTTTTTTTTGCGGCGGCGATGATTTTATTTACCGGCAGGCAAAAATTGCCTGTTGCGCGTTTTTTCATTTGGCTTGTTTCTTATCTCGCGGAGGCACGGAGAACACGGATAAATTCAATTATTGGTGGATGCTCTATTCAATTGCCACGCGCTTTAGCGCGTGGTTAGCGCTCCCGCTAAAATGGGCTTTAGCCCAAACCATAATTTGGCTAAAGCCGATGGAATTTAGACCACGTTTTTTATTTTTGGGCTAAAGCCCATTTCTTTTTTGACCGTCAACCACGCCTTAAAAGGCGTGGCAATTGAATAGAGCAACCGCGTTTTGCCACCGCCGTTTTGGAAGCGGAGAAAAACTTCGGCGCCGGGCTTTTTACCCCGCGCCGGAATAATTTTAACTCGTAATTTTCAGTGTTTTAAGCGTCTATTTTTCACCTCGCCAATCGTCCGCGCCGCCAACTCACGCCGAAAACTTTGAGAAAAATTAAATTTCTTGCTTGCGAAAACAGTTGAATGACCTAAATTAGCAATGTCGGCGGTGGAAGCGACGAAAAAGGTGAAAATGTGATAAAAATGCGTCCCGCGCGGTAAAAACGGTTGACGCGCCAAACTTTGGTCGGATTTCTTTGTTTTTTTTATTTTTTTTTACGGGGGGGGGGGGGAGTTATGAGAATCGCGATGTTTTCGTGGGAGTCACTGCACTCAATTTTTATTGGCGGTTTGGGCGTGCACGTTACGGAACTTGCCGCCGGCTTGGAACGCCGCGGGCATGAAGTGCATTTGATTACCCGCCGCAAAGCCAACCAAAATCCGTATGACTTGGTTGACGGCGTCCATTATCATCGTATCGACCACGAGGTTACCGGCGACGATTTTGTGGTGTCGATGGACAAAATGTGCCAATCGATGGCGGCGAAATTTCGCGATATTACCACGTTGGTCGGGCATTTCGATTTGCTCCACGCGCACGACTGGCTGACCGGCAACGCGATGAAATACTCGATGCAAACGTTCGGCACCAAAGGCATCCTGTCGATGCACTCCACCGAATACGGGCGCGACGGCAACGTGTTTTATGACGGGTTTGCCCGCGAAGTCCGCGACTGCGAAGCCGAAGCGTGCTTCCACGCCGACCAAATCATCTGCGTCAGTTCGTTCCTCGCCGAAGAAGTCGAACGCATTTACGCCGTGCCGCACAACAAAATTCACGTGGTGCCGAACGGCGTCAACTATCACGCTTTCGACGGTTTCATCGACCCCGCCGCCGTCAAAACCGAATACGGCATCGCCCCGATGGCGCCGACGGTTTTCGCCGCCGGTCGGATGAGTTTGCAAAAAGGTATGGATATGTTGGTCGAAGCCGTGCCGATGGTCTTGGCGAGTTATCCCGAAACGAAATTCGTCATTTCCGGTAGCGGTCCCGAAAAAGACAACGTCGTGCGCATTGCCAATCAAATCGGCGTCAGCGATTCCGTCATTTTCCTCGACGCGCTTCCGCGTCACAAATACATCGACTTGGTGCGCGCGGTGGACCTCGTCGCGGTGCCGAGCCGCAACGAACCGTTCGGTATCGTCATTCTGGAAGCGTGGGCGGCGGGCAAACCGGTGGTTACGACGACCGTCGGCGGTCCGCGCGAATTTGTGTGGCACAATGTCAACGGTTTCCACGTGGACGCGAATCCGGGCGGCTTGGCGCACGGCATCGGCTCGCTCTTGGCGGACCACGACCACTGCCGCGCTCTCGGTCTGAACGGGCGCAAAGCGTGCGAAGATATGTTCAACTGGGACAACGTCGCGCAATACACCGAAGGCGTCTATCAATACGTGTTGGACAACAGTTTCGCCTACTAATCGACTCGATTTGCGGTCTAAAAATAAAAAATGCCACGCCGTTTTGTTCGGCGTGGCATTTTTTTAGAGTTTAGAGTTTAGAGTTGAGCAGTGGTTGCGCTTCGCGCATTATTAAAATGACTCCAACTCTCAACTCTCAACTCTCAACTCTCAACTCTCAACTCTCAACTCTCAACTCTCAACTCTCAACTCTCAACTCTCAACTCTCAACTCTGCTTCCGCACCACCGCCAGCACGCTATACCCCGGCAATTTAATGATTTTTTCAATCGCGCCGGTGAACCACGCCAGCGTGTCGGCGATTTTCAACGACCAGCGCCCGCGACTTTGGCGGCGCAGGATTTTGGCGTTGATAAAATTCATCAGCCACGCCGCGAAATTGAAATTCCGCAATTCCTCGATTTCATAGCCCGCGTCCGTCAGCCACGCGCGAATTTGCGCCACGCTGATTTCGCCGGCGGAATGTAAATCGTAGCGCGGTATCGCCAGCAACAGTTTCCCGCCGGCGGCGATTAACGATTTCAAGTTCGCCAGAATTTTACCGTCGGCTAAACGGCTCGCGGCAAGGTCGCTAATCAGCACCGTTTCGGCGGGCGGCAACGCGGACAACGTCGCGCCGTCGTTAATATCGGCGTCCACCACTTTCACCATTTCGTTGTCGGCGAAAATCTGCGCTAAAATTTTACGACATTCGGCGTCGCTTTCCGCGACGGTGAGCGGCGCGCGGCGCGGCAGGCGGCGGCTAATGTTGCCGATGCCGGCGTCCAATTCGAGCGTCGCGCCGCGGATAAACGGCGCGAAACGCCGGCTTAATTGTCCGCCGACGCGCCGACCGGTGGCGTAATTTTGCAAATGCCGCCGTCCGTAAGCGGCGTCAAAACAGTCGTCAATCAGCCAATACTTGCCGATGGTGTAGAGCGCCTGCAAACCGTCTTGCCAGCCGATTTTTTTTCCGTCGGCGTAGCTGCGCCCGTAATAACTAATCGGCACCTCGAAAATCACGCATCCGCGTTTGGCGATTTTCGCCGTGAGTTCCGGCTCGATGCCGAAGCGCTCACTGCGGAGCGGCAGGGTTTTCAGAATTTCCGCGCGAAACGCCTTGTAGCACGTTTCCATATCGGTCAGGTCTAAACCGGTGAAAAAGTTCGAGCAATGGGTTAAAAAGAGGTTGCCAAGTTTGTGGTGATAAAACATCACGCGGCGCATTTCGCGGCTGGCGAAGCGCGAGCCATACACCACGTCGGCGTGTCCTTCGAGGAGCGGACGCAGGACGAGCGCGTATTCGTTCGGGTCGTATTCGAGGTCGGCGTCTTGAATGATGGCGTAGTCGCCGGACATTTCGGCAATCGCGCGTTGGATTGCCGCGCCTTTGCCGCGATTGACCGGTTGCTGAAACAAGCGGATTTGCCCGTATTTCGCCGCCAATTCCGCCGCCACTTGCGCGGTGCCGTCGGTCGAAGCGTCGTTGACCATTATCAATTCTTTTTGCAAACCGCGCGGTAACGGCGCGGCAAGCACTTTTTCCACCGACCGCCGCAAAAACGCGCGCTCGTTATAGACCGGCATCAAAATGGATAGCGTTTTAGATTCGGGCATAATTTTTCCTTCCGTCAAACATTAAAATTAACCGGCATTTCGCTCAAATAAAATTTTGCCGACGCGCCGGATATGGTCGCGCAACGCGGGGTTGTCAAGGTGCGCCCAGAGATTCGCGTCCAATTTGTAGGGGAGCAACAAGTCGTCGATTTCGTCTTCGATTTTGCCTTTAACGGTCAAGTTCAAACCGTCGCCGAAAAGCGTCAAGTCGATGTCGGAGTATTTCTGAAAATTGCCTTTGGCGCGCGAGCCGTATAAAACGACTTTTTCGACTTCGCCGTGCGCGGCAAAGACGGCTTGCATTTGACAAATTTCCGTGTCGGTCAAACCGTAGCGCATTTCCGCTCCATCGTTTTCTGAAATTTCGCCAACCGCGGCGCGTATTGAGTAATGATTTTTTGTCCGACGGCTTCCGCGACGGCGTTATTGTAAGTGTGCGAGGTCTCGTTGCGACTGCGAATCATCGCCATCCAGACCTCGCCGTCGTCAATCAATTTCAGCGCGAGCGCTTCCCGCGTGGCATCGCGCGAGCCGCCGACCGCGTTATTGCCCTGATACGCGGCGTAGTCCTTCATCACATTCCACGCCAATTCGTGCGTGTATTCAAACCGTTGGACTAATCCTTCGCGGGCAATTTCCATCAGCCGCGCGTCGTCGGCAAACAGATGGTTGCCGACCAAGTCAACCGCGTCTTGCAATTTCGCCAACGCTTTGCGGTAATTGTCAAAACGTTGCGTCCAGCGGATATCGTCTTCCATCGTTCACTCCTCAAAAATTCGCGCCAGCCATTCCGGCGTCAGTTCGATTTTTGGCGCGTCCGGCGCGAGAACACACCACACCGGCAAGCCGGTAATTTCGGCGATGACCTGCATATTATCGTTCGCCAACGTGTCCGCGAGCGCGTCGTCGAGCGCGTTCGCCGCGCCGCCGCCGCTCGCGCGAAAGCGATTGAAAACCAAACCGCGGACGATGCCGCGCCGTTGCAGATATTCCGCCGTCAGCACGAAATTATTTATCGCGCCCAAGCCGACCGTGCCGACGATGACCGTCGCGAGTCGCAATTCTTTAATCACTTCCGGCAACATCAGCGTCGAGCGCCCGTCGCGCCGGAGCGGGCAAACGATGCCGCCGCTTCCTTCGACGACCACGTATGCGTATTCGCGGCATATTCGCGCGTAATCGGCGCGAATTTTCGCCAAATCCGGCGGAGGACCTTCAAGCCGCGCCGCGAGATGCGGCGACACCGCCGCTTCGTAAATATACGAAACCAGCGTGTTCGGCGGCGCGGACAAACCGGCGATTTTCGCCACGCGCTCGGCGTCGCCGGCGACGAGCCGCCCGTTCGCATCGCGCGCGTTGCCGCTGGCGGCGGCTTTGTAGTAACCGGCGTTCAGTCCCGCCTCGCGCAGGGCTTTGACCAACAGCGCGGCGAAATAGGTCTTGCCGGCGTCGGTGCCGGTGCCGGTGATGAAAATCGCGGGCATAGATGTCTCTCGATGGCGGAGAATTCGTCTCGCGTTACTTTTTGTTTTCAGGATACAGCACGGTCAGCATTTTGCCGACGCGCAGGTATGAGGCATACATTCCCGCGACCGCGCCGAGCGTGATTGCAATCGCCATTCCCCAGCCGCCGGTGCCGAGGTAACGGTTGGCGAGCCACCCCGCGCCCGCGAACATCAGCACCATCGTTACGAAAAAGACGCCGATGCCGGTGGTCATTCCCAAAAAACGCGCCGGATTGACATACGTGTCGTTCGCCTCGGCGTTGCGCGCCTCGGCGTCGCGCGCGGACTCGTCCGGCGCGGGCGACGTTTTTTTTTCCGCGGTATTTTCGAGATTCATTCCGTCCCCCTATTATTTTCGCGTGGCGATATTAGAATCCGCCCGATTGGTCAACATTCCATCATTCTCCGCCGTTCCCATTGTCCCCGCGCGAAACCTATGTGCAACGACCGCGACTATAAATTAAGCCGTTTCGGCAAAATCGCTCTCGCCAAGCATTATTTGACGGCGGCGGATTTGCAGGAATGCGTCAACATTCAGGAAAAATACGAGGAAGCGAACCGTCCGGTGCCGCAACTCGGCGCCATCGTCATCGCCAAAAAATTTATGACCGGCGAGCAGGTCGCCGAAGTGTTGCGTCTGCAAAACGAAGAACTCCACGCCAAGGCGAGCAACCAAAACATCCAGCGCCGCTACCAGCCCGGCGAAATTATTTTTTCCGAAAACGACGACAACCACGATTTGTTTTTGTTGCGGCGCGGCGCGATTGAATTTTATCACAACAAGGTGTTGGTCGAAGTGCGCTCCGGCGAAAACGTCTATTTCGGCGTCGCCGGTTATATGCTCAAAAAACCGCGCTACGCCACCATCGTCGCCAAGACCGCCTGCGACGTGTTGCAAATTTGCGAGGAGAACGCCAACGCGCTGTTCAAGATGCGCCCCGATTTGGCGTTCCGGCTGACCGCCACCATCGCCCATTCGCTCCAAAAGAACGTTGACGCCTACTCGCAAATTATCGCCGCCTTGCCGCCGGAAATTGTCAAGCGCGCCGCCGCCACGGTTACCGCCAACGTCGAGGTCTCGCCGCCGGCGGTGTTCGAGCGAGCCGCGCCCGACCCCGAAGTGGTCGGCATCAAAATGCCCGCGCCCGCCGCGCCGGTCGCGCCCGCGCCGCCGGCAAGCCGAGTTGCCGACGACGAATTGGCGTTCAACGACGACGACGACGATGCGCCGCTCGCCGCGCCCGTAGCGGCGACGCTTGCATCGGCGACGCCCGTGTCGGCGACACCCGTGTCGGCGACGCTTGCATCTGCGATGCCCGCCCCCACTCCGCCGCCTGCGGATTTTTTCTCGTCGCCGATTCCCGACAGCGCGTTGCCGCCAAGCGAACCGTTGCCCGACGAGGCGGACAAGGAAGTATTGCCGGACGACGAACCGCCGACAGTCGCGCCGGACGCCGCGCCGAAACCGGCGGCGTCACCCGCGTCACCCGCGCCGGTCGCGCCGGTCGCGCCGCCAACTCCGCCGGTTAAACCGGTTAAAACAGAGAGCGTCGCCGCGCCAACGGATACCGCCGACGCTCAAGAAACCAACGGCGCCAACGCTCTGCTGGCGGAAATCAAGCGTCTCCAACCGAAACCGTTGGCGCGCGACGCGCTGAAAGGCGTGGAAAAGCGCATCGGGCTGTATTTGGAAATTGAAAAATTGGAAGCGCAACGCGGCGAGTTGGAGAAGAAATACTCCGACGCGTCCGAGAGTTTCAAAATTGAAATCGCGCGGCAACGGCGCGAATACGTCAAAATTCCGAAAACCGATATTCTGCAAACGCAACTCGAAAAACTCCGCGATAAACTCGCTTACTCGCCGGACGCCGACGCGGCGGCGAAAGCCGCGACGGTCATCATCCCCTCCGCCGGAGCGCCCGCCGCCGCCGCGCCGGAAAAAACGCCGGAAGAAGAAGCGCAGGAGCGGTTGGAAAAAATTAAAAAAGCGCTGTTCAAACAATTCGGCGCGGCGGCGGAAACTCTCGACCCCAGCGACTTTTCCGATATGGAAATCGCCGACGAACCGGAAGAAGACGCGGAGGGGACCGACGCCACGCCCGCGGCGGCGCCCGCGGCGTCCGCCGAAGTCGCCGCGCCGAAGCCGAAATTGCCGCCGCTGACGCGCGATATGCGCGAGTTGCTGACCATCGCCGTGCAACAAAAAGAACTGCTCCTCAAACGCGCCGCCGAAACCGGCAAATTGTTGCGGTCCTGCGCGGCGTCCTGCGACAACGAGCCGTTCTTTCAGATTTTGCGCGAACTGCATCTCGACCCCGAACCGGTTTTCGGTTGGGGAATGTTGTTGCTCGCGCTGAAAGAATACGGCGAGACCGCCAACAACAATATCAAAGCCGGACGCAAGCGCACCGCCGAATTGAACGACCCGAAAAACGCGCCGCCGAAAAAGAAAGCCGGCTTTTTCTCTTTCGGCAAAAAGAAAGGCGACGAACCGGACGAAAAGGAAAAAGAATTGGCGGCAATCGCCGCGGCGGAAATCCACTGGAAACTCGTGGCGACCAACGTTACGCGCGACGCCGCCTCCGACGAGCCGGAAATGGTCGCCGCGTTCTGGGACTTATACGAAAAATTAGGTCTGCAATACGTGGGCGGCATCGCGGGCAAAGCGGGCGTGTTCGCGCGCGCCTATCTGCGCTGGGGAATGCTCGGCGCCACCTCGCGGTGGCTGACGCCGGACCAATTGCAAACGCTCGTCGAGGATTGTTTTCCCGCGCCGGAGCGACCGACGAACCGGCTGGAAGAAACGGCGATTTATTACGCCGACGAAGTCATTTTTTTCACGGCGAAGGGCTTTTTGCCGCCGTCGTCGAACGAGGACTTGGAATTAAATCACCGCAATTCCAAGGAGTGGAAAATCGACCGCGCGTGGCGGAAACTCGTCAACTGCGGCGCCTACAACACGGCGCTGGCGCAAATTCTCGAACAGCAACAAAAACTCATCGACGAGGCGCGCGCCAACATTGAAAGTTTCAACGCGATGATTGAAAAAACCAAAGCGTCGAACAATCCCGATAAAAAGAAAATTATGGTCAAGTTGCGCGACCAATCGCAAAACGACAAAATCAAAGCCGCGCGCGCCGAAAAAATCGTCGAGCAGTTGCGCGGCAAAACCCTGCCCTTTAATGAAGAGGAAATGTTGCGCAGTCGCGAGCAATTGGCGGAATTTTCCGTGGAAAAGCCGGAAGAGTTGGCGTTAGCCAAACACGAAATCGGCTGTTTGCGCCGCAACGCTCGTTTAGTGGCGAAACTGAAAGAGCCGTTTTTGCCGTTCTCGTTGCGCGACCGGTTTAAGCCGGATATGGGGTGCGCCAGCACCCGCGCCGCGATGCTGGCGATGATTGACGACGTGGAAAAACGCGACCCGATTATTTTTTTGGAGCCGCTGATTCCCAACGCGAAAAAGATACATCAGGTTTATATGCGGCGCTCGCCGGTGATGATTCTCGCGCCGGCGGGCGGCGTGATGGGCTTCGTGATGGCGCCGCGCCAGAGTTCGGAAGGCGGGCGGTTCATTCTGCCGGCGTATGTCGAGCGGGCGAATATGCGCGAAGAGATTTTGTGGTCAACCTTGTCGGATTTCCGCTTCGACACCAGCAAGGCGTCGGCGGGCGCGGATTTGATGACCAGCGACACGCTCGTCGCCAAATATATGGAAGTGCGGTGGAATTTGCGCAAACGCGAGCGCGAGGCGCGGCAAAAAGCCGGTATTTATATGGAAGAAAACGAGCGCACGAATCTCCGCCGTCACTACGCGATTTATATGAAGTCGGCGTTCGACGCGGGCAAACAGTTGTTCTTCAAATGCCCCGAACTCTACGAACTCGTCATCAACAAATTCATCGACTTGCCGGCGGGACAAACGATACTGAAACGGTGAGGAGATAGAGTTTAGAGTTTAGAGTTGAGAGTTGAGAGTGCGCGAAGCGAATTATAAAAATAAAACTCCGACAGCCGCCCTGTAAGGGCGAAATATATTAGCCCAGGGTAAGCGGCGACGTTCTATCAGCCGCGCCACCCTGGGTAAAAGGTCGCGAAGCGACCATCCGACAGTCCCGCCGTTAGGCGGCATTTCGACGCGGAGCGTCGATTTAGCGCGGCAAAGAACGCCGCGGGACTGTCGGATTGATTATTAAAATAACCGCTACCCAGGGTGGCGGCGCAAAGCGCGCGCGCCTTACCCTGGGCTAATATATTTCGCGCTTTCAGCGCGACGGTCGGAACGATTTATCAAGAATTTCCCGCCGCCGCGCGGCGGCGGGCTGATGGAGGCAAAAAAAATGAGCAAAAAATTTTCCCTGATGAGCGTCGGGTCGCCGATTACGGATTACTTGGCGCGGGTGAGCGACGATTTTCTGCGGCAGAACGTCGGCGGCGAGAAAAACGGCATGCGCCTCATCGACAGCGCGCAGATGGCGGAGTTGCTCGGCAAACTGCCGGACGCCTACGTCTCCGCCATCGGCGGCTCGGCGATGAACACCGCGCGGGCGCTGGCGCGATTGGGCGTCGCCACTTGCGGTCTGGGCAAAGTCGGCAACGACGAAACGGGTCGGCATTACGTCAAGAAAATGGCGAACGCCGGCGTCAGCCCCGCGAAATTCAAATACGCGGGTTTTTGTCCAAGCGCGCGCTGTTTGAGTTTAATCACGCCCGACGCCGCGCGCACCTTGCGCACCGACCTCGGCGCGGCAAGCAAACTGTTGCCGGCCGACCTCGCCGCCGCGGATTTCGCCGACGCCGACCACGTTTATATCGAAGGTTATTTGTTATGGAATCAGCCGCTCGCCGAGCGGCTTTTCACGCTGGCGCGCGACGCCGGTTGCGAGATTTGCCTGAATTTCGGCTCGTTTGAAATGGTGCGCCAGTTGCGTCCGCAATTGCAAACGTGGTTGCGCGATTACGTTGACGTCGTGTTCGGCAACCTCGAAGAAGCGCGCGAGTATTTTGGCGACCGAGGCGGAAACGCCCAAGAAATGGCGCAGAGTTTAATGACCGTTTGCGGTTGCGCGGCGGTAACCGACGGCGCGAACGGCGCGGTTGTCGCCGAAGCCGGCGAAGCGACCACGCATTGTCCGGCGCAAACGCCGACGGAGTTGGTCGACACCACCGGCGCGGGCGATTTCTGGGCGGCGGGATTTTTATACGGACGCATCAAAAATTACGACCACGCCCGCTGCGGACAAATCGCCGCGGCGCTCGCCCGCGAAATCATCGCCGTCGCCGGCGTGGAATTGCCGGCGGAGAAATGGGAGGCGTTGCGGAGTGAAATTAAAAATTAAAAACTCGTGTTACGCGCAAAAATAAAATCCCCCGATTTATCAGGCAAAGAAGCGTCGTCCGCAGATAACGCGGATAACTACAAAAAAAACGTTTTTATCCGCGCTAATCCGCGTTATCCGCGGACAAAGTTCTTCGGGGCAACCGCAACGCTCTATTCAATTGCCACGCCCTTTAGGGCGTGGTCGGCGCTGGAAAATGACCGGCTTTAGCCGAATGGTTTATTTGGGCTAAAGCCCTTTTCTTTTTTGACCGTCCACGCCCTAAAGGGCGTGGCAATTGAATAGAGCGACCGCGTAAATTTGGGTTGACCGCGTAACTCGAGTTAAAAATTACAAATTGTGGAATGGACTTAAAAATTGCGCGAAGCGAATTTGAAAATCAAACTCCAACATTTTTAATTTTTAATTTTGAATTTTTAATTCGTAATTATTTTCCGCCGTCCGTCGGCGCGGCTTCGATGAGGCCGCCGAGCGGATTGTCCGCCGGCAAGGCGACGGTGGCTTTGTTTTTCAGAATGGCTTCGAGCGCGTCGAGCCGGCGCAGGAAAATCGCGAGTTGCGGATTCTGCTTAAATTCCCGATAGAACTCCGCCGCCGCCGCGTCGCCCTCGCCTTTGATTTGCCGCGCTTTCGCCGTCGCTTCGCTTAACAAATTTTGCTTTTCCAAATTGGCGCGACTGACGATTTTTTTCGCCTCTTCTTTTCCCGCCGTAACGTTGCGCTCCGAGTGCGTCTGCCGCTCTTTAATCATCCGCGCGTTGATTTCTTTAATCGTGTCTTTCGGCAACGCCAACCGCGTGATGAACACTTTATCGACGGCAATCCCGTAATCCGACTTTTGCAAATCGCTCTGAATTTGCCGCAACAGCGCGGTTTCGACCTGCGCGAAAGTCGCCGCCTGTTCGGGACGGTCGCTGACCAAATCCGTCAACGCGAAACTACTGACGACCGTCTGCCGCGCGCCGCGCGCCAAACTGCTCAACATCTTCGCGGCGTTGGCTTCGCTTCGCCAGCCGGAATCGTTCGCCATTCGCCGCAGATATTTTTCCGCGTCGCTGACGCGCCACGCCATCGCCAGCGTCAAATAAATGTGATTCTGGTCGCGCGTCGTAACGATTTCGGTGTTTTTGATTTCCAGCGCGCGGAGGCGCGTATCGACTTTTTCGACGCGCTCGATGCCGGGCGGCAGACGGAAATACGCGCCCGGAATTTTTTTCACGCCGCCCTCGCGAATGCCGCCGAAAGTATAAACGACGGCTTGCTCGCCCTCGTTGACCGTAAAAGTCAAACACACCGCCGCCAGCAAAACCACTAACGCCGCCGCGACCGCGATAGTCCACGCCCGTTGGTTGTTCATTTTCTTCCTCGCTTGGTGAAAAGAATTAACCGTTAAAAATAGTCGTTTGCGCGTTGCCGATAATACTCCAAGAAATCGTGGGGATTCATCACCGGAGATTCGCGCGGATAATGTTTCAGATTGCCGGTAACTAAAATTGCCCCGTAATGTTTGGCGGTGTCATAAAAAATGCGGTCGGTGTTATCGTCCATCGCAAAAACGCTACTGCGCGGCGGGACGGCGTTTATCCATAAGGAAGAAACTTTGTTCAGAACGCCGTCAATCTGTCCGCGACTAAGTTTGAATTTGGGGCGGTTTAGAACTCGTTCGTATTCGGCGAATATCGGCGGACAATAATAAACCTCAAACTCGCTCCGCCACGCCAAAGCCAGCGCTTGGGCTGGACTGCCGCCGACCGAAAGCATTGCGGAAATAATGATGTTGGTATCAAAGACCGCTCGCAAGTTGCTCCCTCCGCATTTCCCGGCGAACTTCGGCAATTTCGGCGTCGATGTCTTCCATAGTCATCCGGTCAAGACCGTTGCGACGGGACTGTTCCTGTATCTCCCTAAACAATTGCAAAATGTCCGTTTCGTCTTTTTCGGCGACCCGATAAGGTCGTTTTTTTAATAGCGCGGTCAATGTGGCGTTCATCGTTTGTCCCCTTGCGATTAGAACTGTTCGATAATCTCCGCGCTTTCAGCGCGACTGTCGGAGAATATCTACGCTTCGCGAATTTGAAAATCAAACTCCAACATTTTTAATTTTGAATTTTTAATTGCTCTTACAGCAATTCGTCTTTGGTGAAAATCGCCGACAGCGAGTAGCCCCGCGCCGCCAACGCTTCGCGTCCGCCGTCGAGCCGGTCAACCAACGCGACGACGCCGCGAATCTCGACGGGACAGGTCTCCAACACGCGGTCGATGGCTTGGAGCGAACTGCCGCCGGTCGTCACCACGTCTTCGATAATCGCGACCTTTTCGCCGGCGATTAAGTCGGGACCTTCAATCCATTGCGCCGTGCCGTGTTTTTTCGGCTCTTTGCGCACGATGAAACCGGTGTAAGGCGCGCCGGCGTCGAAACTGAGCGCCACAATCGCGCCGATGAGCGCGTCGGCGCCGAGCGTCATGCCGCCGACGCGGGTTACGCCGAGCGGTTTTAGCCGGTCGAGAAAAATCCGCGCCGCGAGATTGAGCGCTTCGGGACGGAGCGTCGTCGTTTTGCCGTTGATATAAAAATCGCTTTTTTTGCCCGACGCGAGCGTGAAATCGCCGCGCAGAAAATCAATCTGTTTTTGCAGACGCAGTTTGCGGTCGTCCATTTTTTTCTCTCCGGTGAAAAATCGCGGTAACGAAATCGTCGGTTTATAGCCGATACAGTATCCGCTTTTAGAGTTGAGAGTTAAGAGTGGAAAGTTGAAAGAGTGGAATTTAAGCGGATTGGCGGTCAAATATACGCGAAGCGATTTTTACCGTCAAACTCCACCATTGTTAATTGTGAATTTTTAATTGTTAATTGTGCAAAGGGGAAAAAATGCGTTACGCACTGTTAATCGCCGACGGCGCGGCGGATTATCCGCAACCGGAATTGGGCGGCAAAACGCCGCTGGCGGTCGCCGACAAACCGGCGATGGATTATATCGCCAGCCACGGTTACGCCGGACAAGCCGCCAACATTCCCGCCGGTTTGGCGCCCGGCTCGGACATCGCCGCGCTGTCGATACTCGGCTACGACCCGCGCGTCTATTATTCCGGTCGCGCCCCGCTCGAAGCCGCCGCGCAAAAAATCACGCTTTCCCCGACCGAAACCGTTTTTCGCGCCAACACCGTAACCGTTCGCGACGGCGTTATGGCGGACTTCGCCGGCGGACATCCGAAAGACGCCGACGTGTTTCCGCTGATTGACTATCTCGCCGAAAATTTGCAAATCCCCGGCGTGAAATTATATCGCGGCGTCAGTTATCGCCATTTGTGCGTCATCGACGGACTGACCGCCGTCGCCGCCACCACGCCGCCGCACGATATTTCCGGGCAAACCGTCGCGGCGCATTTGCCGGACGATGCCGTTCTCAACCGCGTTATGAACCGGACGGCGGAATTATGGCGCGAGAAAAACGCGCCGTTCACGCAACTTTGGCTCTGGGGCGGCGGCAAAACGCGCGCGCTCCCAACGTTTGCCGATTTGTATCATTTGCGCGGCGGAATGATTAGCGCGGTGGATTTACTGCGCGGCATCGCGACGTTGGCGGGGTTGGAAATTATTCCGGTCGCGGGCGCGACGGGTTTTTACGACACTAATTATCGAGGTAAGGGCGAGGCGGCGCTGGCATTTTTGCGCCGTCACGATTTTGTCGTCGTGCACGTCGAGGCGCCGGACGAAGCCGGACACAACGGCGACGCGAAGGAAAAAATTCGCGCCATTGAAAACTTTGACCGCTTCATCGCCAAGCCGTTGTTGGACGAAGCGAAACGGTCGGGCGATTTGCGGTTGTTGGTGTTGCCCGACCACCGCACGCCGCTGAATTTGCGGACGCACAGCGCCGAGCCGGTGCCGTTCGCGCTATACGGCGCCGACATTTCGCCGCGCCCAATCGCCGCCTTCACCGAAGCGGCGGCGGCAAACAGTCCGGTCGTCGCCGGACAGGATTTGATAAAATTGCTGTTGGCGTGAATGAAAGATAGAGCCGGTCTAATCAGCGCGACGTCGTCCAGATTTTCAACAATCCCAACTAGCGATATTGTTTGCCGCTCGTCCGCCGCGTGATTTTCAACAGCGGCGCTCCGCAAAAATTATATTTGATTTTCTCGCCGCCGTCGCTTTGCGTGATTGACCAAACGCTGAATTTTCCCCATTCGCCCCACGAATAAATTTTTTCATAGATGTTTTTTTTTGCGGGTGTTGCCAACTCGCGCCGCCCCACTCGTTCGCCGAAACCGCTTTTTTGTATGGAATTTTCCTTTGACGAAGGTGGTAAAAAAACGGTCGATGGCTCTTCACGGCTCATAAATTTCCAACAGCAAGCATCCCACCGCGGTGGCGCCGACTTTGCCGAGCGCCGTCTCGAACAGCGGCGCGCCGGCGTTCGGCGACCACGCGCCGCGATAAAAACCGCCGTCGCTTTGCGCGTGGACGGTCGCCGCTTCCAACGGTTTTTTCAGCGCGTCCCAGTATTTGCCGCCCGCCGCGAACATTCCCGCCGCCAAGCCATACCAGCCGATGAAACTTTCGTCCGCGTTCGCCTCGCCGGGCAACCATTGTTTGGCGATAAATTCTTCGGCGAGTCCGCGCCACTCGCTACTTTCCAACGCGACCAAACCGGCGAGCGCCAGCGCCGACGCGGCGCGGTCGGGCGCGCCGTTGGCGAACGCGACGTAGAGTTGCGCGTTATCTTTTTCGGGGCGCAACGCGCCGCGCCAATAACCGGCGGCGTAATCCAACACGCGGCGGTCAAAACCCGCGCCGGCGCGCGCCGCCGCCGCCCGCGCCGCCGTCAAGGCGCCGACCCACAAACCGGTGGTAAGCGCGTCCGCCGTTTTGTCGCCGTTTTTTTCGCTCCAACCGCCGCTGTTTAATTGCGTTTTCCGCCCGAGGTCGAGGAGTTCTTGCAAGCGCGCGCCGAGCGCGTCGTCGTTTTGCCGGCGCGCTTCGGCGAACGTCCACGCCGTCAACGCCAATTCGCGTGGCGGCAAATTGTGCAAGGCGTCGCCTTGTCTCAGCAGGAAGTTTTGCGCCGCCGCCGCCGCCGCGCGATAGTCCGCGCCGCCGCCGAGCAACGCGCGCCACGCGAGCGCCGTCGCCGTAAGGTCGTTGCCGCGTCCGGCGTATTTATAAGTGTTCCAACCGCCGTCGTCTTCCTGCGTTTTCGCCAACCACGCCAAACCGTTCGCGAGGGCTTGCGCGCCGCGCGCCGTGCCGCCGCGTTTTTGGCGCTCGGACTCCGCGCGCGAATTCTCGCGGCTCGGTAAAATCAGCGTCGGCGTCAGCGATTCGCCGCCGCCGCGCGTTCCGATCGCAAGCGGTTCCGCCCAATCCCAGCCGGCGTCGTCCGCCGCCGGCGCGTCAAGGTCCAACAGCGGCGCCATCAGCGGTTCCGTTTTCGCCGGCGCATCGTCCGCGTCCGGGTCGGCGATAAAATCCTTTAACGAGGCGGCGGCTTCGGTTTCCGGCAACGATTCTTCGAGCGGAATTTGCGGGTCGATATGAATGACGTGGCGCACGAAAGCGCGGGTTTCCGGCAAAAACGCGATAAGAAACATCAGCGCTAAAAAATGCAACGCCAGCGAGCCGCAATACCACGGCGCGGCGTGCAGTTGGCGTTTGACGAAACCGAACCAATTGCCTTCGGCTAATTGACGGTAACACTCGACGATGCGGACGTCGGACATTTTTGTTTCCTGACGAAAATTTAGAGTTGAGAGTTTAGAGTTCAGAGTTTAGAGTTTAGAGTTGAAAGTTGAGAGGTAAAAGGTAAAAGGTAAAAGGGAAAAAATAAGAGGCAAAAGAAATTGTCATCTCAACTCTCAACTCTTAACTCTAAACTCTCAACTCTCAAAAAAAATGTCATTGCCGGTGCAGATACTAACTTTCGGTTGTCAGATGAACAAACTCGATTCCGAGTTGATGACCGAGGCGTTGTGCGCGGCGGGCTATGAAATCGTCGCCGACGAAGCCCTCGCCGCCGCGATTATTTTCAACACTTGCGCCGTGCGCGAACACGCCGAGGAGCGCGTGCTTCAGCGCGTCCGCCAACTCAAAAATAAACGCGCCGTCGTCGTCATCGCCGGTTGCGCGGCGGAGCGGCTCGGCAAAACCATTTTCGCCAAACTGCCGCAAGTCCGCGTCGTGTGCGGCACCCGCTATTTTCCCGACATCGCCGACTTGCTCGCCCGCGCTTTCGCCGGCGAGCGTCTCGCCGCGATTGGCGACGGTCAACTCGCCGCCGCGGGCGCGTTCGCCGCGCATTCGCGCCCGCGTCATCACGGCATCAAGGGCTTCGTGTCGGTGATGCGCGGTTGCGATAATTTTTGCGCGTATTGCATCGTGCCCTACGTGCGCGGACGGGAAGAGAGCCGTCCGGCGGCGGCAATCGTCCGCGAAACCGCCGCGCTCGCCGAGCGCGGCGCGATTGAAATCACGCTCCTCGGACAAAACATCGACGCTTACGGCAAAGGACAAAATTCGTCGTTCGCGGCATTGTTGGCGCAACTTGACGACGAAATTTCGCCCCGCGTCAAACGCTTCCGTTTTGTAACGAGTCATCCGCGCGACCTCACCGAAAAGTTGGCGCGAACGATTGCCGACCGTCCGCGCTTGGCGGCGCATTTGCATATGCCGGCGCAGTCCGGCTCCAATCAAATTTTGGCGAAAATGAAACGCGGCTACACGCGCGAAATTTACGACGAGCGGTTGCGGATGATTGCCGACGTTTTGCCGGAGGCGTCGGTGGTCAGCGATTTTATCGTCGGCTTCCCCGGCGAAACGGCAGACGATTTTGCCGCGACGGTAGCCCTCGTTGAACAAGCGCGTTTTCAGACCGCCTACGTTTTCAAATACTCGCCGCGCCCCGGCACGTGGTCGGCGGAAAATCTGCCGGACGACGTTCCGCTCGCGGTGAAAAAAGAGCGCAATTTGCGTCTGTTAAAAGTTCAGGAGGTCGTCAGCCGCGAGCGGCACGCGGCGTTAATCGGGCGCGAAGTCGAGGTCTTGGTCGAGGGCTTATCGACCACCGACGCGACGAAAATGAGCGGGCGGACGAGCAATAATCTGAACGTCGTTTTTCCGCTGACGGCGGGCGTCGCCGCGGGCGATTGGGCAAAAGTTAAGGTTACCGGCAGTTCGCCGCTAACGCTCAAAGGAGAGAGAGTTTAGAGTTTAGAGTTGAGAGTTGAGAGAGTGGAGTTTTATTTTTAAGATGCGCGAAGCGCAACCTCTGCTCAACTCTAAACTCTCAACTCTAAACTCTGAAAAAAAGATGTATCACTTCCTCGACTGCGGCGACCGGCGGCGGTTAGAAAATTTCGGCGGCGTCATTTGCGACCGTCCCGCGCCGACGGCGACCGGCGCGCGGCGCGCGCCGGAACTTTGGCGACAGGCGACGCTGATTTACGACGGCGAGAAATGGCGCGGCGCGCCGCCGCCCGTTTGGCAATTTGCGGACGATGCCGCGCCGACGCGGTTACAATTATATTTGGGCGCGCGGGGGCAAGTCGGATTTTTCCCGGAACAAATTGCCAATTGGCGGTGGTTGGCAGAAATCGTCGCGCCCAACGCCGGAATGAAAGTGTTAAATTTATTCGCGCACACCGGCGGCGCGACGTTGGTCTGCGCGGCGGCGGGCGCGGCGGTTTGCCACGTGGACGCGGCGGGCGCGGCGGTCAAACAAGCGCGGCGCAACGCCGCGCTTTCGGGCTTGGGGGACGCGCCAATTCGCTGGCTCGTTGACGACGCCTGCCAATTTTTACGGCGCGAAATTAAGCGCGGCAATTTTTACGACGGCATAATTCTCGACCCGCCGGCGTTCGGGCGTTGCGGCAAAACGCTGTGGAAATTATCGCGCGATTTGCCGGAGTTGTTGCGCCTCGTCGCGCGCGCGTTGTCGCCGGCGGCAAAATTGGTGCTGTTCACCTGCCACGCGCCGGACTGGTCGGACGACCTTTCAGCGTATTTTCCGGCGGCGAAAATCGCAACGACGCCGCTAACCGCCGGCGGGAGATTGCCGCTCGGTCAAGCGCGGCGGATTACCTTTTGAAGAGCAATTAACAATTAAAAATTCACAATTAACAATTTGTGAAATAATTGTCGGAGTTACGCGAAGCGATTTTGATAATCAATCCACTTAAATTCCCCTCTACGGAGGGCTGGGGCGGACTATCCGCTGGCAGTCCGGCGCGGTTTGCCGGACTGACGGGGTGGTTGCTCGCGTTATCCCGGATTTCGCAACGCGATTTTTGGGTATAACAGCAACCACCCCGTCATCGCGACGATACTACTGTCGCGATGCCACCCATCCGTAGAGGGGAATTAAGCGGAGATTATTCAGGTCTATTGTATAGGAGAAAAATATGTCCCTCGCCGCCGCGCTCACCGCGCCTGCCGACCGGAAAATGCTCGGCATTTTGCAAAAAATCACGCCGCTCGGCTGGGCGGCGAAAGAAATCACCCGCCGCCGTTATGAAAAATTTGCGCGTTTGGCGCTCATCGGCGCCGGCGGCGCGGTTACCCGCGCCACCCTGCCGCGCTTGTGGCAATTGGCGAACGGCGTCGCGGAAAAACTCGAAGTCGTTTGTCCCGAAATCTATATCGCCGACGCGCCGACCGTCGCCGCCAAAATCATCGGCGAAGAACAGCCGCTTTTAATGTTGCAGCGCGGGGCGCTCGCGCTGGACGAAAAAATGATGACCGTGTTATTGGCGCACGCGCTGACCGCGCTCGTCTGCGGGCATCCGCCGTATTTGGCGACGCGCGATTTGACGGCGGCGGCGGCGGATAATTTGGGCTTGTTCAAAGGCGCGACGGCATTGCCGCGGATGTTGTTGGAAGAATGGTTTTACGCCGCCGAAATGTCCGGCGACCGCGGCGCGTTATGGGTAACCGGCGACGTGGATTTAGTGCTGGAATTTTTGGGACCGCCGTCGGCGTGGGGCAAAATTCCGGCGAGCGAGTTAATCGCGCAGGGCGAGCGTTATTTGACCGCGTATCGCGAAACGCCGGCGTGTCCGCTGTTTCGCACGTGGTCGAATTTGTATTTCAATTTGCCGCGCTACGGTTTGCGGGCGGCGGAAATTAAAAAATGGGCGGACAGCGCCGAATACGCCCAATTGCGCGGCGACGAAAAAACGGCGGCGGAGCCGGTTTATTGGGGCGCGTTTGCCGGCGATTTATCGGAAATGGAACTCGCGGCGGGCGGAGAAAATGATTTATGGTCGGAGACGCCGGACGACCTGCGCTCGGCTGGCGACTCGCGCTCGGCTACCGACTTGCGGTCGGCTACCGACTATTTTGACGCACTCAAAAATGAAGCGCAACACCTCGCCGCCGCCGCCGCCGACTTCGCCAAAACCGGCGCCGGGGCGGTGAGTATGTGGCTGAGGAAAGCCAATTAACAATTGACAATTAACAATTAACAATTAAGAAATTTGATTATCAGATTTACCGTGCGCCATTTTGACAATCTACTCCTCAATTGTTAATTGTTAATTGTCAATTGTTAATTGTAATTGCCGTTACGCCCGCGGGTGGAAATCGTGGTAAGTGTCGAATTTGCGGCGGTCGTGGACGTGAGTGTAAATTTCCGTCGTCGCCAAATCGACGTGTCCCAACATTTCCTGCACCGCGCGCAAATTCGCGCCGCCGGCGAGCAGGTGCGTCGCGAAACTGTGGCGCAATAAATGCGGATAGACCTTCTTCGCAATGCCGGCGCGTTTGGCGCCGGCGCGCACGATTTCATAGAGATTTTCCCGGCACATTTTTTTGCCGCGGCACGACAAAAAGGCGAACGGTTGTTGATGAAACCGGTCTAATTTCGGGCGGACGTTTTGCAAATAATTTTCTAACGCCGCCGCCGCCGGCTCGCCGAACGGCGCGACGCGGTCTTTCGTTCCCTTGCCGCGCAAGCGCAACGTCCGCGCCGGCAAGTCAATCATCCGCAAGCGCAAATCGCAAATTTCCGAGACGCGCGCCCCGCTGGCGTAAAACATTTCCAACATCGCGCGATTGCGAATCGCCAAATCACCCGTTGCTTCTCCGGCAACGCGCAACATTTTTTCGATTTCGGCGGGCGACAATTCGTCCGGCAAATAGCGGTCAAGTTTCGGCTGGTCGAGATGGTCGCAGGGATTGTCGGGGCGGATTTTTTCGGTCAGACAAAACTTGAAAAATTGCCGCACGGTAACCAGATGCCGCGCGCGGCTGGCGGGCGCCAAACCGCGGTCGGCGAGATAGCCCGCGAAAGCGACGACATCCTCGGCAGTAATCGCGGCGATTTCGGCGCGCGCGCACTCCGCCATATAAGCGGAAAAATCCGCCAAATCGCGCTCATACGCCTGCAACGTATTCTTCGCCAAGCCGCATTCAACCTGTAGATGCAATAGAAAATCCTTGCCGTGCGGGAGCATTGGAGGAGCCGTTTTTAAGGGAATTAAAAATTACGAAAATGAGGAACTCACGTTACGCGCAAAAAAAAAAGAGAAGCCACGAATGAACACGAAAAGAACTTAACACGAATTAACACGAATTAGACGAATTAACCCGAAACCGAGCGAAACGAAGGTTAGTGGGCTTTCCAAATTTTTTGTCCGTTTTCCGGCTCTTTAATTTCGTGTAATTCGTGTAATTCGTGGACAAAAAATCTCTTTTTTTTATTCGTAAAAATTCGCGTCTTTTCGTTGACCGCGTAACATCAGTGAGGAATAAGGACTTTACGCCCCCGCCACCAATTTCGCGGCGCGTTGCAGAAACGCCGCCGGGTCTTTGATTTTGCCGCCGGACGCAATCACCGCGCCGTCGAAGAGCAAGCGCAAATCCTCCGTCGCCGCGTTTTTGTCCGCCGTTAATTTCGACCGCAACGCCGCGATTGCCGCGTGGTCGGGGTTGATTTCCAGCACCAATTTCCGCTCCGGCGCCGCCTGCCCCAACTCGCGCAACAGCCGCTCCATCTGCGCCCCGATTTGCCCCTCTTCGCCGATTAAACAAAGCGGACTCGATTTCAGCCGCGCCGACAGGCGCGTTTCGGCGATTTCGTCGCCTAACGTTTCTTTGATGAACGCCAATAAATCCTTGTTGTCTTTTTCGCGCTGTTCTTTTTCCGCCGCCGGCGTTTCGTCTTTCGCCGCGAGTTCGCCGCGGTCAATCGCTTTCAACTTTTTGCCTTGGTATTCCGGCGCCGCCGCGACGACCGTTTCATCGACCGGGTCGGTCATAATCAGCACTTCGTAACCGCGCTCGCGGAAATACTCCATATACGGCGAATTTTCGACCATCGCGCGATTTTCGGCAATCATATAGTAGATTTCTTCCTGCCCCGCCGGCATCGCTGCGACATATTGCGCCAGCGTTACGTTTTCCCCGCCCGCGCGCGTGGACGGATACAGCAATAAATCAAGAAGCGACTCGCGATTTTCAAAGTCGCCCATCAAGCCGGATTTCAACATCACGCCGAATTGCGCCCAAAATTTAAGATACGTTTCGTTTTCTTTTTCCAACATTTCCTTGAACGTGGCGAAGAGGCGCGAAACGAGCGCCTTGCGAATTTTGTGCAGTTGCCGGTCTTCCTGCAACATTTCGCGCGAGACGTTGAGCGGCAAATCGGAACTGTCCACCACGCCGCGCACGAACGCAAAATACGGCGGCAACAGTTTGTCGCACTCTTCGGTGATGAACACGCGGTTGACGTAGAGTTGCAAGCCGTGGCGCTGTTCGCGCATAAAAAAGTCGGACGGGCGGCGCGCCGGAATAAACATCAGCGCCTTAAATTCCTGCGCGCCCTCGGCGGCGAAAGGAATCGTTTTCAACGGCGCGTCGAAATCGTGCGAAATGTGCTTGTAAAATTCGGCGTATTCCTCGTCTTTGACCTCGCTTTTGGCGCGAAGCCAAATCGCCTGCCGCGAGTTGACGATGTCTTCCTTGTGTTCGATTTCGTCGGTTTCCTTGCCGTCTTTATCGCGCTTTTTTTCGTCGGTAACGAGGACGACGGGATACTCGATAAAGTCGGAAAATTTTTGCACCAGCGAGCGTAAGCGCCACGTTTCGGCGAACTCGCTTTCGTCGTCGCGCAAGTGCAAAATGATGGTCGTGCCGCGTTTGTCGCGTTCCGCCGCCTCAATGGTGAAACTGTCTTCGCCGGAAGAAGTCCATTTCGTCGCCGCGGTTTGGCGCGGCGCGCGCGTGATAACTTCGACCTTATCGGCGACCATAAACGCCGAATAAAAACCGACGCCGAACTGCCCGATTAAGTCAACGTTTTCGGACTTCGCCTGTTTCATTTTTTCGAGGAATGCTTTGGTGCCGGAGCGGGCGATGGTGCCGAGGTCGTTGATGAGCGTTTCGCGACTCATGCCGCAACCGTTGTCGCTAATGGTGAGCGTTTTCGCCGCCGCGTCGGGAATGATTTTAATTTGAAAATCGGCGTCGCCCTCGGCGAGTTCGGCGTCGGTGAGCGCGTCGAAGCGGATTTTGCCGATGGCGTCGGCGGCGTTGGAGATGAGTTCGCGCAAGAAAATTTCTTTGTGCGAATAGAGCGAGTGGACGATGATTTCCATCACTTGTTTGAGTTCGGCTTTGAATTCCATTTTTTCGGCGGACATAATTTTTCCCTCCTGTGATAAGATGACGGTCGCCGCGCATAAACAATCTTTGTGCCAAAAGCGGACGGGCGTTTTTTCGCGGGAAATCGCGGCGGAAGGCGCGACGGGAGGCGGTCAAAATGACCGGCGCGGACGGGCGAGAGCGTCCATATTGAGAACGCGAAAACGGCGAGCCGGCGCATAATTTAATCAACTTTTCAACCGCCGGCGAACGATAAACAGAACTACTCTTATTCCCCTCTATGGAGGGGTGGCAGTCCGGCGCGGTTTGCCGGACTGACGGGGTGGTTGACGATTATACCCCAGAATCGCGCTATGGAATTTGGGGCAACGCGAAAAACCACCCCGTCAATCGGCGGCTTAACCGCCGATTGCCACCCCTCCGTAGAGGGGAATTAAGCGGAGGTTATTCAACTCAAATAAGGAACCCCCCGATGAAAACTTGGTTTTTACTTGCGTTGGCAGTGGTGTTGACCGGTTGCGGCGGGTCGATTTTGAGCCAATTCGCCGGCGAGTGGGGGCAATTCTCGGACGACCGCAACGACGTTACGGCGATTCGCGCCGGTATGCGCACGACCGACATTTTGCCGAAAATCGGCAAGCCGGAAAAAATCGAAGCCGGCGAAAACATCTATGCCGGCTGGCAGGAATGGATTTATCCGACCGGCAGTTTGTTGGTTTATCGCGGGGAAGTGAAGCAGGTCTTCGCCGAGACGCGCGACGCCGACACAATGGCGAAATTGGCGAAAGCCAACGCCAAGGGCTTTGACCTCGGCTTTGAGAGCGACAAAAAAGAAAACAAAAAGACCAAAGAAGAAGAACTCGCCGAACAAGAAAAAATGATGTGGGGCGTCAATGAAAAAACGAAAAACAATAAATATCGCGAACTCGACCGCGACGGATTTAGCGCGGTGAAATAAGAGTTAAAAGTTGAGAGTTGAGAGTTGAGCGGAGGTTGCGCTTCGCGCATTTTTAAGATAACTCCACCGCTAAACTCTAATCTCTTAACTCTAAACTCTGCTCACGAATCACTATGCAAAAATTCGACATCAAAAAAATCCTGCTGACGGTGCTTGCGGGCATCTCTTTGCCGCAGGTGCGGCGGCTGATTTTTTTGATCTTCGGCATCGCGATTGCGGCGATTATCACGACGATGGCGGTGGTGCTGATTGCGGAGTGGGAGGACGAAGACACGACGGCGCTCGGCAAAGAACGGTTGCAGACGCTTTACGCGGCGGTGAAGAAATTTCAGTCCGAAGAATACTTCGCGCGTCCGCCGAAAAATTTAACCGAATTGTTGGATTTGCCGCCACGCGCGGCGCGCGAGCCGGAAGTCGTCCCGCTACTCGCGGACGCCGCCGCCTTGCGCCTGCCGCGCGCGGCTTCCGCCGCCGACGAGTCCGATTTTTGGCTCGTGCCGTATTACGATTTTTCGCTCCCCGCCAACGCGATTATTTTGTTAGACCGTCCGGGAAATTACGCGCGCGGCGGACACCTCGTGTTCAACGACGGCACGCTGATTTTTTTGAGCGCGTCCGCCGCCGATTACCGGCGTTTCGCGCAGGCGGTAATGGAGCGCCGCGACCGCGATTTTGTGCGGGCGCAATCCGCCGGTTGCTCTATCGTCGGTTTCAAGAGCAATTAACAATTTACAATTTACAATTAACAATGGTGGAGTTTTTATTGGCAAATCCGCAAGCGCTCGCGAAGCGAATCTTTGACCATAAAACTCCGCAATTGTTAATTGTTAATTGTGAATTGTGAATTGTTCTTTCGGACGCCATACGCCATATAGCCCGCCAGCAACAAAAACACGCCGCCCGCAAACGCCAAGCGTCCGCCGGTTGAAAGTTCGCTCTGGCGCAAAAAACTTTCGATGAGCGCCGCGAGCAAAACCAAAATCGCCACGCCCAACGCGCCGCTCAACACTTCGCGCCCGCACGCCCGCAAACTCGCCAAGCGCGAGCGATAACCGGGCGCGATAATCGCCCGCGCCAACGCCAACCCGAAACCGCCGCACAACACCACCGCGCCGAGTTCGGGAATGGCGTGCGGCAGAAACCACGCCCACGTTTCGGCGTAAATGCCGTGACTGTGATACAGGTGCAAAAACGCGCCGATGAGCATCCCGTTGTAAAAAATCAACAACACCGTCGGCGCGCCCAACAACAGCCCCGACACCAACGTGAACAGCGCCACCCGCAAATTGTTGACGAACAGCAACGCCGAAAAAAACGCTTTTTCTTGATTGCCGTCGTCGCGACCGGCGCGCAAGACCGCCTCCAACGTTTCGCGTTCCGCGCCGGGCGCGCGCGGGTCTTCGATGCCGTAAGCGTCGCCGGTCAGAAACGTGTAGGCGACGAGCGGGTCGCGCTCAATCAGCGCGTAACTCGCGCCGATGCCGCCGAGCATAATCAGTAGCGCCAACAAATGCGCGCGCCAATGCGCCGCAAGAATTCGCGGCAGGGTCGCGCCGAAAAAACTGCCGGCGCCCCGCCCCGAACGGGCGGGCGGCGTGTAAATGACGCTGTGCGCCGCCGCGACGAGTTGATTGAGATATTGTTGGAGCGCGGCGTCGGTCGTGCGGGCTTCGATTTGCGCCAAGTCGGCGGCGGCGCGGCGATAAAGATAATCAAACCGCCATAATTCGGCGGCGGACAAGCCGCGCCACGCGCGCGCCCGCGCCGTCAACGTCGCGAGTTCAGCCCAGTCCTGTCGGCGGCGCGTGCGATTGGTCATAGCGATTGAAAAGTTAAGAGTTTAGATTCAAGCAGTATAGTCGCGCCCCGAGTAGTCAGGTATAGCGTTAGTTAAACTCGCGCGAAGCGAAGCGGTTAAACCAATCAAATTAACGCAAAAAATCGGTTACACTTGCGTCCTTTCGGCGACTATAAGTTGTAAGCAAATTTTTCGCCCACCTCTTTTACAAGGACGCCCCGATGAAAAACATCCTCCTCGCGCTGTGGTTCGCGCTTCTGCCCTTTGCGCCGGCAAATGCGGCAAACGCGGCGGACGACGACTATCCGAAATCATTGTCTCTGCCCGCCGGCGAGTTGTCGATTTATCGCCCGCAACCCGAAGAATTAAGCGGGACGACGTTGAAATCCCGCGCCGCCGTCGCGTTCACGCCGTCCGGCAAAACCGACAAGGAATTCGGCGCGGCGTGGTTTGCCGCCGAACTCGACAGCGACCGCGACGAGCGTCTGGCGACCGTGCGGAAAATCGCGATGACCAAACTGAAATTCGCCGACGCGACCGCGCTCGACGCCGAAGCGATTAAAATTTCTTTCAACGCGCTCGCCGCGCCGTCGTCGTTCAAAATTTCGCTCGAAGATTTGACCGCCGCGTTGCGGGCGGCGGCGGACGACGAAAATATCCGCCACGACCCGCCGAAAATTTTTGTCCGCCGCGCGCCGGCGATGCTCGTCGTCGTGGACGGCGACCCGCAGTATTCGCCGGTGGAAAATTCCGCCGTGTTGCAACTCGTCAATTCGCCGTTCGGCATTTTTTTGCTCGATAAAAAATACTATCTCGCCGGCGGGACTTCGTGGTTCGCCGCGCCGGCGCTCGCCGGCAAATGGCGCGCGCTCGCCGCCGAAAAAGTTCCCGCCGCGATTATTTCAGCGGCGGCGGACGACGTCGTGATGCCGAGCATCGCCGCCGCGCCGGAAATTATCGTCAGCACCGAACCGGCGGAGTTAATCGAAATCGACGGCGCGACGCGAATGTCGCCGCAAAACGGCAATTTAATGAAAGTAACCAACAGCGAAAACACGTTGTTCTACGACGCCGGTAGCGGCAAGTATTTTGTGCTGTTGTCGGGGCGGTGGTTCGCGAATAAAGAATTGAGCGAGAAAAATTGGGCATATGTCGAAGCCGACGCGCTACCGGCGGACTTCCAAAAAATTCCGGCGAGCGACGAAAATTTTGCCGCGCGCGCGGCGGTGGCGGGAACGGACGAAGCGGTCGAGGCGGCGATGGACGCGCAGATTCCGCACACGACAAAAATTTTGCTGAAAGACGCGCCCGTCGTAACCGTCGAATACGACGGCGACCCGCAATTTGCGACCGTCGAAAACTCCGCCGTGCGTTATGTCGTCAATGCGTCGCAACCGGTTTTTTACTATCAAAACTTGTATTACGCTTGCGTGAACGGCGTGTGGTATGCCGGCGCGACGCCGCATTTATGGACGGTTTGCGCGGTCGTGCCGGACGCGCTGTATCAATTGCCGCCGAGTCATCCGTATTACTACACGCGCTACGTGTATGTCTATGAGCGGTCGCCGGAATACGTCATCGTCGGCTACACGCCGGGTTACACCGGCAGTTTTTACTATCGCGGCGTCATCGTCTATGGCACCGGTTATTACTATCGCCCGTGGTATCGGCACCGGTATTTTCCGCGCCCCTACACTTTCGGTTTTCGCGCCGCCTATCACAGTTCTTCGGCGGATTGGTTTTTCGCGATTGGCCGGCGGAGTTCGAGCGGCT
Source organism: Planctomycetota bacterium (assembly GCA_031261425.1). Lineage (GTDB taxonomy): Bacteria > Planctomycetota > SZUA-567 > SZUA-567 > SZUA-567 > MS499-59. The sequence goes on from JAISJR010000006.1 coordinate 71,157, forward strand.
TTTTCGCGGTGAATTTCCGTCGCGACGCCTACGCCGGCAATTGGTGGGGACCGCAACGCTACCGCGATAGCAACCTCAATTTTTTCGCCGACGCCAACCGGCGCAACGTGTATGACGACGCGCGACGCGACCGCCCCGCTCCGCGTCCGGTGTTGCGCCCGCGTCCCGCGCCGGTCGTCGCGCGGCATAACGAGCCGCGTTCCGCCGCCCCCGTAGTGCGCGATAACGTCCGCGAGAGCATTATGACCGACCGTAGCGGCAACGTGTATCGGCGCGGCGAAAACAACCAATGGCAACAACGGCAAAACAACGGCTGGGTGAACCGCGCCCCGCAATACAGCGAGCAGTCGGTAGTGAGCAGTGAAACCCGTCAAGCGCCACCGGCGAAAAACAGCGGGCAGTCGGCAGTGAGCAGTGGGCAGTCAACCCGTCAAATCGAACCGGCGAGAAACAGTGGGCAGTCAGCAGTGAGCAGTGGGCAGTCGGTAACCCGCCAAGCGGAACCGAATCGTCAACGCGAATCGGCGCAACCGCGTAAAGAAGAATCGGTGAAACCGCGCCAACCGGAACCGGCGCGGCAACCGGCGACTCCGAAACCGACGCCGATAACTCGTCAAGCCGAACCGGTGAGAAACAGTGGGCAGTCGGCAGTGAGCAGTGAAACCCGTCAAGCGCCACCGGCACGACAACCGGCGACTCCGAAACCGACGCCGATAACTCGTCAAGCCGAACCGGTGAAACGACAAGCGATTCCGGCGACTCGCCAAGCGGAACCGGCGGCGCCGGAACGGCAACAGAAAGTGGCGCGGAGTCGCGCGGAGAGCGTGGAAGACGAAGCGGCGGCGCAAGACCGCTCCAATAAGCGCGCGGAAAATTTCAAGCGCGACCGCGGCGGGAAGAATTAGGGAAAAGAAAGATTAAGTGTTTTAAGAATCTTCAGATTCTTCAGATTCTTAAAACACTTAATCCCCTTTTACGCATTATTTTGCCGGTTTCAACGATTTGACGATGCTTTCTATCGCTTTGGCGTGAACTTTTTCGGATTCGTCGGTGGAGAAACTCAGAATTAACGACGCCATGCCGCTACCTTCTTTCGCGACGACTAAGACGCTGACATTTACCGCGTCGCCGTCCATTTCGCCGGTGCCTTCGGTCAACCACGCGTGAAAGCCGTTAATATCGACCGGTTCCTGATTCCATTCCTGCGTTGCCTCAAAATCTTTCACGATTTTGTCAAGTTCCGGCGCCAGTTCTTCCATTGCCGCGCTGAAATCGTCTGCCGCGACGCTCATAATGACTATCCCGCAACTTTCGTCCGCCGACAACGCCGACACGACATCCTCCACTTCGACCTTCCAATCCTGCGGAAACGTAATCGACAAGGCGGGAGTTTTCTTCGGGAAAATCACCTCGGCGCCCAAAATCACGCCATTCAACGCGATTAACGCACATACCGCCACCAAGAACTTTTTCATTCGCTTCTCCTACATAAAAAATAGCGCGACCACCGCGCTGACCTCACTTATTCTATGCGCCAAACGCGGCGCCGTCAAATCACGGTTTGCGCGATAGATTGCCGTTACAAAAGTGAAAATCTCGCTTACCGGCGCCGATTTCTTTCAGGCGGAAAGAATTGGAAATGCTCGACATTAGAAATGCTCCATTCAATTGATAACGGCTTTTTTCTTTTGGCGTAACATTTAACGGCGCGTATGCTTCGCCGGCAAAAATAGGTCTAACCTCACATAAAGGGCTACCGATGACCGAGAAAATTTCACCGACTAACGACTTGGCGTTTAAGAAAATTTTTGCCAGCGAAAAAGACAAAGATGTCTTGGCGGGTTTGGTCAACGATTATTTCGGCTATCACCTCACCGCCGCGGAAATCGAACTCCGCAATCCATACAGCATTGAGGCGTATCGCGAATTTTTGCGCGACGGTTCCGGCGCGGGCGCGGCGAAGTTGCGGCAAACCGCGCGCGATATTACCGCCGTGCTGAAACCGCAAGACGCCGATTTCACCGCCGAATTACAGATAAATAAAGAGTATCATTTTCTCCCGCGCTCGTTGTATTATCCCTGCGACCTTTTTTGCGACGGGTATAATCAGTTTCCACCGCCCAACGCGGCGGGAAAAATTGACCGTTATGCGTCGCTTCGTCCGGTGTTGTCGCTGAACATTACGAAGTTTAATTTGTTTCCCGATGACGACGATGCGTGGCGGATTTTTGAATTGTATGACGTGCGCCATCAGCGGAGTTTTCCGAAAAATTATTTACGAATTGCGTATTTTGAATTGCGCAAAAAGAATTTTGCCAACGATAATCAGCGTTATTGGCGGGATTATTTTTTGAGCGGCGCGGTGGCGGAGTCGGCGCCTGAACATATCCGCCGCGCGGCGCGATTACTTGAAGCGGTGAACTTTACGGAGGAGGAGCGCAAAATGGTATCGTTAGAAGAAAAAGCCCTCGCGACTTACGAGGCGGAGATGGTCTATGCTTGCGGCGAAGCCGAAGCCAAAGGCGAAGCCAGAGGCGAAGCCAA